>JAVBLE010000026.1:0-63960 GCA_031553685.1 Paludibacteraceae bacterium | reverse complement strand
TTGACGAAGTTGTTCGATGGCTTCTTGCTCAAAGTTATTGTAATTAAATTCTTTGTTGTCCATTCTTTTGTCTGTGTTAGGGGTTGTAAAATTAATCGTTTTTAGCTTTCCCCCGTTGACACAGTTTAATGAACAGACCCTATTAATCTCTAAAAACATTTTATTATGGGTACACCCGATTACATTCCCAAAGCGCACGATGCCTTCTTTGTATGGCAGGGAAACTTTTATAGCCGTGCAAACGAGAAACTGAGCAGTTTCAAAATCGATCCTGAGAAATTTAAACCGGTTACCGCCGCTAAAAGTAAGTACGAACAAGCGTTTAACCGCGCGAGCAACCCCGAAGGGGCAAACAGTTCCGACCGCGTGGAGCGCGACGAACGCGAAACGGAATACAAAACCGTTATCCGTCAGTTTGTGAATGAAAACATCCGCTTCAACAGCAATGTAAGCGATTATGACAGGACTTACCTGGGGCTTACCGTAGCCGATGGCTCGCAAACTCCGGCACCTGTGCCTGCAACGCACCCTGTACTGAAAATAGACATTTCGCAACCACAACAGCACACCATCCTGATCCAAGACGAGGCAAGCAGCTCGAAAGCCAAACCGGCAGGGGTAATGCAATGCGAAATATGGTTTAAAGTGAGCCAGGAGGTACCCACCGAGGACGAAATGGCGTATGCGGGCAGTTCGTCCAAAGCAACCTTTGTGGTCAAATATAAAGACACGCAATCCGGATTAAGGGCATATTATAAAGCCCGCTGGGTGAATACCCGCGGCGAGCAGGGTCCGTGGGGAGCGATGGTTAGTGCGGTGATTGGGTAAAACTGTAGGGACAGGTCGCGACTTGTCCGTCATTAATAAAAAGCGAACAAATAGCGACTACCGGAAACGATTAATCGGAAACCTGTTAGTTGCTGACTATTGATTTCACATAATAATTAAAGTAAAATTATATACAGATGAAAAAATATCTATTATCATTGTTTCTTTTGGGTTGTATTTTTACCCAAAGAGCTTTATCGCAAAATACTGAATTTTGGTTTGCCGTACCACATTCTTCGGAATATCCGGTAAATGGTTTACCACTGAATGTTCCTGCATTTTTATTGATTTACAATCCTACTGTTCAAACAGCCAATGTAGTTATTACCTTTGAAAATGGTGGTGCAAATCGTATTACTGTTGAGCGGTCTATTGCTCCGGGAGGTGTTTATAAACATGATTTTCCTACATTGGCTGCTATGCATCAAATAGAGAATCCGAGAAGCCAGGCAGGCAATGTGACTACTTATGGTATGCATATTACTTCTGATGCGAGAGTAGCCGCTTATTATATGGCAAGCCATACCGATTCGCGCGATATTTTTGCTTTAAAAGGGGATCAAGCTTTAGGTATGAAATTTTATATCCCTATGCAAAGCGATAATTATTTCCCATCTACACAGCCTTATGTTAGTGATTCTGGCGATCAAATTGATATTGTTGCTACAGAAGATGGTACTGTTGTAGAGGTAACTCCTACTGTCAAGATACGCATTGGAACAGCGGGATCTTCTGCTGCTGGAGTACCAATTACCAGAACTTTGAACAAGGGACAAACATTGAAAATATTTGAGTTTACACCAAATTCAGGATCTTTGGCAGGAACTCTTGTTACATCCACAAAACCCGTAGCAGTAACTGTACTTGAAGATATAATTGGAGGAGGAGATATAGCCGGCGACCAGATTGTACCTGTAAGTACTGTTGGAACAGAATATATACTGGCAAAAACTTACCAGACAGCAGGAAATGTAGCAGAGCGTTCTTATTTGGTTGGGACGGAAGATGGAACAAATATTACGATTTATACCGGAGGCACCAATATAACGATGACTTTAAATGCTGGAGAGGCTAAAGTATATCATTTTGGAATGGCTGGAACTCCCTCCACAGCTAGTGCTGTATATATAAAAGCAGATAAGCCTATTTATTGTTATCAGGTCGGGGGTGAAAGTGAGCAAGGTGTTGCCGTTTTGCCAAGTATATACTCTATTGCTCAGAAAAAGGTTTCTTATTATCAAGTTCAGGCAGATAATGAATTTGGTGTCCTTGTATTTAGAACAGGGCAGGGCAATAATTTTAAAATAACCTATAATGGAGTCACTTCGGCATTGGCTATTGGTACTCCTATTAATGTTCCGGGAATGAGCGACTGGCAATGTGCCCGTTTCAGATTGCCTACGGCAGCCAATGATAAAGTTGTAGTGATAGAGAATACAGAAAGTGCATTTACTTTAGGTTATATTGCTGCAAATACATCCAGGCTTTCAACATGTTATGGATATTTGTCTTCGTTTGGAGATTTTAAGTTTCCGAATGATATTACCTACAAATGTACCAATGCATCCATTACTCTTGATGCAGGATATGCCAAAAGTTATTACTGGACTCTTCCGGACGGTACACACCCAACAACTCCGACAATAACTGTAGCACCTACAGCCATAGGAGAATATACTGTAGTTTTGGATCAGGATCCTCGGCAAATAACGGCTACGACTATGGTTATGAACTATCCTGAAATTATTCAAACAGCCCCAACCAGTGTTTCTATCTGTAGTGGAACTACTAATACCTTTAATATGGCTGCCCCGACTGGAGGATCCGAACCCTATACTTATAAATGGGAGCAAAGTGTCAATAATGCTTCATGGTCTAATGCTTCGGGTATCTATACAACACAAACCTATACAACTCAGGCTTTGGTGTCTGATATGTACTATCGCCGTATAGTGACAGATGCTTGTGGGACAACCCATACTTCTGTTTCGGCAAAGGTAATAGTTACAACTACGCCTGTGCAGACCTCTCCAAGTCCGGCTGCCATTTGCAGTGGGGATACCTATACTATTAGTCCCGGAGATGCAACAGGAGGATCGGGAAGCTATATTTACCAGTGGGAGCAGAGTGCCAATGGCTCTACTTGGTCTCCTGTTGCAGGCGGAAATAGCAGTCTTTTTACTATTGGTAATGGTACATCGGGAAGCTACAATTTTCCTATTAACACCAATTACAGATATTCTTACACACAACAGATTTTTGACGCATCAGAGTTAACAGGTTTATCGGTAAACAATCTAATTACATCATTAGCATTTCAATACATTTATAGTACTGCACAAACAAAGAATCCGGTTACTATTTATGTCGGAAATACAACAAAATTAAGTTTTAGTTCAATATCTGATTGGATTCCGGTATCTGACATGCAACAGGTTTTTTCCGGTACTATAACATTTAATAATTCAGGATCTAATTTCTGGGTAGATATTCCATTTACCAATTCTTTTCAATATACTGGAAAAAATATTGTAATAGCAGTATTGAGTAATACCGGAAGTTATACCACAGGTAACAATGCAACATTCTATACTCATGTAGCAGCTGGAAGTAAATCAATTCAAAGGTTTGTAGATGGTACTACACCTATAGATGCCGGTTCGTTAGCTACAGCATCATCTATATCCACAATTCGCAACAATGTACGGTTTAATGTAACTGTAGGTGGAGGTGCCGGTTCCAGCTATACCACCCCTCAATTGACATCAAACATGTATTATAGGCGCAAAGTTACTGATGCTATTTGCGGTGGATCTCCTATTACATCGACTTCTGCTTTGATAAGTATGTCAATGGCGGTAACTCCTTCAATAAGTATTTTGGGAAATACTACACCTTGTAGTGGTGTTAGTGTAAGTTTTACAGCTACTCCAACCAATGGAGGAACTTTGCCAAATTATCAATGGAAGAAAAATGGATTAGATATAAGTGGAGCCACTTTGTCAACTTACACATATATGCCTGTCAATGGAGATGTTATCACTTGTGTGTTAACTTCGAATGCAGGTTGTGTTAGTTCGTCCACAGCCACTTCCAATAGCTTGACAATGAATATAAATACATCATGTGGAGGTACAGTCAGTGCCTCTTGCGAAACAGTTTGCGAAGGCGCAGGAAGTATTACACTTACTTTGGGTGCTTATACAGGAACTGTTACCAAATGGCAGTATACTCACAGCCCGTTCAGCACATGGGTAGATATAAACGAAACAACGGAAAACTTGGTTGTCGAAAACTTGCCGCAGACTGCCAGGTTCCGCGCGGTAGTAAATGGTTCCAGCTATAGCGACCCTATCACCATTACCACACAACCTAAGCCGACCGTTTCTATCACCGGAGCTACAGCAATTTGTGCCGGCAGCACCAGCCAGCTTTCGCCAACTACAGGCGGCACTTGGGTGAGTAATAATACGGCTGTAGCTACAGTAACGAATGCGGGTGTGGTAACCGGGGTAAGCACCGGATCGGTTACCTTTACTTATACGCGCGATGGCGGTTGCTCGGCGAGTATAACGCCGTAAATGGTAGAGACAAGGCATGCCTTGTCTCTACAGCTAATTCAAGCCCCAAATTTGTTCAGATTTTTATTCATCGTTGTTGTTTGTTCTGAATGGATTTTGGGGCTTGTTTTTGATTTAGAGTTTGTAAAAAAGGAGATAATGAATGGTGTTTTTTGCCACTGTCATTATCTCCTTTTTCTTTAAATTTAGAGTATGGTTGCTCTAATCTACCAGTATCATCAATGTTTCTTGAAAGTGATAAATTTATTCATACAAAATTGGAATATACCAACTACTACTAAAGCGATCAATTTTGCATATATGTCTTTAAAGCCATTGAGCGTAATCAAGATGTAAAGAATAGACGAACTAATTGCTAATCCGGCAATTGCAGTCAGATAAAAGTATGTAAAACGCCGCTTGATCTTATCTTTTACCTTGAAATTAAAATGCCTGTTGAGCGTAAAACTGCATATAATACCACAATGCACACTTGCCACATTTGCAATCAAATAGGGAATATCTATTTTACATAAAAGCGTAAATACGCAAAAATCAACTCCCGCACTTATTCCGCCAATAATACCGTATAAGATAAATTCTCTATATCTACTATATTGTTTCTTTATAATTGGTTTTAATTTTTTCATCTGTCTATAATTTTATTTTTATTGAATATCCGCAATTACTCACAGATAATTATTTATAGTGTTCGTAATGTTTCGCTATTAGCAATAAAATGTATACTAAAACGCGAAGACGCAATGACACAAAGACGCTAAGATTTTTTCCTTTGCGTCGTTGCGACTTAGCGACTTAGCGTTTTAGTATAGCGTAGCTTTTAGTTTGAATGAGCATTGTGCTGAAAGCGGATATGCAGTTATTTTTATTTGTCAGATGGAATATCCATGAGTTATAGTCATTATGCTTGGTGTGCTTTGCTCATGGATATTTCATAAAGCAGGATTATTTTACCCGAGATTGTTTAGCTGTTTGGTATAGCTGATAAAAATATTGTGCTTTTTCAGTATTTCCCAATTCATGATAGAGATTAAATAGGTTTTCCAAAGTGTACACATTATGTGGATCGAGCAAATAAGCTTTTTCCTGCATTTCAAGGGCTTTTATTTTGTTACCCAAGAGAGAATAGGTAAAACCTAAATCAATCAACCCGTCGATAAATTGAGGGTTCAGTTCCACTGTTTTCTCAAAATAAGGGAGGGATTTTGCCGGATCATGCAGTTCGATGGCATATATTCGCCCGGCAATATGGTATGGCTGGTAATCAGCCGGATTGGCATTTATATATTGATCCCACGCTTTAATGCGTTGCTCGGGATTGGGAATGCGTATCAGGAAGTCTTTCATCATACTAAGGGTTGGGTGAGGACCATAAGGGCTAACATGAACGGCATTGACCAACGCATTGATCGAGTTTTCTAACGGGTATTTAGTGACACTATCCGTTCGGTCTCCCAAAATATTGTTCGACCATGCATAATATACCAAGGCGTTTACATAATTCGGATTGATTTCGACAGCCCGTTTCGAATAAGTATAAACTTGCCGGATGTCATAATCTACTCTCATGCTATCTTTATCTGCCAGATATTTTGTATTGAAATATGTACTTGATAAGTAGTAATTTGAAAAAGCGCTGTTGGAGGATGTCTTATAATCGGTAACAAAAAGCGTAAAGTTATCCTTCCATGCCTTATTGCGCGAAATTGTCTTTACTGAATATAAACCTAATACAACTACCAATAATCCGATCACAATACCTCGATATGCTTTGACATTCTTTATCCATCCGGGCAAATTACCTGCCAATAAGTAGGCAATAGCTAAGCAAAAACCTACAGAGGATATGAATAGGAAACGCTCATTCATAAAAGTACCTATCGAAACAAAGATATTCGCTACAATACTCAATGGAATCAGATACCACAGGGCTGCATAAGCATATTTATTTTTCCGGTTGGATTGCATTCCCCACAATATAAAAGCACCTAAGGCAGCATATACAATCAAAGAAATGATTATTACAATATTACCCGCTCCGATAGTATTTACAAATTCGCTGGAAGCCACACCGCTCATAGTTACTTTAGGAATATGGTACGGGTAATAATCGTAAGTGAGCGGATGGGGGAAAATAAGTACCCACAAATACCTGCCAAGAACATAAATGACACTAGCCCATTTTTCTATTCCATTCATACCGAGGAACGGATTGTTCATCAGTTCGGTAACTTCGGCTGGGGCAATGCCGGTACTGTTTATATTGGCAATTAGCGGAGATAATATAACTTGATAACGGGCAACTACAAAAACAAGAGCTGCCAGGAAAGAAGGCAATACAGCCATTGCAAGTTCTTTCAAACTTTGATTTTTATTAGAAAAAGCCAGAATAAGAAAAGGGATAACAGACAGAATTAACCCTACCGAAAGTAGTGGAACCGCTTGAGCAGTGGTAGTGCCAACAACAGTATATCCTTTCAGGATAAGGAATATCGGAGCCGCAATAGATAGGATGAATAGTAAGACATGCTTCAGTTTGTACTCGCCAACAAAGAAATAAATTGTGAGCGGAATAAGTATTAAAACAGTTAATGCATTTTCTTTTGAGAAAGCTCCTGCCAGGAAAGTCAGGAATGTTATTACTAAATATTTCCATTTGCGGGTATCCATCCAGCGAATGGTATAATACAAAGCCATCAAAGACCCTAAAAAGGTCATGATTTCATCGCGCCCTTTGATGTTAGCAATGGCTTCGACATGTATCGGATGTGCAATAAATAAAAGCGTGGCAATAACCGGCACATTAAATAACAGTTTCCACCCTCTGGCGTCGCCCACCGGGAAAATCCGTACTAAGAACATGAACAAGAAGCAAGCTGTAAGGGCAAATAATAAAATATTTACAGTATGGCTTGCGTAAGGCAATACAGTGTTTTCCAACAATACACCTTCATCATCGTATTGGATTCCACCAACTTTGTTCATTATATAGGCTGTTTCTGTGGAATCGGCAATTTCAGTGAGTTTCTTTAGTGATTTGAATTCCCGGGGAATGATGTATTGCTTTTTCTCGGGGTTCCGTTTGTCGTCTATAATTTGCTTGACTTCTTTATTCACAAAAAGATTGTATTCTACAGACAACAAGGCAACAGATAACGGACGATAACGCCCTCCCGGCAAAAGAACCGTTTCTTCGGTGTTAAAGCTCCCTGCAAATGTGTCATATTTGAATAATTCGGGAATGCCTTTCACTCCGTCTTTCACATATTTATTTTGTGTAAGTACAACCGAATCGTCGAGTACAAACTTGTTGCATATAGTATTGCCATACAAAGCAAAACAAAAAGCTATAATTACAATATATATCCAATTAGGGAAATTGGGTGAGGTTTTCGGCGCCGAAGAGATATTATTGGAAACTGAACCGGTATTTACTTGTTTGTTTGTAGAGACTTGTTTCTTCATAAATTTAAATTGCTTGTGAAAAATTTTTACGAACGACAAAAATACAAAACCATGTGTATTTTGAATAAAAAATCAAAAAATATTTATCAAGTTCTTGTTATTTATAAAAAAACAATTACTTTTGCCTTAAATAAGAATTTAAGATATATAATACTTAAAAACAATATAAAGTAATTTATAATTAATCATTTAATGTTTTTACGACTATGACATTTACATTACCTGAGCTTCCGTATGCAAAGAATGCATTGGAGCCAACAATTTCGGAAAGAACGCTTGAATTTCACTACGGGAAACATCACCAAGCGTATGTAAACAATTTGAACAACCTTATTCAAGGTACAAAGTTCGAAAATGCCGACTTGGAAACGATTGTAAAAGGATCGGAAGGCGGAATTTTCAACAACGCAGCCCAAGTGTGGAACCACACATTCTATTTTACGCAATTCAGTCCGAGTGGAGGAGGAGCGCCAACCGGAAAACTGGCGGAAGCCATCAATGAAAAATTCGGTTCGTTCGATAATTTCAAGTCTGAATTTGTAGCAGCCGGAGTAGCCACATTCGGTTCGGGCTGGGCCTGGTTGGTAAAAAATGCCGAAGGCAAACTCGAAATCGTAAAAGAAAGCAACGCCGGAAACCCAATGACAAAAGGATTAACCCCAATCCTTACTTTCGATGTGTGGGAACATGCATACTATTTGGATTACCAAAACCGTCGTCCCGACCATTTGGCAGCGCTTTGGAATATTGTGGACTGGAATGTGATTGAAAACAGATTTTAATAGATTTTTTCCACCAAAAAAGATTTAAAGAACATCTAAATTATTCAACTGAATAAAGAATAAATACAAAGAGCACAAAGCATTTCGTTTTGTGCTCTTGTTATAAAGAGACTATTCTTTTTTCAATAGAAATAAAGTTAGATTTAGAACTGTAAAGTGATAAAATATATGTGAAAAACACATTTGACAAACTCTGTTTGAAAGAAATGTAGAATTTTTAGACACAAATTGTAATTGAAAATGGTTTAAAAAGCATTTTTATCAACGAACACTAAAATAATATTTGCTTGTCTTTTGATAAGGTTGTAAGTTTGCTAAAATTTATATGACAATTTATTGAATATCCGCAATAAGTAATAAAATGCAAAACTTCGTTTTTTCTATACTAAAACGCAAAGACGCAATGACACGAAAACGCTAAGATTTTTTTCTTTGCGTCTTTGCGACTTAGCGTTTTAGTATAGAGAGCTAGCTTTTAGTTTGAATGGGTATTGTGCTGAAAGTGGATATGCATAATAATTTAATACTATGAGAAAAGTAGCGTTTTTCCTTTCATGCTTATTTGTTGTAAATACAATGGCGCAGGATTTAATTACCAAAAAAGACGGCGAAAAAATAAATGCCAAAGTTTTGGAAGTAGGTACATCCGAAGTTAAATATAAGAAAACATCCAATCCAACAGGACCTACTTACACCCTGAAAGTATCCGAACTCTCTAAAATTAAATACAAAAACGGTTCTGAGGATGTCTTTCAAAAAACCGCTTCGGCAGATTATCAAACATTTGAAAAGATATTCAATTTTTACGATGGAATAGCCTGTGTACAGCAAAACTCCAAACTTGGATTTATTGATAAATCAGGGAAATTGATAATTCCCTGCATGTATGGAGATATTCTTAGTAATAAAGGATATTCGGGTATAGTGTGGATGGAGCAAAACAGCAGGTGGGGAGCCATCGACAAAACAGGAAAAATAGTTGTTCCGTTTGTATATGAGTCTGTGAGCTACTTGAACAATAATGATTTAAAAAAAGTCGTAAAAGACAGGAAATGTGGAATTGTTGACAATACAGGAAATCTAATATTAAATACCGAATATTATAATGTATCACCGGTTAATCAATCTTTATTAGAAATAAAAAAAGATTCAAAAATAGGTTTCTTTGATAGCAGCACTAAAAAGATTGTCCAGCCGTGTATTTATGATAATTACAGCAGTCTCTATAACCTCATTTCCACCAAAGATACAGACGAAAAACTAATCCGCGTTCAGCAAAACGGCAAATCGGGAATCATTGATCAGCAAGGGAACTTATCGGCTTCCTATACGCTCGATTACGACATGTATGGTAAATATTCGGAAGGTTTAATTTGGGTACGAAAAGGTTTTAGCACAACAGCTAAATATGGATTTATCGACAAAACAGGTCGTTTGGTTATCCCGTTAATATTTAGTGACGCAAAAGATTTTTCGGAAGGACTCGCCGCCGTGCAGCAAAACGGCAAATGGGGTTTTATCGATAAAACAGGCAAATGGGTTATTTCCGGCACATACGATAAAGTACGAAATTTCTCCGAAGGATTTGCCGGAATAAGGCAAAATGGTAAATGGGGTTTTATAAATAAAACAGGCAATATCGTTGTGCCATGTATTTATGACTATGCTTGGGATTTCCGGTATGGAATATCTGTGGTAGAAGATAGGAAAGTTCATGAAGCACAGAGCTATAATAAGTATTATACCCCCGACGAAGATGACCCCAATTATAAATACACCCCTACCTGTGGCTTGATGAATAAAGAAGGAAAGATGATTGCGCCACGCATTTATTCTGAAATGACACTTTCGAATGGAGTTTTCAAAGTAAAGCAGAAAAATGTATATGGGCAAGGATTAGTCGATTTGTCGGGCAATCTGGTCGCACCAATAATGTATGACAGTATTGGGATTTTTTCTGATGGAGTTGCTGTTGCAAAAAAGGATAAGAAATATAGCTACATACATAAAACCGGAAAACTGTTAGCACCATGCATCTATGACGATGTGTGGGATTTCCGCGAAGATATGGCAATGGTTCAAGAAAACGGAAAATACGGATATATAAGCAAAAATGGCGGAGTAGCAATCCCATGCATGTACAATGAAGCATATTCGTTTTCAGATGGGTTGGCGGTAGTACGATTAAATGATAAATATTTTTGGATAGATAAAACAGGGAAATGTGTGGTAAATTGTCCCGAATGATCCAATTTGATATTAAAAAGAAAACGCGAATAAAGGTAAATCTTTATTCGCGTTTTCTTTTATCTTACTTCTCAGGCAAAGCCTTCCACTTGCGTAATACACCCGAAATGAAAAACCACATCGAAATAAATGTCAAAGCAATATTTGCCCACAGGATGGCTATAAAATGATCCTTTACAAAATTTTCCACATGGCAACGGATACAATATCTTATGTTTTCATCGATATAATCATGGTAATGGTGTCCATTGTGCGCCCAAAGCATGATAATGCCAAGTAGTAACATCGGCACAAACGGCAAAAACCAAATCAGTTGATGAATAATGATCGTAGAAACGCTTTTGTTTTGCTTAGCTCGTATTCGGCGGATGACATATACCAATTCGCCCACAAAGATACCAATCCAAGCCAAAAAGAGCAGCGTTAAACCAACCTCTTCATCGCCCATATCGCTTATTTCCCACCCAACAGAAAGCAAGCCGGAAATAAATATCATAATTGCCAAAGCAATGGCTGCAATCAACCACGATTTACCCGGCGAACAGCGCGCCGAAAATACCAACAGCGACAAAATACCGGCAAGGCATGACATTACGATCAATAAAACCTCCAAATTATCGTGGTCGGCGTAAGCTCGGTGAATGGTGCTGTAAACCCTCGAAACTTCGCCGAACGGAACATAATACTGATAGGATGGCTCATAACTGTGCTCATCAATAATATTCTGATATATCAAATTATTATCACTCACCGGGTAAGTAGGCGGGTTGTATATCAATGTCATCCATTTATCTTTAGTCAGATTGGTGTGGAAATTATATTTTTTGGCTAAATCGAGAAAATCATTTATCACTCCTTCGATAGCAGCTTTATTTTCGTGGATTAACCATTCTTTCATCTCAATTTGATCGGCATAATGTTTCAGATATCTGACAGAATCATCAGGATAGTCATAGTAGCTATAATAATCATCATAGTTTGAAATTTCGACAGATAAATCCTGATTTAAGAGCGACAACTGCCTGAAATTAGGATGTTCCTTCAAATTCAGCACATTGTTTGTACTCTCAACAATCGAGTCGATTTGACTTGTCTCGTAACTATTATAACGACTGTAATTATCATTTTCTCCTTGCTCGATTTTTACAATCTGCCCCTTTTCGTTTTTCGTATATCCTTCGGGGTATTCGAGAAAATAGTCATTTTTATTACTTGGAATCAGGTATTTTACTTGGTTAATTGTTTTTACCGCTTTTGCCACCTCTTCTTGTGTGGCATACGATTTCACCTTTGTATTAATGCCTTGCATAAAAGAAGCCGGCAACATCATCATACTGAAAAGAATAATAAAAACCAACACCCATTCGGCATACAAGCCTCTCGATTTCTTCGGGTAAAAGACTGCAAAAGCATTGTTCTTACGGTAATAAACGAACCACAAAATAAAACCGGCAACAATACATAAAGCGATCGTAAAATAGGCAAAAGGTCGCGAGTGGATACTGTAATAGCTATCCGTATCGATAAAGGTGGTCAAATACCCGATACCGAAGAACAGCACATTGACCAAAATACTACCGAGCAAAGCCGGAACCACACGCGTATTCCACAACAAAGGGTAGTGGAGGAGAAGGTATTTTTGAAGTTTTTTTAGCATAATAATAAATTGATTGATTAAAAAAATATTGTTTTTGTTATCACCGCTACGCGGTTCTGTCTGTTTTGTGTTTTATATTCCGTGGGTTGCACCGCACGGCTACAAAGGTTAATGTGCTATGCACAACTTAATACAATAAGGTTTTTTTTGATGTATTTTCAATCGTATTTTATAATAAGGTATTTATAGGTTTTTGTTCATTATGTTATCACTATTACGCGGTTCAATTTGTTTTGTGTTTTAGTCTGTTAACAACGGACGGCTACAAAGATATATGTGCTACACATAAATTCTTAATTCAAAGTGTATTTATCCAAAGTATCAATCGTTATCTTTAATACAAGGTGCGTAGCACCTAAACCTTTGTAGGCGTGGGTGCTAACCCACGATTAATAATGTGCCCATTCCATTGAGCCGCGTAGCGGCGACACTTAAATTCACTCCGTTATCCATTCAAACAAATATCTTTCATCATAGTCAATATCCGCTTTTTGCAGCATATCAAGATACTCCTCTTTGAAAGTTCGTTTTTTATGATGTTCCGGTTGGTTTAAGATGTATTTTACCACAGCATCAATTTGCGAATGAGAATAACTGAAAACGCCATAACCATCTTGCCATTGAAACCATTTATTATTCAAGGTTTCATGAATAAACTTCGAAGATGAAGCTTTTACATCCCGCATCAAATCAGAAATGGAACAAGTCGGATGTAGCCCTATCAATACATGTGTATGATCGGGATTACAATATATGGCTAATGGTTTACATTTATTATTGGTAATTATACCACAAATGTATTTTTCAACTCTTTCTCTGATAGCTTCTTTAAGCAAAGAATCCGAACCTTTAACATGAAAAACAACTTGTATATAAATTTGAGAATATGTATTTGCCATAACTTTTGTGCTTTGAGTGTCACCGCTACGCGGTTCTGTCTGTTTTGTATTTTAATATTCCGTGGGTTGCACCACACGGCTACAAAGGTCAATGTGCTACGCACAACTTAATACAATAAGGTTTTTTTTGATGTATTTTCAATCGTATTTTATAAATGTGCTACATACAATTTCTTAATTCAAAGTGTATTCATCCAAAATATCAATCGTTATCTTTAATACAAGGTGCGTAGCACCCAAACCTTTGTAGGCGTGGGTGGCTAACCCACGATTAATAATGTGCCCATCCATTGAGCCGCGTAGCGGCGATACCTAAACTCACAATCCTTACAAGAAAAACCGCCGTGTCGAATTAGAAATATTCCTGAAATAATTCATCGGTATATCCTGATCAATAATCAGTTGTAAAAAATCTTTTTGTGTCGTTTCATCGGCGAAAACCGCAATGTAAGTACCCCCCGTAAGCTGCAATTTTTCCAGTTTCAATGCCGAAAGTGCTTTTTGCAATTCTTCCGGTTTCCGGTCGCTTTCAAACTCAATGATACATTTGGCCACTTCTTTAAACGAAGCCGAACCTTGCGTTTGGTTAAAGTCCTGCGGCTGTCCTTTTTTAAGGAAAATAACCTTATCCGAAGTCTTTTCTACTTCGTACAACTGTTGTGAACTCAACACAATCCCCAATGGACGGAAAGGCGATTTGGCAATATTCATAAAATCGTCCAACACTGTTTGTTGTGCCAGTATGTCGAGATTTGCCAATGGCTCATCAATCAATAACAATTTTGGTTTACGAAGCAACATACGCGCCAATTCGAACCGCATTTTATACCCCGACGACAGTTCTTTCCATTTCAAGGCACGATATTCGCGCAAACCCATGCGGGCAATCACTAACTGTACCAGCAGTTCGTTTTCCTCGCCCCGAATACCATACGACGAAGCCGTAAATTGCAAATTATCCAACAATGATCCATGCCAATCGTTTGTGCGTTGCGGAATGTATATTAATTTGGTGCGCAGGTCGTAATCATCATCATAACCCAAAAGATATTGAATATCGCCGTTTGTTGGTTCCAGTTCGCGGCAGAGGGAGCGGAGCAGGGTTGTTTTCCCGTTGCCGTTTTCGCCTACAAGTCCGATAATTTCGCCTTCCGAAATATCAAAACTGATTGGTCCCAACGCAAAATGCGACGATTTATACGCTTTTATCAAATTAGTAACATCAAGCAGTTTTGTCCGTTCTTTCTGTTCCTTTTTCGACAAATATTTATACAGTTTCTCGATGAAAGCATTGATTTTTTCTTTCAGCACATCTTCCGCCAGGCGTTTTTCGTCCATTTTATCGAGTAAATCGACTGCTTCGCGGTAAAACGAAATATCCTCTGTATCGAGTACCCAGTCGATCACTTGCTTTACAAGAGCCGAATTATTTTCATAATCCAGCAATGTTTTGATTTGATTGTATTGATTTTCAAATAAATTCATAATTCGAATACTATTTTGTTTGTTCTTAAACGCAAATTTATATATAATATTGTAAACAAAAGGTTAGTTTAGTGATTTAAACTTTATAGGTTCTACAGGATTTCGTGTGGAATGCTAGAATAAATTTTGGTTTTTAGCTGCAGAGCAGCGCAATCTTTGTAGCCGTGTGGCGTAAGCCCACGGGGTAAAATGCAAATACAAAACAGAACCGCGTAGCGGTGAAACAATAGTATGTGTCGCCGCTATGCGGCTCGTTTATCGGATGTTCCTTTATCCGTGGGCTAAAGCCGCACGGCTACAAAGATTGCGCTGCTCTGCAGCTAAAAATCAATTCATTTTTTCTTCTGTTTTTAATCTTTCCACACAAAAACCAGAAAACTTTATTTTTAAAACCCCCGATGCCCCCGTTGCGAAGCCGATATAACCTCCGTCCTTTTGCGAACAGGAAGTGTGGAAGTCGGCTTGGTATTCTTTGCAACCGGTGGCGATGTTTTTCTTGCCCTTTGAGCCGGTTTATTGGTTCTTGGTGCCGCCGCATTAGGATTATCTGTGGCCGCAGGTGGCGGAGTAGCCGGAGCATCGTATTGTCCTCGGGATACCGATTGCGGTCGTCCCGAAGCAATAATTGCCTTATCGGCATTAATAGAATTTACCCGCCGGATTTTGGACGAAAGGTTATGCCCGCCCGTCAGTTTGGGCGAATTGTATGAAACAATCAGCGACGGAGTTTTCATCCATGGTGAAGAGTTGTTTTTCAACGCATTTGAATACATATTCTTGATACCCGACAAATCAATTCCCAATTCCTTATAATTTGTTTTTCCTACCAACATGGCAAGGTGCATTGTGCGGCTGATAACCGGATACAAACGGGCAATTTTATTGCGCGAAACCTGTTCGCCTCTCGGATACGAAAGATATTTGCATACCATATTAAAGTCATTATCATTTAAACTTTTCAGTTGACTTTGCAACCCCGAAAGCTCACTGCGGATTGCCTGCTGGTTTTGCAGGCGGGCATTGGCAATAATTTCCTCGCGGTTATTATCCGGCAATTTCTGATGATTATTCCGCTCCCAAGTATCAATATCTTGCAGCAACCGCGTGTGCTGAAAGCTCTCATAATTCTTTTTCCCCACCTGTTTTGCAATGCTGTCTATCCGTCCCGCAGGCAGGTTTTTGATGTTCGACAGCAATGTTTTAGCCGTAGGATACAATAAATACGGTTTGTTTCGGGGCGCATAATTAATGGTATCATGCGGGTTTTTAATCCCGTTATCCATAAAAATCTGGTACAAGCTCGTGTATTGCACCACCCGAATAAGATCCGTATTGCAAAGCCCCGAAAAGTAGTTGTAAGCGGTATTCTCATACTGATATCCCACCGAAATATAATTAGCCAGCGGATTGAAATACGATACAGGCAACGAACCCGTGCGGTTTAAAGCGTAGAGGTGCAAGTGATCATAATCGTACGCAAACATCGTATTCGCCGTATTCCAGTTATAGACCAGCTCATTCAGCCCGAGCTTGGCAAAAAGCGGACGGTCAAACGGATAATGCGCCGGCTTGGGGTAATCATAATCCTCGTACCGCAGCGTTCCGCTTTCCGACCAGTCTTTAAGCAAAACATCGGTAATGGTAAGCAAATGACCAAACTCGGTATTCTCCAATTGAGGACTCAAGTAAGTAGGACACCAATCCTTATTATTCGTCATCTTGCCTGCCAAAAGGTCGTTCACATCCAAACTTTGCGAAAGCTCTCCATCTTTAATCGATGCCAACAGGAGGATTGTTTCCACATTCAGCGGAGGCAGTTCCATTAAATCGGCTTCGCGCTCGCGTCCGATAATCACCAAAGTAGATGAATCTGAAATAGCCCCCAGAATCAAGTCCGCATCAAGTGTAAACTTGCGAATATTGCTCTTTTGAGCGTAAATATCCTTCTTCTTATCAATACTCCAAATAACAAAACCTGGTTGTTTGCTGTAAAATATCCCCGTTTTACGGCTTTTAAAAACATCGGGTACACTAAATGTTTTTGTCGTGTCGGGCAGGTCGGTAAAAAGCTCCTTGTCTTCTACAAACCACTGATTTATTTCCGCCAGCGATATCCGGTAATTCAACTTCTCTGCAGAATAATAAACCCGCTTTTTAGCCAGCGGCAGGCGCGTAACAAACGGTTTGTAGTCCGACAAATAAATCAATTTATTCAAATCCTTTGTCAAATGATTGATGTTTTCGGTAGTAGCCCGCCCCACACAAACTACCATATCTTTTACCCAGCCGTCGTACCCAATCGGGTGCGTTTTTATTTCCGCCTGAATATTGAATTTTTTAAAAACGCTCAAAATACTATCCGGCTTCACAAACGGTGGCGGCTCGGCGATAACGAACAGGTAACTGCTGTCGTTCATCTTTGCCAGTCCAAGCATCTGGTAATGAAAAGGGCAGGCAGAGCGAAAATTTTTGTAAATACTATCTTTTTTAGAAAAAGAAAAACACCCTTTTATATCGAAATTCTGATTCGGAATAAATTCTTCGGACAACACCTTTGCCTTGTATTGTTGCACCGTATCCGTTCTGAATGCGTAATAACCTAACCCGGCGCAGGCAACCAGCAGAATAGGGATGATTATTTTATGTTTTGATTTCATTTGTATAATTTGTTTTTTCTTGTAGAGACGCAAAATTTTGCGTCTAAAAAACCACGATATGAAAAAAGAGACGCAAAATTTTGCGTCTCTACGGATTGTAAAAACAATCATTGTTCCATTGCTGGGGATTGGTGTCGATGTATTGGGCTATGCGCAGGTATTCTTTGTTGTCGCGGATAATGCGGTCGTGGTAGCGCGGCTGCCATCCGAAATCGGGATTGACCTTGCGCCCTTCGATTGTAACCCCGATTTTGAATCCACGAATAACTGATGCCAGATTTTTGGATTGTGGACCGAATTTGTTGGGGTTGGTATTCGTATTGGTATTCGTAGAGACGCAAAATTTTGCGTCTCTACAGGCGTCCCCAAACGCGTCCCCATCACCACAATCAACATCCTGTTTATCAATAACAATAATACCGTGAACATGATTAGGCATAATTACAAATTCATGTAATTGCACAAAAGGAAAATGTGCCGGAATGGCTTGCCAACAGTTATGGGCAATTTGTCCTGTTTCAGAAAAAATCATTTCGTTATCGATGATTTTGCCAAAATGATGAATCCGTTCTTTTGTGCAAATGGTGATGAAATATATTCCGCAGGCGGCATAATCCCACCATGTTGCCCGTGTAGACGGTATGCGGTATTTATTTTGGTATTTTTCCATATTGTATTGGTATTCGTATTGGTATTGGTAGAGACGCAAAATTTTGCGTCTCTACAACGGGGGTTACGCGCGTTGCCTGTTTTTTTTAGACGCAAAATTTTGCGTCTCTACAACAATAACAACGGGGTTACAAAATTATCAAAAATTATTTTTCACAAAAAATATCATTTTCAAAAAATATTTATAAATTTACACCCGTATTAACAATTATATATAGTGTGTAAAAACCACATGAAAATCTTTCAACAAAATACCTCTTTCTGCCTCGATAATTTGCATACCTCGCAAATTATCGCCAACACACACAATCGCATAGCGTGCGCCGCGCGTAGTTTACTGAAAAATAATCTATTAAAAAATATTTTCTCACTAAATTTTAGTGGAAAAACCGGTATGCTTTCGAATGGGTATTTATCCTTATTCGAAGGCATTTTTTATTTTGCGGAAGCTTCCGCAAAGCCTGCGGAGGATTCCGCAAACCTTGCGGAGGTCTTCGCAAACCCTGCGAACCACTTCGCAAACTTTGCAGAGCGGTATTTAAACCTTGCGAACGCGTCTGCAAACTATGCCGAAGCTTCTGCAAACTCTGCGGAATACTTCGCAAACTTTGCCAACCACTCTGCCAACTTTGCGGACGCGTCCGCAAGCTTTGCAAAACACTCTGCAACTGTTATAAAAAAATATTCTCCGAATTATTAACCATAAATACACAAATGTTATGTCAAAAGGAATGGTTCCGCAAGGACACGAAGATTTCAATCTTTTTCAAGACAACTTTACAACGGTAGTTGAACCCAAGTTGGATGATTACGGCATTGCAGCCGAGAGTTACAAACCCATTAAAGACGAGAAACCCAAATGGACGGAAGCCTACCAAAAGGCGATTAACCCGCAAAACCGCACACAGGCGGATGTGCTGGCTCGGAATAACGAACAGGTTTCTTACAGCGATATCATTCGCTCGTTTATCAATCAATTTATCCTGAACAACCCCAAAGTGAGCGACGACGACAAGGAGCGTCTTGGCTTGCATGTACCCACCGGCTCGCGCACGGCAAGCCCGGTGCCTGTTACGGTGCCGGTGGCAACAATCGTTATCGGGCACCAACAACACACCATCAGTTTTGCGAACGAAGGCGCGACCTCCAAAGCCAAACCCGCAGGGGTGCATGGCTGCGAAATATGGATGAAAAAAGCCGAAGCTCCCAAGAGCGATACCGACCTCGTTTTTGTGGCTACCGATACGGCTTCGCCCCATACGCTTAAGTTCGACAGCAGCGAAGTGGGCACGATGGTGTATTACCGCCTGCGCTGGGTAAACACGCGTGGCGAGGTAGGACCCTGGAGTGCGCTGGTGAGTGCAATTGTTGGGTAGTAGAGACGCAAAATATTGCGTCTCTTCGACCTGCGTGTCTGCCCAACCCGTAGAGCCGTGGCGCGCCGCGGCTCTACTACCAAACACATGGAACACGGATGACGCAGATTTACGCAGATATTGTAGAGACGCAATA
Source organism: Paludibacteraceae bacterium (assembly GCA_031553685.1). GTDB lineage: Bacteria > Bacteroidota > Bacteroidia > Bacteroidales > Paludibacteraceae > JAFGVL01. The sequence continues at coordinate 44,178 of JAVBLE010000026.1, read as the reverse complement.
TTTTGCGTCTCTACAGGGCAAACCAAAAAATCACAACAATCATTCAATCAAATAAATCATAGTACAGACAATGTAGACAACGAAGCCGAAAACTGCACATAGAGTAGGCATAAATTCAAATTTTAAACAATATGAAGAAAACCGGGTTTACCTATTTCCGCATCCTGCTTATCCTGTTGCTACTGCCTATTACGGCGGTGTGGGGAGCAGAGGCGTTAGTTTTACACTTTTCTAACGGAAGCGAACAAAGCAATTTGCTGGACAATATCCAACGAATCACATTTTCGAGCGACGACTTAGTGCTAAAAACTACCGACAACAATACCAACAACTATGTTATTGACAATCTCCGAAAAATTACTTTCGGCAACGAAACCCCCAGCGCTATTGCCAATCCGCCAAAGCCCGACAACCGGAGTGAGGTGCAGGTATATATTACACAGGGAGGCGAAGTAGTTGTAAAAAGCTCCGAGCCAATAAAAGCCCTGACCTTATTCAACACAAGCGGAGTAATACTACAGGAAACTACCCGTGCCAGTTTTTCTATTTCGGGCTTGCCTGCCGGTATCTATATCTTGCAAGTAAAAACAACAAATGGCACAATAACAAAGAAATTTATCAAACAATAAAAACTTAAAAAACATGAATATGAAATTAGTACAAAAAGGATTGTTGGTGCTATCTCTTATTGTGATTGGTGTCGTTTCTGCCAATGCGCAAAAAACAATGTATGTGATGAAAAACAATGCCGTAGTTTACGAAACGGCTGTTGATGATATTGATAGTATTATTTTTTACAATCCGGCAGCCGAAGCCGGCGTAGTGATAAACGGCGTACGCTGGGCAACACGCAATGTAGATGCCGCCGGCACCTTTGCCGCCACACCCGAAGCTCCGGGTATGTTTTACCAATGGAACCGCAATACGGCATGGGCAGCCACCGGTACTGTAACAGGCTGGGATGCTACCAATGACACCGGCGCTACTTGGGCAGCCGCCAACGACCCGAGCCCAGCCGGCTGGCGCATACCTACCCTTGCTGAACAGCAAAGCCTGCTCGATGGTAGCAAAGTGGATAAAGCCTGGGACGACACTAAAAAAGGCTACACCTTTACCGACAAAACAAGCGGCGCCAGTATTTTCTTGCCTGCAGTGGGCTACCGCAACTACAGCGACGGCACGCTCGACACCGCAGGCGCGATCGGCTACTATTGGGGCAGTACGCCCAGCGAGAGCAATGCCTCCTACGCTTACTACCTGTCCTTCGTGTCCTTCGTTAGCGGCTACGCGGACTGGTACTTCTGCTTTCGCAGCTACGGCTATTCCCTACGCTGCGTAGCAGAATAATTTGACTGTTTATGCAATGACTATTTTGACTGTTTAAAAATTTTTCGTAGAGACGCAATATTTTGCGTCTCTTTTGTATATGGTGTTTTTTTTAGACGCAATATTTTGCGTCTCTTTTTTATATTGTGTTTTTTTTAGACGCAATATTTTGCGTCTCTACTGGCTTGGTGGGGTTTTGTTTAAAGGCAGTCCGCAGGACTAAATACGAATAACCCCCAGTGAAGCACAGCGACTGGGGGCTATGCGAGGCACTCGCAGATACAACCCGCAGGGTTGAACTGATAGAACGCTGTTCAGCCTTGCAGGCTCCACTTATTGTGCTTGTCGGTGCAGGTTCAGCACAGCGTAATCTGTGCCAAAACGAATAGTTTGTAATTGATAAATCCCACCGAGTTCTTTTGGCTTGGTGGAAACTATACACAAAAAGTCCGAAAGCATTTACTTTCGGACTCTTTTTATGGATATTTTCATCTATCATTCATTACTTTTTTGCAACAACTCGGCAATTATATTATCAGCTATTCTGAAATCACTTGCCTGTAACTTGTCTAAGTAAAATTTCAAGGATTCAATTACATTATTTTCTTTAGCAGAAAATAAAATACCTAAAGTGCCCGTTATTTTAAATCCAAGTTTTTGAGCTTCTTTTCGTGCTTTTAAGTCATCTAAAACCAATAAAACATTATCTTGTTCGAAAGCTAATGCAATAGCAGAAGCCTCTCCTTTATCCAATGAATTTTCAAGGATTTTCTGATAGTTTTTATTAGAAACCTCCAGTATTTCAAGCCAAGAAGGTAATGGCTCTCCAAATTCTTCGGCAATTTCTTTAGAAATAATAATCCTTTTATATAGTTTGTCAAGAATCTCAAGTGCTTCGATTTTTGATAATGCAATCAAGCAACTGGTATCCGTTATTACAATAATATCAGGCATTTTGAATGTCATTTAATAAGTCCTCAATTTTGGTGCTAAAAGGAGACACCCCATATTTACCCATAATTTCGATAAATGCTCGTTTTGATAACTGTGCCATTTCAGCTGCTTGACCTGCTGATAGGAGTGTGTCTTCGTACATTTTTGCAGCCAAATATACTGAATAATCAAATGTGGAAGGAAATACCTCTTGAGGTATTGATAATGAAATTGTTCTCATAATTTCTTTGTTAAAATTATAACAGCAAAGATAAATAAATTCGGTAGAAATAGGAAACGAACAAGTCTGAAAGTATTTTTGATTTTTCTTCCTTTCTTACGAAATTAACTACCCCTAAATTCTTCTTATCGAATAAAATTAGTGCGTTCCGGAGCTTCTTTTTCGGGGCGTTCTATTTTGCTTTGGGTTATACTGTTGAGTAGCCATACCATGTTTTTGGCAAGGGTGCGCATGGTTTGCAGTCCTTCGGCATCGTGCAGCACTTCGCCCGGTTTGCGCCCATGAGCAATATTCCAGTATTGCGACGAAACCACCGGCATATTGGATATGGTAAAATATTTGTTCAGGCGGTCGAAGGCAGCAGTAGCACCACCACGCCGACATACAGCTACGGCAGCCGCAGGTTTGTATTCCAAAAGGGTGGAAGAGGAGTAAAACAACCGGTCGAGCAGTGCGCACAACGACCCGTTGGGTCCGGCATAATATACAGGCGTGCCTACAATTAACGCGTCGGCTGTTTCGAGCTTTGTGCGGACTGTGGTGTATAAATCGTCATTAAACGCACATTTGCCTAACTCGGCACATCTTCCACAGGCGATACAGCCTTGTACGGCTTTATTGCCCAACTGCACAATCTCGGCTTCAACGCCGTTTGCTTCCAATGTTTTGGCTATTTCGGACAATGCCAAAAAGGTGTTGCCTTCTTTGCGAGGGCTTCCGTTTATAAGTAGTACTTTCATTTTTATTATTTACCTGTTTCTGATAATTTTTTCTTTATAAAATATGCTCCAATGGAAAGGATTAAGATTGCTATCGATACCATAAAAAGAGATTTGTATGGATGGTTTCTAAAAGCTCCTTCCCAAAAATAAATCACCAAAGCAATGCTGCAAAAAAGGCTAACTATATTTACAATTTTATTTTTGATAAGAAAAAAAATATGATTGACAGCCAACACCAATAAAGGGAATATATATATTTGGAAATAATACAATCCTATACCAAAAGCCAAATCTCGTTTTTGAGGATAAAAAGTCAGCATTACTTGATATATTGCAATTAATAATGCTATTTGTAAGGCTGATAAAAGTAACAGAATGATGTATTTCTTCATATTAATTAGCTTTTGCTAAATATAAAAAAGATTCAAAAACCCTACAAGCAAATGCTTTTCAAATCTTTGAATCTTTTGTTTAATAGAAATTTAGTGGCTAACAATCATACAATGTAATGCCGGTTTGTAACAAAGAGGATAAAAAACCGCTTGGGTCATTTCCTTGTTGCAACAAAACAGGTTCAATTCGATTGTCGATGTTGCGTGTGAGTTTGTTAAGTTGCTTGGAAACAATCAGATAGTCGTCATTTATTTTGTCTATAATAACAGCAATGTCAATATCGCTATTCTCGTTCCAATTGCCTTTGGCATACGACCCGAAAAGCACAATTTTAAGTGGTTTTATCTGCGCAGCCACTAATTGAGCATACAATTGAGCATGTTCTAAAGCTGTTGCTTGATCCAAATACATAATTCTTCGGTTTGATTCAAAATGTTTTTACATTTATCTTCGGTTAATATTTTGAGTAAATGTTCTTTGTAAGTAGGATAGCGTGCTTCAATATTCATAGGCATTATTTCTTCAATAAAGTCTAATTGTTCTTCAGAGAATGATTGTAATAAGCCCGATTGTTCAGCTAATCGTTTTAGATTATGTACATAAGGAGGAGTTTCATCTTTTATTGCCGAAAAATATGCTTTCAACATCTTTTCTACAACCTAATGACACATAAATCCCACATACAAAAAGCGTTTTGATGTAAACATTGCCTTTGCTGTTTCCAAATCATATTCAGCAATATCAATCCAATAATTTACCTTTTCATTGTTAGTCATAGCATTCTGTTTGAAAAGTTTAAAGACTCAAGTTTATCTTTGAATCTTTAAACTTTGAATTATTGAACTACAATATTAATATCAAATTCCAAAAGTAGCCTTCACCGCTTCAATCTTCTTATCTGCAATGGCATTTGCGGCATCGTAGTCGGCGGTGGATTTCATATCGCCTTTCACTTCGATGTAGAATTTAATTTTCGGTTCGGTTCCCGATGGACGCACAGAAATCTTGGTGTTGTCGGCGGTGTAGAACTGCAACACATTTTCGGTGGTTGGCATTACGAGCTTGGTTACCTTGCCGTTTTCTTTTTCTTCCAACAACAAAAAGTCTTTGGTTTTGATCACAGCCGATCCGGCAATCTCCTTCGGTGGATTTTCGCGGAAATCCTTCATCATTTGTTTGATCTCATCTGCACCCGATTTCCCTTTGCGCACAATCGAAATACCTTTCTCTTTGGAAAAACCGTATTCGAGGTAGATTTGTTTCAACAAGTCGTACAAACTCATGCCGTTGTCTTTTGCCCACGCCATCATTTCGGCAATGATCACGCACGACGAAACAGCATCTTTGTCGCGACAAAACTCTTCGGGCAAGTATCCGTAACTTTCTTCGCCACCGCCGATATATGTTTTCTTGCCTTCATTTTCGCGCATTACAGCCGCAATCCATTTAAAGCCGGTGTAGCAATCGAAGCACTCAATGCCGTTTTTTTCCGGGATAACTTTCATCAACTCCGTGCTCACAATCGTTTTTACCATATATTCGTTGCCTTTCAGCTTGTCCAACTCTTTCCAGCGGCGCACTAAGTAATAAGTAAGCATGGTAGCCGTTTGGTTTCCGTTTACCAAGATAAATTCGCCTTTGTCGTTGCGGATGGCGATACCTACGCGGTCGGCATCAGGGTCTGAAGCAAGCACCAGGTCGGCTTGCGTTTCGTTCGCTTTTTTCACCGCCATTTCGAGAGCAGCCGGTTCTTCGGGGTTGGGCGACACTACGGTTGGAAACTCACCGCTAATTACATTTTGTTCCGGCACATCAATAATGTTTTGGAAACCGAGTTCTTTTAGCGTGCGAGGAATCAATTTGATACCCGTACCATGAATAGGGGTGTACACAATCTTAATATCGCTGTGCCGCTTCACCGCTTCGGGCGAAAGCATCAATGTTTTTATCTTCTCAATAAATTTTTGATCCATTTCCTCGCCAATAATCTCGATCAGAGCAGGATTTCCTTCAAATTTAATATCGGTTACTGATTGGATTTTTTCCACTTCCTTAATTACATCTACATCATGTGGGGCAACAAGCTGTGCACCATCATTCCAGTAAGCTTTGTAGCCATTATATTCTTTCGGGTTATGGCTTGCCGTAAGGATAATACCGCTTTGGCAACCCAGCTGCCGGATAGCAAATGAAGTTTCGGGAGTAGGACGGAGGTCTTCAAATAAATACACTTTAATACCATTAGCCGAGAAAATATTGGCGCAAGTTTCGGCAAAAAAGCGGCTGTTATTGCGGCAATCGTGTCCAATCACCACCGAAATCTGCGGAATATTCGAGAACTGCATTTTCAGATAGTTCGATAAGCCTTGCGTAGCCGCACCCACCGTATATATATTCATGCGGTTGGAGCCCACGCCCATAATACCCCGCAAACCGCCGGTGCCAAACTCCAAATCCTTATAAAAAGCTTCGATCAAATCGTTCTTATCCGGATTATCCAACATGCGTTTCACCTCTTTTTTTGTATCCGCATCGTACGCGCCATCGAGCCACGCTTGGGCTTTAGCGTTCACCAACTGTAACAAATCGTTATTTTCCATATCGTTTTACATATAAATATTTATCAGACGGCTAAAATAATAAAATTCCGTCAAATTCTCCACACCACACCACAAAATTTTATCAGGGCGTGGTTACTGAGCCTGTCGAAGTGCGTCCCCCGCCGCGTGCTCATTCCAGTTGTACATTCGTAGAGCCGTGGCGCGCCGCGGCTCTACCACATCCCCAATCCGTCCGCCCTCGCGGGACGGGTTGGCGTGCCCTAAAGCTTTTGTTGATAAATAAACCTTTTTTAAGAAAAAGAATGAGGTTTTATTTCATATCTTTGCCCACTAAAAATTTCTAAAATTACAGAGCGATTACATGAAGCCGACTTTATTTGTACTGGCTGCCGGAATGGGCAGCCGTTATGGGGGATTGAAGCAATTAGACGGGATTGGAAATAATGGCGAAACAATCATGGATTATTCAATTTATGACGCTATCCGCGCCGGATTTGGTAAGGTAGTTTTCGTAATTCGCCATATATTCGAAGCCGAATTTCGCGAAAAAGTGTTGAGCAAATACGAAGGCAAAATTCCGGTCGAAGTTGTATTTCAAGAAGTTGAAAATTTACCCGAAGGATTTACATTCAACAAAGACCGCGAGCGCCCCTGGGGCACCAATCATGCCGTTCTGATGGGCATGGAAGCCATCAAAGAACCATTTGCCGTAATTAATGCCGACGATTATTATGGTGCTGAGTCATTTCAGATTTTAGCAGATTACCTGCACAAAATTGCCGATAAAAAGGACGATTATTGTATGATTGGATATCGGGTCGAAAATACTTTGTCCGAAAGCGGTTCGGTAAACCGTGGCGTTTGCCAAACAGACGAGGATGGTTATTTGACATCCGTTGTGGAGCGCGAAAAGATAGAGTCGGACGGGGGATCCATCATTTATACGGATGAGCATGGTATGCAGCAGGAAATACCCCAAGGAACGCCCGTTTCGATGAATATGTGGGGTTTCACGCCGGATTATTTTGATTATTCGTTGGCAATGTTCAAGGAATTTTTGACAGAAAACTGCCAAAGCCTGAAAGCCGAATTTTACATCCCAACTGTTGTTAACAACTTGATACAAAACAAGCAAGCACGGGTGAAAGTGTTGGATACGCCTTCCAAGTGGTTTGGGGTTACTTATGCCGAAGATCGTCCGATGGTGGTTTTGCGCATTAACGAATTGACGCGCAAGGGTGTTTATCCGGCGAAACTTTGGGAAAAATAAGTGTTTTTGCAGATAGATTTGCCGGTCGATGCGCCAGCCCGTCCCGCGAGGGCGGACGCGCGAGGGATAGCAGCGGCACCCCGCAGCCACCGGAACAGAGGTGAGAAAGCGAGGAGTGAGAGGTGAGTAGAATACAAACCGGAGTGTTTATCCAAAAAGGAACGGTAGGTGGCGAGGAGTATAGCGGATAGCCCGACCCCGCCCTTGTGTACGAATGTGCAACCGGAATGAGCACGCGGCGGGGACGCGCCCTGATGATATTTATTGATTAAAACAAACTTTATAAAAGCATAATGGAAAAAATCTTGGTTACGGGTGGTACCGGTTATATTGGCTCGCACACGGTGGTGGAGCTGCAAAAGGCGGGTTACGAAGTAATTATTTTAGATAATTTGTCCAATTCGAGTGTCGAAACTATTTCGGGTATCGAACGCATTACGGGTATTCGTCCGGAATTCGAAAATCTTGATTGTCAGGATTATGTGGGATTGGATCATCTGTTTTCAAAATATGAGGGTATTACAGCGATTATTCATTTTGCAGCCAGTAAAGCGGTATTCGAATCGGTACAGAAACCGGTGGTTTATTATCGTAATAATGTAAACGGCTTGATGAATATTCTGGACTTAATGCCAATTCATGGTATTAAAAAGTTTTTGTTTTCATCTTCTTGTACTGTGTATGGCCAGCCGGATGTTTTGCCGGTTGATGAGACTGCACCAACGAAGCCGGCGACTTCTCCTTACGGTAATACAAAGCAAATAGGTGAGGAGATTATACGGGATGTGATAAATTCGGGTTCGTTGATGGAAAGTATTATTTTGCGTTATTTTAATCCGATTGGTGCACATCCATCGGCTGAAATCGGCGAATTACCTATGGGTGTGCCCAATAATTTAGTGCCGTATATTACGCAAACTGCTATTGGATTACGCAAAGAGTTGAGCATTTACGGCGACGATTACAATACGCCGGATGGCAGTTGTATCCGCGATTACATCAATGTGGTGGATTTGGCTAAGGCGCATGTGACTGCCCTGAAACGAATGCTTGAAAACAAACAGGACGAGCCTTTGGAGTATTTTAATATCGGGACGGGAAAAGGTCTTTCTGTATTGGAATTGGTGAATGATTTTCAGAAAGTTACGGGCGTAAATCTACCTTACAAAATAGTTGGTCGTCGCGAGGGCGATATTGAGCAGGTGTGGGCAAATCCTGAAAAAGCGAATAAAATATTGGGCTGGAAAGCCGAAACTTCTATTGAGGAAACTTTACTTTCGGCATGGAAATGGGAACAAAAGCTTGACGAAATTAGAAAACAAACGGAACCATAAAATAAAAACTCCTTTTCATCGAATGAAAAGGAGTTTTTTATTTGAAATTTAAATCAGAAAATTTTCGAATTCCTTTTAGATAGAAATCAAAAACAATACTTTTTTGATATACGCCTGTAGGATTGTTTTCTATTGTGGCTGCTAAATTTTCATCTTTTTTTATTTTGAAAGATGATTTCATTTTCAGAAAATCGTGGTGGGCTTGGTATACTTTGTAAGCATTTTTCCATTTTCCGGTGAAAATCATTTGCATAGCCGCTGCCCAATCGAAAAAGAAGCGCAGGAAGAATATTAACTTGAATTTTGCCGGTGGCAGATTTTTGTACAACATCAAAAGGTTATTGCGAAAATTAAGGTAGGTTTTTCGAGGGTTTTCGGTAGAAAGAGTGCCTCCACCTACATGATATACAACGCTTTGCGGAATGCAAACGATTTTGCGCCCGCGACTTTTCAGTCGCCAACAGAGGTCAATTTCTTCCATGTGGGCAAAAAACTCATCGTCTAATCCGCCAGCTTCCCAAAAATCTTTACTGCGAATGAACAGGCAGGCTCCAGTTGCCCAAAAAATTTCTGTGATTTCATCGTACTGTTTGGTATCTATTTCTGTTTCGGTAAATAACCGGCCGCGGCAAAACGGAAAACCGTATTTGTCGATAAATCCGCCGGATGCTCCGGCATGTTCAAAATGGTTTCTATCGTTGAAAGCACGGATTTTGGGTTGGCAGGCAGCTACTTCGGGATGCGAATCCATGTAATTAACAATTGGAGCAAGCCAATTCTCGGTTACTTCCACATCCGAATTTAGTAGTATAAAATACTCAGCTTCAATTTGTTGTAATGCTTTATTGTAACCTCCGGCAAAGCCATAGTTTTCTGTTAATAAAATTCGATGAATTCGGGGAAAATTTTCTTCCAAATATGAAATTGAACTGTCAGACGAGCCATTATCTGCGATAAAAACGGATGCATTCGCATTTTCGGAACATCGAACTACATTTTCGAGAAATTTCTCTAAATAATGTTTCCCGTTATAGTTTAGTATGACGATGGCTGTTTTCATATTTTTGCTCACTAAAGCACAAAGAAATTATTTACAGATTTATTTGTTTACAAATTTACAGATTGATTTTAAATTATGGATTAAAAATCTGTAAATCTGCCAATTAATAATTTCCCGAGTTGTCTTTATGGGAGAATTCTGTCTATTCCTTTTTGGATGTATTAAATACCATTTCTTTATTCTGCAATTTTACATATTTCAAAACGCGTTCGTTATCCGGTGCATATTTCCAACGGCGGTGTGTCCAAAGCCAATAGTAAGGTGCCTTTTGGATGCGCTTTTCGAGCAAGTGCATATACATCTCGCTTAATTCAAATTCGGGCATTTCTTTTGAATGTTCGGTCATTAAGATAAATTCAGCGGTATAATATCCTCGTTTTACGCGGGCAATATCAATAAAAACAACCGGTGAATCTGCCAATTTCGCAATTTTTTCCGGTCCAAGAATAGGGGCAGTTTCTTGGTTTAAAAAATTAGTCCAATAGTAAATATTCTCGGGTGCCGGCGATTGATCGGCAATAAATGGAAATATTCCTCCTTTTTTTTCTTTTGTAAGTTTCACAACCGTTCGCATGATTAAACGCTGGGTAATAGGCACAATGCGTTTTGTGGAACGGAGTTTTAAAAATAAATCATCAAAAATTTTATTTGATATCGGGTTATACACCGGATACATCACAAAATCTTTATCAGGAGTGGCGGCATTGAATCCGTATGACACCCATTCCCAGTTCCCATAGTGAGAAAGATATACAAAAAGATTTTTGCCGTTTTCTAAATAGGGCAGAACCAGTTCGGGGTTTTTGTATATCATTCGTTTGCGAAATTGCTTCTCGGACATTGTCATCGTTTTGAGCGACTCGACCAAATAATCGCAAAAATAGCGGTAAAACTTTCGTTCAATACGGCGAATTTCGCGTTTTGATTTATCCGGAAACGAATTGATCAGGTTGCGCCGGATAACTCTACGGCGATACCTTGCAATTTTATAAATAAGTATAAATAAAATATCCGAAAGTATATACAAAACACAAAACGGTAAGAGCGAAAATGCCCAAACTAAGCCATATACAAAATAGTACAGTATTTTCATTAACCCTCTTCTGTGTAAATGCCAATTGACTTGCCGTACTCAAATTCGCCATCGAGAATCCATTGCAGGTCTTCGTCCGAAATAGTATTTTGCTTGTCTTTTTTCAATATTTTTGAGATGAAATTAAACATGGCTTCTTCGTCTATGCTGGCTTCATCGGTCGAATTTTCGTCCATTAAGCCGTTTTCTTCGTAGTATTCGCACATGATGTCGAGAATATAGTCAATCTCGTTTTCGCTTACTTTTTCTTTTACTTCCGAAGGTAAATAGTTCATTATAAACTTTACAGCTTCTTCTTCGTCAAAAATTAGGTCTTCTGGTTTCATAATTATTTGTATTAATAATTTAATTCTTTCAATAATATTTTAAAAACTTGCCAAAATATCCGCCAAATGTATCCCTTTAATCGGTAGTTTTTGCTTTTGGGCGTAACTGTTTATGCTCATCAGGCACGAGGCTTCGGTGCTTACCAAATATTCGGCGCCGGTTGCGAGGGCGTTAATCAATTTTTTGTCGGTCATGGCGGTAGAGATACTGCTGTTTTTCACGGCAAATGTTCCACCAAAACCGCAACAGGTTTCCGATTCTTCCATCTCGATCAACTCTAATCCTTGCACTTTGGATAATAATTGTCGCGGCTCAGCTTTAATGCTGTATTCACGAAGGGCAGAACAGGAATCGTGGTAAGTTACCTTGTGCGGAAACTTGGCTCCAAAATCATCAAACTTCAATACATTTACCAAAAAATCGGATAATTCGTAGATTTTTAATTTCCCGCATTGGTCGAGCTTTTCGGTATTTTCTTTAAATAATTTCGGATAATGATGAATAACAAAGCCCGAACACGACCCCGAAGGGGTAACAATCGGATATTCGTCGGTGAAATCGGTCAAAAACTTGTCTGCCAGTTTTCGGCTTTCGTCCCAATAACCGCTGTTGTAAGCCGGTTGACCGCAACAGGTTTGGTTGGGATTGTAAATCACTTCGCAACCCGCTTTTTCGAGCAATTTGATGGTGTTAAAACCTGTTTCGGGATACAGTTGATCGATAAAACAGGGGATAAATAGTTGTATTTTCATTTTTTAGAGCAAAGAACAAAGAACAAAGAATAAAGAGCCAAGAGAAAAAATATCAAGCAATTTTTAAAGCAACATTTCGCAGGTTTTCACTCAAATTTAATAAGGCTTCCGATAAGGTTTTCTTTTCTGTATCGGTAAATTTTGCTGGTTTCCCATGCACCATGTAGCCGTGCAAACGCTGATAAATCCACGATTTTGTTTTCCCGAAATATGATTGTGATAGTTTTGATAGATTGATATATTCTTCAATCCCGTCTAATTGTTTCAAAACTGAAATTTCATCTGAAGTATCCTTATATTGTTGCATTTTTTGCGTGGAAATTTCTATAAAATATTCACTAAATGCGTCTTTTTCAACTTCTGATTTATTGGCTAAAAAATTATCTACTTTTGTTTCAAACTCTTTTTCAGTAAGTGTTTGTCCTGAAAGCAAAAGTTCGTCAAATTCTTTTTTTAATTTTGTATTCATGGCTATTCTTCATTTTTTAGTCTTTTCAGTTCTTTTAAAACATCACTTAATTGTTCTAAAAATTTGTCTAACATTTCTGCTTGGTGCGGCGTTTTCCCAATTTTCCGTTCGATGATTTGCAAATTTTTCAAGTCGATTAAAAGCAGCCTGCGATGTTCTTCCAGTTCTTCAATGCGTTTTTTTATATCCATATATTATTTGAATTCAAAATTAACGATAATCTTTTGATTATCCAAATATCTTTAGACTTTATATCTTACTCTTTACATAAAATATCAATTCCCTAAATCTTTTTCTTTTACCGCAACATCGATAAACACAGGTAAATGGTCGCTATATCCACCGTGATATTTCATGCCGATGTAGGTTCTGAACGGTCTTTTGCCTAAAAACTTATCGTCATCTTCGAGCAAAAAGTCGGCTTTATAGATTTTTGCTGCGTTTTTGTCGGTGAAAAGGCTGTTTTGGGTTGAAAGCAGATTGCCCGAAACTATGATTTGGTCTAACATTCCCCATTCGCCTTGATATTTGTGCGAGCCTTCATCGCCCTTCAGTTGATAGCGATAATAAAGATTGTACAAGCCTGTTGTAGAAATATTTTCGTCGGGTTGCACCGCTTTGAGCACTTTATTTACACTGGTGTTGGTCGGATAATCGTTGAAATCGCCCATAATAACGATATTGGCTTTCGGATTGGCAGCAAAAATGCTGTCCACCTTGGCGCGAAGCACCGACGCAACAAATATACGGCGCGGTTCGGAAGCACTTTCGCCACCAAGTCGCGATGGGAAATGGTTCATGAACACATGCAGTGTATCGTCGTTGTGGAGCGTGCCGGCGGCGTAAAGTATGTCGCGGGTTTTGCTTTCGGGCGCGTCGGGGAAATGGATCGCGAGAAATTCCTCGTGAAACGGCTTAAATTGTCGAGGTTGGTACAGCAAAGCTACATCAATACCACGCTGGTCGGGCGATTCCTTATGTATGTACTTGTACTGCATGTTTTTAAGTGGCGAATATTTGGTCAGTGCAATAAGTGTCGCTTCGTTTTCGACTTCGAGCAAACCGACAATTCCGGGCGGTGTCCAACCACCGATAGAGGTAATTACCCGCGCTATGTGCGATTGTTTTGTGCGGTATTTATCGGGAGTCCAATGATACGAACCGTCGGGCAGGAACTCGTTGTCGTTTTTTAGACTGTCGTGTTTGCAATCGAAAAAGTTTTCGGCATTGTAACTCACAATGCGCAGTGTATCAAAGTTTTCTTGTGCAAATAGTTGGTAAGAAAACAATAGGAGCGTGGTAAGAAAAAATATTTTTTTCATCATCATAAAATATTATTGTACAACAAATTCATACGCGCCTATATCCGGTGCACCATCGAATAAACGGTTTACGCCGTTTTTATCAAATGGATATTGGTTTGCCACCGCGTCATCGGCTACTCCAATTGCGGGCGAACCGCTTTTTAGCTGATAATTATACGGATAAGTGAGTGTATTTACAAAAATATCTTTGGTTTTATCTACCCAAACGGTATTGGTATAAAATGGATTTTGTTCCTCTTTTCCCTGAATTAAACAATTAAAGAAATTGACATTAAAATCGGTAGTCGGCGTGGTGGTTTTCGGTTGGCTGTCGAGCGTGATTTCATTTTTGTACGAACCGATTATAATCGTATTTTCAAATTTGGCTTGCGCGATAGGAGCGGAGGCGTTCGTTTCATCATAATTTTGCAAGAAAACAGAATTTCCTTTCCGTTTGGTGATCGAAAAGAAATTGGCAATCGTAGTTTGCGCCACCAAACAGCTTCCACCTTGCATTCGCAAACAGTTTAGTCCGCTATTGGAAAGTTGCGAATTGGTGATCGTTACATCCGCATTTCGGGCAAAAACGGCGCAGGAATCAAAATTATGAATGGTTGAATTATTTAGTGTCAGTTTTTTATTATTAATGGCTATCCCTGTTGTTCCACTACGCATTTCTAAATGATTGATTACAGCGTCATCAAGGAGTTTCATGCCGTTCCACTGTCCGGAAAGCGTGTCGTACGGAACGCCTTTGAACAGGTAATCAATGCGGTCGCCACGCATTAAAATTGGTTCTTGCAGCGTGCCGTTAGCGGTCAGTTTGCCTTGCACTTCGAGTCCGGCTTTGTTGTGGAAATATAGTTTGCAACCTTGCGCAATTGTCAGATTTCCTTTTGCTACAAGGTTTCCATAGATAAGGAACGGTTTTTCGGCAGTCAAAGTCGTATCGCCGGCAATCACTTTATTTTCCCAGCGGATAACATCCTGCCCAACAGCTTCGAGCTGTATATATTGTGTATTTCCGTTGGTGAGGAAGCCGATAGCGTCGGTTATCAGTACCGGCTGGTTTTGATTGTTGGGGTTAATCGTCGCATTTACAAATACATACAAGCTGTCATTGGCGCGCAACTCAATATTTTGCAACGACGCGCCCGTGCGCCCCGACACATTGATACGGAAAGGCGAAGCAGTGCCGCCCGCAATCCACACGGACGAAATAGAAATATTTTCGTTACTGCGGTTATATACCTTAAAACGCGCCGTAGTGGTGGTTGTGGTCGAAAAAACGGTGTCGAACGAAACAGTGTCCGCCGAAAACGAAAGCCGCAAGCTGCTGTCTGTCGAAATGCTATCGTCCACACAAGCGGTAAACGAAAGCATACTAACCGCCACAAAAGCGGTTGCGAACAGAAATATACAAATTTTTTTCATACTCATAATACCTTGCAAATTTAATATAAATAGGCGTATTCGTTGCTATTTTTCTTTTTTCTTGCTAAATATAAATGTATTTTTGTGGAATATTGAAAAAGCAAAATATAAGCAAAGACGCGATGACGCTAAATATTATTGCTGAAAATTGCGAGCGAATAAAATATAGCCTTTGACATAAACATCCAAAAAGAATAAATATTGTAACGGAATTATATCTTGACTTTGCGGTTGCGGGTCGAGCCCGCAATGACGAACAGCAGTTTTTAAAATTCCAAATATTGTAAAAAAATTTATGATGAACTTAACTTTAACCGATATTCTTACCATTGTAACTGTAATTATCAGTCTTTTAGCGTTTTCGAACCGCAATTTGTTCGAAAAATTAATCCTTTCGCCTTACCTCGCTTTTCATCATAGGCAATGGTATCGCATTATCACTCACGCTTTTATCCATGCCGATTGGGGGCATTTGCTGTTTAATATGTTGGCGCTTTGGTCGTTTGGGCAGGCGGTGGAGATTTATTTTGCACAAATAACCACTCATCCGGGTGCGTTTTATTTGGGAATGTACTTTGCTGCGATCATTGTTTCATCGTTATTTGATATTATCAAGAAAAAAGATAATCCCAATTACCTTACTTTGGGGGCTTCGGGAGCGGTTTCGGCGGTTATTTTCTCGGCAATCTTTTTCGATCCCTGGCGGCTGATTTACATTTTCTTTATTCCTTGTCCCGGAATACTTTTCGGAGTGGTTTACCTCGTTTATTGCCAATATATGAGCCGTCGGGGAGGCGATGGCATTAATCATAACGCACACTTTTACGGGTCGGTTTTCGGGTTTATCTTCCCGATTTTACTCGAACCTCGTTTGATTTTCTACTTTATTTATCAGTTAATGCATCCGAGTTTTTTATAAAAATGATTTTTAATCTTTCAAAAAAATATATTTGGTTAGCAATTGTTGCTATTTTTCTTTTTTCTTGTCAAAATAAAAAAGAAGAAAAAACAGTACCTCAAAATGACACAATTCAAATTATTGAGGAACAAGAAGATACTGTTATTGTAGATTGCCGGTATAGTTTCGACGAAGCAATTTCGGGTTCGCGTGCTCCGCAAGAAATTCTTGATGAATTGGTGTTGCTCGATGTTCAATATCTTTCTACGGATGATAAAATCCATCAAGGGCAATTGCTTTGTAACAAACAGATTGCTAACGATATGTTGTATATGTTTGATTTTATGTTGAAAGAAAGATTTCCGGTAGCGAAGGTAATCCCTGTGGTGAAATATGATTGGGACGATGACGCTTCGATGGCTGATAATAATTCATACAGCTTTTGTTACCGTAATGTGAAGATTTCCAAGCATTCGCAAGGACTTGCCATTGATATAAACCCGTTTTTCAATCCGCAACGCTGGAAAGAGCCTTATTGTCAAACACGGAAAGATCGCCCTGAAGGAGCAGTTTGCAACCCCGAAGTGCCCGGCACATTTACGCCCGAAAGTTCGGTTGTGCTTGAGTTTAAGCGGTTAGGTTATTTCTGGGGCGGCAATTTCGGGCAGAAGCATGATGATCATCATTTTGAGAAAGGACGACCTTGGTATCGGCCGACTAAAAAAATAGAAGAAGAATAAAAACTATGCCTTTTACAATCGAATCAATATTGCTTTTTGTAGCACTGCTTTTTATTACAAGCCTTTTTGCCAGCAAGATAGGAAGCCGTTTTGGTATTCCTGTGTTGTTACTCTTTTTAGGGGTGGGTATGTTTTTTGGGGTGGATGGACCATTCCACATTCAATTTGACAATTACAACGCAGCCCAAGTGGTAGGAACCATTGCGTTGTGTATCATCCTTTTTTCGGGTGGACTGGATACTAAACTGGACGAAATAAAACCGGTTATGTATCAAGGCGGTTTGCTTGCCACTGTCGGGGTCTTGCTTACAGCTTTTATTACCGGTAGCTTTATCTATTTGGTAGCCAATACGCTGATTGAAAATATCCAGCTTACTTTCCTCGAAGCATTATTGCTGGCTTCGGTTATGTCTTCTACCGATTCGGCTTCGGTTTTTTCCATTTTACGCTCCAAAGGCATGGCTTTGAAGCACCGTCTGCGACCGCTTTTAGAATTCGAGAGCGGCAGCAACGACCCCATGGCATATATGCTCACCATTATTCTGATTGGGATGATAAATTCGTCGCAAACCGGCGATATTAATTATGGCGTAGCTGCTGTCGAATTTTTCTTGCAGCTGGTGGTGGGCGGCATTGGCGGTTATTTTCTGGGACGGCTTTCGGTGCGGCTGATCAACAAAATTCGCTTGCCAAACGATTCGTTGTACCCGATTTTATTGTTTTCGTGCTGTATTTTTATTTTCTCAGCTGTTTATTTTTGCAAAGGAAACGGATTTTTAGCCGTTTATATTGCGGGGCTGATTATCGGAAATTCCAAATTTGTACACAAGCGGACTTCGCTTCGAATATTCGACGGACTAACCTGGTTTAGCCAGATAACCATGTTCTTAACTTTAGGTTTGCTGGTCAATCCGCACGAATTATTGCCGGTTGCTTTTGGCAGTTTGCTTATCGCTTCGTTTATGATGTTTGCCGGACGACCGATAAGCGTTTTGCTCACATTATTGCCTTTTCGCCAAATGCCGTTTAAGGACAAATTCTTTGTTTCGTGGGTGGGATTGCGCGGGGCTGTGCCGATTATTTTTGCCATTTATCCGCTGGCTGCAGGGTTGGAGCACTCGCGGCTGATGTTCAACATTGTGTTTTTTATCACGCTGATTTCGCTTTTATTGCAAGGTACTACGGTTTCCAAATTGGCTAATTTGCTTGGACTTTCGAAAGATAAGCGCGAAGAGAAAAAACTGCAACACTTTGATATTGAGCTTTCGGAAGAGATAAAATCGACCATGAGCGAAATTTTGGTAACTGAAGAAATGCTTGCGGCAGGCAATCAAATGATGCACCTGAATTTACCACAACACACATTGGTGGTTATGGTAAAGCGCAACGAATCGTACTTTGTACCCAAAGGACAAACAGAACTGGAAGTAGGAGACAGGCTGCTACTGATCACCGATAGCGAAGACGCGCTGAAAGAAACACATAAGAATTTGGGGATAGAGAAATTTGTATAAAAAGAAATTTCAGATTTGAATTATTGAAAATGGGGATAAAAAACTCAAATTAATTTAGCAAAAATTGCATATTTTCTCGAGTTTAACTCGATTTTCTATGCAAAATTTACTATTTTTGCGATATATTTTAATGAACAATGGAAAATCTTGACCCTATATATTATAATATACCTATCAATTATTCCATTCTGACCGAATTATTGGCCGATGTGAAATTTCCGAAAGATAAGATTTCTCGTTTAGAAAAAAACGGAAAATTAATTCGGATAAAAAATGGCTTATATATTTTTTTTAACAAAAATAATAAAAATGACATTTCTAAAGAGTTGATAGCTAATCATCTGTATCAAACTTCTTACATTTCGCTCGAAACAGCTTTGGCATTTTACGGAATGATTCCCGAAAGAGTTTACACCACCCGCTCAATGACCGTGAAACGAGCAAAAACCTTCACTACACCACTCGGAAATTTTGAATACAAAACCGTTTCGGCGGATTATTTCAGCATTGGGCTTCGGCAGGAAATAGTTGAAAATCGATATGCTTTCTTGATAGCTTCGCCTACCAAAGCTGTTTGCGATATGATTGTGGGCACGCCGAACTTGCGCTTACAATCTGTGCAAGCCGTGCAAAAATATTTGACGGAAGATTTACGAATTGATTTAGATGTATTGAAAAATTTGGATACGGATATTGTAAGGCAATGTATTGAAGTAGGAAAAAAGAAAGGAGAATTGGGTTTGTTGTTGGAATTTCTATCTTTTTGAAAAACAATTTAAATATGAATAGCTCTATTTTCACCCAAATGCTCGCGCGCTATCCAATCGCTACCAAAGACGATTTGACCAACGCCACGCACGAAGTAATGCAGCAAATCACACTTGCCGGATTATATCGTGGCGGTTTTTTCGATCACGCGGCGTTTTATGGTGGTACTTGCTTGCGTATTTTTTACGGGTTGCAGCGTTTTTCGGAAGATATGGATTTTTCGCTTTTGCAAGTCAATGAAAACTTTGATTTGGGAGATTATTTTGAAACAATAATCACTGAATTTAAAGCCGTTGGAAAAGATATTATCATTACAAAAAAACAAAAATCGAACGCAACAAATATCGAATCGGCTTTTTTGAAAGAAAACACTGAGATTTACGATTTGCAATTTACAACAGAAAAACAAATTAAGATAAAAATCGAAGTAGATACACAGCCTCCATCCGATTTTTTGACCGAATACAAGTTGCTTTTGTTGCCGTTTTCGTTTATGACTCGCTGCTATTCGTTGCCCGATTTGTATGCAGGGAAAATGCACGCTTTCCTTTTTCGCAATTGGCAAAACCGTGTAAAAGGGCGCGATTGGTACGATTTTGAATTTTATGTGCGAAATAATGTCAAACTGAATTTTAGCCATTTACAAAAACGAGCAGAACAAATAAATGCCCTGACCGAAAAAGAATTTACACCCGAATTTTTCAAGAAAAAGCTAAAAGAGCGAATTGAAAAAACAAGTATTGAGGCGGTAAAAAATGATGTTCGCCCATTTTTAAAAAATCCACAAGAAATGGATATTTGGAGTACAGAATATTTTTTACAACTGGCAGATATGATTCAATTTTATGAACCATAAGCAATTGTACAAAAAATTAATCTTGTGCCCTTTACGGTAAAAATTTAAAAACAATGCAAAGAATCATCACCCTTTTTATATTATTGTCGTATCCTTTACTCTTACTGGCAGAAACACCTACTCAAGATGGAGCAGTGATCGCATTTAAAGAAACAACTTTTGATTTTGGTAATATTTTTGAAGAAGAAAGAAGTTTTTACCACGATTTTGAGTTTGAAAATACAGGTACGAAAGACTTATTAATTGATGTAGTTCGTTGTTCTTCCGGTTGCATGACACCCGAATGGAAAAAAGAGCCTATTCCGCCAAAAGGAAAAGGAACAATCAGAATTTATATACAAGTAGTAAATCGCCCCGGCATGTTTTATAAATCAACCACAGTCGAAACAAATGCCACACAGCCTAAAATTATTTTAATGATAAAAGGAAATGTGAAACAGGCTGTTAAGTGGGATAAAAGTGAGTATTGTTTTGGTGAAGTTGCCAAGAACACCAAATTGTCACATACTTTTGAATTCATAAATATACATTCAAAACCGATTATTATTGAAAAAGTAGAAGTTCAGGATAATTGGTTTGACAAAAAACAATATGTTCATATTAATGATTATTCTAAAATAGTAGAGCCAAACGAAAAAGGTTTTATAGTAATAAATTGTGAGACCGAAGCAGCAGCAGTTGTAGATCAATCCATCAATATTTATTTTGAATATGATAAAAAAAGAAAAGCAAAACAATATTTTAATGTAAGAGGACAAATAGTATCAAAAGAAGATAAATAATATGCAAAAAATCATCACCCTAATTTCCAATTCTTTAAACCTAAAAGAAAAACAAGTAGCCAACACCATAAAACTGCTCGATGAAGGTGCAACCATTCCTTTTATCAGTCGTTATCGCAAAGAAATGACCGACAACTTGGACGAGGAACAAGTAGCCGCCATCAAAGAACAAAACGACAAGCTTTGCGAACTCATTAAACGGAAACAAGCCATCTTAAAATCTATCGAAGAACAGGAAAAACTAACTCCCGACTTGCGACTTCGCATTGAAAACTGCTGGAATGCAACCGAATTGGAAGATATTTACCTGCCGTTCAAACCTAAACGCCGTACGCGTGCCGAAATTGCCCGTGAGCGAGGTTTAGAGCCGCTTGCACGAGTATTGATGAAACAAGTGGACAATAATGTAAACGAAATAGCGCAGCGATTTATCAGCAAAGAGGTGCCCACTGCCGACGAAGCCCTCAAAGGTGCCCGCGACATCATTGCCGAATGGGTCAACGAAAGCGAAGCTGCCCGTAATTCTATCCGGAATATATTTGACCGCGAGGCAATTATATCTTCTCGCGTAATCAAAGGTAAAGAAGAGGAAGGCGTAAAATACAAGGATTATTTTGAGATGAACGAACTCTTGCGCAAATGTTCGTCGCACCGCTTGCTTGCCATGCGTAGGGGGGAGGCGGAAGAGTTTTTGCGCGTCAATATTTCGCCCGAAAATGACGAAACTTGTATTGAGCGTTTGGAACGCATTTTTGTCAAAGGTGTTTTTCTTTCATCCTTTCAAGTAAAAGAAGCTGTTGCCGATGCTTACAAACGATTGCTGAAACCATCTATCGAAACCGAATTTGCCAATTCGAGCAAAGAAAAAGCCGATACTGAAGCCATCCGTGTTTTTGCCGAAAACCTGCACCAATTATTGTTAGCTCCGCCATTAGGACAAAAACGGGTGTTGGGCGTTGATCCCGGCTACAAAAGCGGTTGTAAAATTGTGTGCCTCGACGCACAGGGAAACCTCTTGCACAACGAGAATATCTACCCGCACCCACCACAAAGCGAATATTCGCAAGCCATGCGTAAAATCCAAAAGATGGTTGAAGCCTATGACATTCAAGCTATTGCCATCGGAAACGGAACTGCCAGTCGCGAAACCGAACAATTTATTCAAAATATCCAGTACGATCGTAAAGTACAGGTTTTTGTGGTGAGTGAGAACGGCGCTTCCATCTATTCAGCCTCTAAAGTAGCGCGCGAAGAATTTCCGGAATACGATGTAACCGTGCGTGGAGCTGTTTCCATTGGTCGCCGGTTGATGGATCCGTTGGCTGAATTAGTTAAAATCGATCCGAAGTCGATAGGAGTGGGGCAATACCAACACGATGTGGATCAAAACCGCCTGAAAACCGCCCTCGACCAAACAGTAGAGAATTGCGTAAACAAAGTAGGTGTCGATTTAAACACCGCCAGCAAACATTTGCTCACTTATATTTCGGGCTTGGGAGCGGCGTTGGCACAAAATATCGTGAATTATCGTGCCGAAAACGGTGCTTTCAAATCGCGTAAAGAGCTGATGAATGTGCCTAAAATGGGAGCAAAAACTTTTGAGCAATGCGCCGGATTCCTCCGCATTCCGAATGCCGAAAATCCTTTGGACAATTCTGCCGTTCACCCCGAAAGTTATGCCATAGTACAGAAAATGGCAAAAAACCTCAAAACTACAGTCAACGATTTAATAGCAAACAAAGAACTCAAAAAGGCACTTAATCTGCAAGAATATGTAAACGATAAAGTCGGTTTGCCAACGCTCAACGACATCATGCAGGAGCTTGACAAGCCCGGTCGTGATCCACGCCAAGGCATCAAGGTATTTGAATTTGATCCAACCGTAAAAAAGATTGAAGATCTGAAAATAGGGCAGGTGCTGCCCGGAATTGTTACCAATATTACGAATTTTGGAGCGTTTGTAGATGTGGGCATTAAAGAAAACGGATTGGTACATCTTTCCAATATGGCAAACCGTTTTGTAAAAGATCCGACCGAAATCGTCAAACTACATCAACATGTCGAAGTAAAAGTACTTGATGTAGATTTTGAGCGTAAACGAGTACAATTGAGCATGAAAGATATTTGATTTTTGAATAAAATGTACTATCTTTGTACATAATTGGTACACATTTAAAATTATTATTATGTTAGTTATCAGCAGTAGAGAATTTCGCGATCATCAAAAACATTATTTTGCCAAAGCAAAACAAGGCGAAAGAGTCATTGTACAACAAGGATCAAAAGATTCGTTTGTTATCACTCCTATAAATGAAGGAGATGACTATTTCACCCCGCAAATGATTGCAAAAATCGAAGAAGCCTTGCAAGAATATGAAGAAGGGAAAGGCACTATTCTTACTCGAGAAAAACAAAAAGAATTATTAGGAGTATGAATTATGAAATAATCCTTTTATCAAGGGCTGAAAAAGATATTTCTGAATTAAGAGAATCAGGAAATAAAGCTGTTTTAGTCAAGTTAGATAAGCTTTTAAATGAGTTGAGAGAACATCCTTATACAGGTATCGGTAAGCCCGAACCATTGAAATACGATTTAAAAGGCTGTTGGTCTCGCAGGATAAATCAAAAGCACCGTTTGGTTTATAAAGTGGACGATGGCAAGATTATCGTTGTAATTCTTTCTGCAACGAGTCACTACGACGAAAAATAACTTTTTATGTTAGAGCAACTTATTACCCTCGACAAATCCCTATTAGTCGAAATCAACAACAACCATTCGCCGTTTTTCGACCATTTCTTTTGGTATGTAACCAATATACTCATTTGGTTGCCAGCCTTTGCCACATTAATTTACAGCATTATCAAAACAAAGAAAAAAGACGCCATTTGGATAATACTCGGCATCGGGCTAACTATTCTCATAGCCGACCAAATCGCTTCCGGCTTGCTCAAACCATTAGTCGAACGCCTGCGCCCCACGCGCGACCCCTCGCTCGAAGGCATGCTGCATATAGTACGCGGATACACCGGCGGACGGTTCGGTTTCGCTTCCTCGCACGCTGCAAATTCCTTTGGCATTGCTCTGTTTACCAGCCTGCTTTTCCGCTACCGGTGGTACACCATCGGCATATTTGCATGGGCAGTACTCTTTTCATATTCGCGCCTGTATCTGGGCGTACATTTCCCCGGCGATATCCTGTGCGGCATGCTCATCGGGTTAGGAGCAGCCACATTTGCTTTTTATCTTCTGAAACGGTTTTTCCCGCAAACCCTTGCCGGAAAGCGATTTGCGCAAAAAGAACTAAACGCCGCCCTAATCACATTCGTCCTTATTCCATTACTACTGATACCCCTCTATTTCATGTTATAAAACATGTTTTAAGCATCAATAAAACAAAACAACCTTAAAATCAAATTATTACACAAAAAATCATAAAAAATAAAAAATCTAAAAAATTTGGAAATCACAACGAATGATTATACATTTATGGCAGATTTAAAAATCATTTTTTACTAACATATAAAAACTTTAAAAGCCATGACTAGGACAATCACATTCAACGAGTTGCGGAAGATCAAAGACAGCCTTCCCGATGGCAGTATTCACGAAATTGCCACAGAGTTAGGCGTAACCGTCGAAACTGTACGCAATTATTTCGGCGGTTACAATTATAAAGAAGGAAAAAGCGTAGGATTTCACATCGAACCCGGACCAGACGGGGGATTAGTTATGCTCGACGACACTACCATTTTAGATTTAGCTTTACAGCATCTTAATCAGTAGTGTTTTTTTATGCACATATCGCAAGGCAATGGTTCACAGACCGTTGCCTTTTTTCATTCAAACCATTAGGGCGTGGTTATTGAGCCTGTCGAAGTGCGTCCCTTCCGCATTCCTATGCTGTTTGTAGGGGCGTTGCATGTGGTCATTGAGCTTGTCGAAATGCAACCCCTCTATCCTGCCATAAATTTTCATAACAATAACCCAATCATTTTTTATTCTCAAGAAAAATTAAGATATTTGCAGCCCCAAAACGATTTTCATTTCAAATCGTAAGAAAAAAGAAATAAAAAACGAAAAATGTTAATCCAAAAACCAAGAATTATTCAAAAACAAAAAGAATGAAGAAGCTATTTCTAACCGCAGCAGTCGTTGCACAAACAGCATTTATTTTTGCCCAAACACCCGCCATTCCGGCAGATACCGTTCCCCGACTCAAAATATACGGAAATGTGCGTGTCGATGCCTATTACAACACCCGCCAAATGGAAGAAGGTTCAGACGGTTTTGTACTCCTGTATCCCAAACCCGAAAATATCGATGCGAATGGCAATGATTTGAACGGAAATGGTATGGCAGGCATTACAGCCACCGGTTCGCGTTTCGGGTTGGATTTTGCGCCGTTTCGTGTCAAAAAACTGAATATGAACCTGTCGGGTAGGATAGAAGCCGATTTTCAAGGCTTTAGCAGTTCGGCAACCTTGCTCCGTATTCGCCATGCCTGGATGAAAATGAATTTCGGGAAATCGGATGTGCTTGCCGGACAAACCTGGCATCCGTTTTATGATAATTGCTATCCCAATGTTCTCGACCTCAATGGCGGACAACCTTATCAGCCTTTTGCCCGCAATCCGCAAGTGCGCTATAGTTATTCGACAAACGGTGTAAAACTATACGGTGCAGCCCTTTATCAAACGCAGTTTACATCGCCCGGACCTGAAGGAAGAAGCACTGCCTATCAGCGCAATGCCAAAATTCCCGAATTGGTAGCCGGAGTTGATTACAAAATCAGTTCGTTCACTGTAGGCGCTGCTGCCGAATACAAACAGTTGCAACCACGCAACATTGCGCTTAAAACCGTAGATGGGGCTATTGCTGTGGACGAAAAAGTGCAGTCGACCGCATTTAATGCGTATGTACAATATTCACAAAAGTTATTAACACTGAAAGCCAAGGCTGCCTACGGACAAAATTTAAGTGATATGTGCATGTTAGGCGGCTATGCAGCTACCGATTCGACCGCACAGGGCGAACGATCATATAAGCCGTTTGATGTGATAACAGGCTGGTTTTCTGCCGACTATAAATTAAAAGAAAATTCACCTTGGAATTTCAATCTATTTGCCGGATATAGCAAGAACTTAGGTTGCGATCATTCCGTTTTGGGAACTTCAATCGGGTCATTCGTATATGGAAATGTGATGTATGGCGGAAAAATGCTTAGCGAAGTATGGCGGGGTTCGGCGCAAGTGTCGTACAAATTGCCGAACTGGTGTTTTTCGCTCGAATATAGCTACAACAAAGCCTTCTACGGAACTTTGGATACAACCAAAGGCGAAGCTATTGACAATAAAGGAATTGACGGTAGCCGCGTTTTGGCTGTGGCAATGTTTATGTTCTAAATCAATAATTTCGATAGTTTATAAAATAAGAAAGTCCTGCAAACAACAATTTGCAGGACTTTTCCATTTTAAAAACAATAAAATCTAAAACGGCATATCATCGTTCCCTTTGGCGGTAGGCAGTTGTGTAGTAGGAGTTGGTTCGCTGTAAAAATTGGTGTTTGCCGGTCGTGTACTGTTCATTTTGGATTCGACAGTAATATATTCCTGCCCTTCATTTAGATTATCAAATTTAGCATAAACACCTCTAAATCTTAAATTTACATCACCAACGGCTCCATTACGATGTTTGGCTATGATAATTTCGCCAATGCCCACTAATGAGTTTCCTTGTGAGTCTTCGGTGATTTTGTAATACTCCGGACGATGGATAAAACACACCATATCAGCATCTTGTTCGATGGCTCCGGATTCACGAAGGTCGGACAGTTGCGGGCGTTTTCCTTCAGCTCCGCCACGGCTCTCGACGCTACGGTTCAGCTGTGAAAGGGCTATTATCGGGATGTCCAGTTCTTTTGCCAGCGCCTTGAGCGAGCGCGAAATCATACTTACTTCCTGCTCTCGACTGCCAAAGTTCATGCCACTTGCATTCATCAACTGCAGGTAGTCAATGATGATGATTTTAACATCGTGTTCGCGCACCAAACGGCGGGCTTTGGTGCGAAATTCAAATACCGATAAACTCGGCGTGTCGTCGATGTACAAAGGCGCACCTTCGAGTTCTTTTATCTTTATATTAAGCCGTTGCCAATCGTCTTCGCTCAGTTTTCCGCTTTTTACTTTTTCGCCTTCAATCTCGCACACATTCATTATCAGACGGTTAACCAACTGTACATTGGACATCTCGAGCGAAAACAACGCGACCGGAGTGTTGTAGTTGACCGACATGTTTTTTGCCATCGAGAGCACAAAAGCTGTTTTTCCCATCGCCGGACGGGCTGCAATGATGACAAGGTCGGAGCGTTGCCAGCCCGAAGTGATTTCGTCCAACTTGTGGAATCCGGTTGCCAAACCGCTTAATCCTTCAGATTTTCCGGCTGTTGATATGCGGCTCAGCGCTTCCTGGATAATCGGATTGATTTGCTGAACATCTTTTTTGACATTCCGTTGACTGATTTCAAATAGCTTACCTTCAGCCTCTTGCATCAATTCATCAATATCATTCTTTTCATCAAACGCTTTAGTTTGCACATCGGACGAAAGGCTGATAAGTTCGCGTGCCAGGTATTTTTGGGCAATAATCCGAGCGTGGTATTCGATATGCGCTGCCGAAGCTACTTTTGCCGTCAACAGAGAGATAAAATACGGTCCGCCCACTTCGTCCAATTCGCCGTTTTTGCGCAATTGTTCGGTTACGGTGTGCATGTCGATCGGTTCCTGACGGTAGGCGAGGTCGGTAATGGCTTTGTATATTTTGCTGTGTTCGGGCTTGTAGAAGCTTTCGGGGCGAAGGAGTTCGCCTACAATCGAATAAGCGTCTTTTTCGAGCATCAGGGCGCCAATCACGGCTTCTTCTATTTCGGGAGCTTGTGGCGGTAGTTTTCCAAATTCGCTGATTATCGGAGCGTTGGGCGTGTGTTTGGGCTTGCGTGTACGGGTTTGTTGTTCCATTTTTTTATAAAATATTTAGGGAGAACAAAAGTATAAAATTGCACGCTTGCTTTATTATTTTGTTATAAACAAGTTTCCCACAACCAAAGGAAATAAAGCTATTATGCACATAAATTTTATCGGTATTATCCCTTTTACTATTGTTGTCATTGCGGGCTTGACCCGCAATCGCATTAACAGGCTTGGTTTGTCTTGGTTGTCAGAAGCTGTGGTCTTGTGCGATTGCGGGTCAAGCCCGCAATGACGACACTTTTATTGCTTTTATTTTTTGTTCGTTTTTTCTATACTAAAATGCGAAGACGCTAAGATTTTTTTCTTTGCGTCGTTGCGACTTAGCGACTTAGTACATAAAGCGTAGCTTTTAGTTTGAATGTGCATTGTGCTGAAAACGGATATACATTAAAATCAATTTGTAAATCTGTAAAATTCCTTTTTGCGGCTTTGTGGGAAATATGTATTTTTGACAAAAAAACCATAATATGTTATCTTTTCCGAATGCTAAAATAAATCTTGGGCTGAATATTGTTGAAAAACGCCCGGATGGCTACCACAATATCGAAACTGTTTTTTATCCGATCGGGTTATCCGATGCGTTGGAATTTATCACTTCCGAAGAAAATAAAACTATATTTCAACAATCAGGTTTACAAATAGATACGCCACTTGAATTAAACTTAATCTTTAAGGCATATCAATTGCTAAAAAAGGATTTCCCATTGCCCGAAATTTCTATTTACCTGCAAAAAAATATTCCCTTTGGTGCCGGTTTGGGAGGTGGTTCGGCAGATGCTGCTTTTATGCTCAAAATGCTGAACGATCAGTTTAAGCTCGGATTAAATAATGCGCAACTAGAAAATTATGCCGCTCAATTGGGTTCCGATTGCCCTGTTTTTATCCAAAATAAGCCGGTATTTGCATTGGGTCGGGGCGAAGTGTTCGAACCTATAAATCTTTCATTAAAAGGCTATTCTATTGCGTTAATCAAGCCACCTATTTTTGTTTCGACCCAAGAGGCGTATAATGGCTGCCGTCCTCAACAACCGGAATTTTCTTTGAAAGAAATTATTCAAAAGCCGGTTGAAGAATGGAAAGAATGGATGAAAAACGATTTTGAAACGACGGTTTTTCCGCAATTCCCGATTATTGGTGAAGTAAAAGAAAGATTGTATCAAAGTGGGGCTGTTTACGCTTCGATGTCGGGTTCGGGTTCTTCTGTTTTTGGCATTTTCAGGGAGAAAACGGATTTGAAAGGAGGGTTTGAGAATTGTTTTGTGTGGGAAGAAACATTGAAATAAAATTTTTTAAATAAATAATTTATGTATGGAAACAAAAAAACACATTAGTTTTATTTTAGCGCTCATCTTTTCGTCTGTACTCGTTTATGGACAAAATGTCAATTGGGAAAAAGTTTTAAATAAAGCAAATCGTGATTTCAATAAGGGAAATCTTGATAAAGCAATGGCTGGGTACAAAAAATTATCAGAACAAACTTCTGATTGCCCATTTGCTTACTATGGTATGGGAGATGTTTACAATGCAAAGGAAAAATATGATTCTGCTATTGTTTGTTACTTCAAGGCTGCTGAATATAAACATCCTAATTCAAGCAGTCTTTATAATGAAATAGGAATGTGTTATTTGAATAAAAAAGATTATGACCAGGCTCTTGTGTATTATAATAAGGCATTGATATTTAATAGTATTTATGCTAATAACAATATAGGTTGGGTGTATGAAATGAAAAAGGATTACTCCAAAGCTTTAGAATATTATTATAAAAGTATGGAAAATCAACCTGAAGTTTCAAATGCTTATTTTAATGCAGGAAATGTGTGTATTAATCTAAAAAAGTATAAGGAAGCAATACAAATTTATGAAGGATGTCTTAAAAAGAGTAAGTTTCAGAGTAGTAAGGCTCGTCTTTATTCAGAGTTAGGATTTCTATATCTAACACAGAAAGAACAAGATAAATCAGAAAAGAATTATACCGAAGCTGAAAAAATGTATCGAAAACGAATTAAATCAGATATGAAAAATAATATTGCTAATCTTTCTGATCTTTTAATTTATAGAAAGAAATATACAGAAGCTGAAAAAATAGCTCTAATGGATACAACATTGATACTTGCAAAACTGAATCTCGCATCTGCATTGCTACTTCAAGGAAAATATCAAGAAGCAAAAACTCTCTATATGAAGTATGCTAATGATGAAGAATATAAAGACGGATGGTTGGAAGACTTTGAAAAATTTAAAGATGCAGGTGTTATTCCCGAAGAAAGAAAAGATGATGTTGAAAGGATAAGAGAGCTATTAAAATAAACTCAATCGGGCTAAATACAAAAAATGCCAATCTTCAAATTAAGATTGGCGTTTTTCGGTTAAGACAATTCGTTAGAAAGTAATTTTCCCAAATTGATATTTCTCGTTTGACTGATCCATCATAATGATGCCATCAGGCAATGGAATGAATGAAAAACTATTCATACTCATTTCATAAAATATTCCATTTTGGAAGTTAAACAACGGCAATCCGTATTTACGATTACCATAGGTTAAGTTACCATTGGGTTCTACAATGTACAAGAATGTTGGGAGTTGAGTTTTCATGGCAAAGTTTTTATAACTAAAAGATGTACCATCAGCTTCTTTTGTACTCCATGCCGGAACATGAAGTGTTTGAGCTAAATCCAAACAATTATAAACGATAAATAATCGATCATTTACCATGGTATAAACAAATCCATTCTTTTTCAAATTAGGGTCTGTGGTTGCAAAATTTTGGTTTTTATCAATTGTTGTAATCCAGTTTTTGCTACCATCCGGTTTAATCGAAAGCACTTTTATGTCTTTGGACTTATAATCATAGTTGAAAGTCATGGTTGATCCCGCACTGCCTGGTGTGTTAAGTGATTTTTTTGAACCAAATTCGTCTTCGCCAATTACTAATATATTTCCATTCGATTGAGATAGTATCCCTCTCAATCTCCAATTATAAAAAGTAACATCGTCTTTTTCTTTCAGGGCAGTATCGCCATAACCCAGTTGATTTACTGCTTCTACAGCTTGTGTTTTACCGTTTACCCGTACATAGAATATGGCTTTAAAGTTATCTTTGTTTCCATCATACAAGAACCCGCTGAAAACAACATTGCCGGTAGCGTCGAGCATTAATTTATGTTGATCGTCGCTAATCGTTTTTTCTTTCATATCAATGGCGTTTTCTTTCCATTCGGCAGTGGTAGCATTGTATGTCCACAAAAGCCATTCAAACTTCTTTCCGGCATTGTATCTTCCGGCTAAATAAGCATTTCCGGCGTTGTCTATCAATAAACTGACCACACTTCCTTTTTTGCTGTCATAATTCAAAGTTACTTCTTTGCTCCAAAGTTCCTTGAAAGACTCTGTTTCGAAAGCTTTCACACGAATTTTGGCTTTTTGTTCTTTTTCAAAAGGAAAAGAGGTTACAAGTAATAATTTGGATTTATCAGGCGAGGTTACCACTTCAAAACTTCCTGAGTTTACACCTTTGTCGGCACTTATACCCTCAAGTTTAATATCCTTTTTCTCAACATCACCATTGGGCAAAATATTCCGGCAAAAGAACCAGCTTTCTTTTGTAGCTTTTTTAAATCCGGTATAAAAAGCCACCATTTTATCTTTCAGGGGCAACACGCTTCTAAACAAAACATTATCGCCCATAACTCCTTCGGCAGCCCTGATTTCTTTGGAATACAACAACTTGTATGAGTCATTATATTTATCCAACCAATAGAATTCTTGCAGCGAGTTTATGGTTTTACGAAAAGCGTAAAATCCTTTTTCTTCTGTTTGATAAAGCTCAAATATTCTTGTGTCGGAAGGCGAACTTATGGGTTCACCCCATTTTACGCTGGGTTCTTGTGCTTGTGCCAGCGAGAAACAGGCTAAACAAGCGGCTATTAATATTGTTTTTTTTATCATAATAAAATTTATTGTTCTGTTGATGGATTTTGAGTTTCGTACCAAGAGTTGTATTCTTTAACGATTTTGTCATACGAAGTAAAACCGTATCCTTTTTCCTTGTTGGTTATCTTGTCTGCCAATTCTTTGTAATCAGCAACCAGGTTGCTCATTTTCTTAGTAAAACCAAGCGCAAGCATACTTGCTTCTATCGGTTTTTCGCCCACTTTTACCAAAATTTCTTTTTCTTCAAATTGAGGATAAACATAACTTCCATTATTGTTATACCACATATAACGGGCTATTCGTCCTTCTTCGACAAGCAATACAAAACGCAAGGGTTTTGAGGTCAAACCGCCACTGTAATTGATGCTCCGGTACAATTTTTCGGCTATTTTATATTCTTTCAAATCGTCCGGTTTGTAAGTAACCTTTGTCTTTTTGTTTTTAGGGTCGGCATAAAATATTACTTTCACTTGATTTCCATCATTCATATACACTCCGGTAGTTTCTCCCCGTGGTTGCGCTTCGATGTAACCTTCCACTTTGGTTCCATCGGTTTTGATGATATAACCCGGATAAAGCTCGCCTACGCGGTATCCCGACCAGTCTTGCGAATAAGCGCCGACCGTCATTAGCAAACATGCTGCTACTGCTAAAAGAAATTTGTTTTTTCTCATAAGTTTAATTGTTTTAAATGTTAGTAAATTATTAAAGATCTATTTTTTTGATTTTATTTTTAGGAATATATTTTTCTATTTTTTTTACATCAGCCGGCATAGTAGCGGTTGGGATGATAAACTCTTTCAGGTTTTTAGCATTTTGCAACTGTTCGGCAAAATTGGCATAATTACATCTGATTAAAGTTATAGAAATATCATTTTTCAAATTTAAAAGAGATGAAATATCTAACTTATGAGGAGCTCCGGTAATCGTTATATTTTCAAGTTTGGATAAACTTTCCATGCTTTTGGGCAGTTCCCTGATCCGGTTGCAATCAACTAAATACAGCGATTTTAATTTGGACAATTTACTTATATCAGCAGGGATTTCGTCCGTATTTCGCAATTCAATTTTCAATTCTTCCAACCCTTCCATTTCCAATATCTCGGGCGGAAAATCTTTAAAGGCAACCAATCCGGTAAGGCTCAAATACCGTACCGATTTCAGCTCTCCAAATGTTTTGGGGAGCTTTTCTATTCGCCCTACATTTGCTTTTATAACCAATAAGTTAGACAGCAAATTCAATTCGGGGAGTGCCGGAAGGCTTTCGGTATATAGTTCCAGCTGCTGTAAAGATTTAATATGCCCAACAGCTTTAGGTAGATTTGTAACTTTTTGATCATCAATAATTAATATTTCCAAATTATTGAACCGGGAAATATTGGCTTGAAATATATTCCAATCATATTTCGAAATCTTAAGCCCCTTCAGCTTTTCAGGTTCTTTGATGTAAGGAATTAATTTAGCATCATTAACATCAAGATACTCTAAAAGGGGAAGTTGGTTGCATATTTCGAAAAAAGCTTTGAAAGCTTGCTCATCCAAATAAAAACTACTGGTAGTAAAACCATCATCGAGCACCATGAAGCGCAGGTTTTGGAACTTTTTGATTTCCAGCATATTTTTACTCGAAGCATTGACCTTCAGCGCAATCACATTTTCAGGATTTGCATTCATCGCATCCTCCACACTCTCAAATAAATTTGCTTTATGGGTATAAATAGCCGGGTTATATGGCGTAGAAAAACCAAAAGAAAAACTTTTTGACCATATTAAAACTGTAATACACAGCATCAAACTTGTTATGGATAATTTTTTCATTTATGTATTGTAATAGTCATAAAATTATTTCAAGTACTTAATAGTAAAAGCAAAGATAATTTATATTTATTTGCTTTTTACATTAATAAGTTTATAAAATAATTTATTGATATGTTTTTAAAGAGATTGCTTCGTTCCTCGCAATGACGACCGCTAACCGAAGCGCCATTGCGGGGAACGAAGCAATCGCCGGCTAATAGATTTCATGGTTACAAAATGTATCATTATTTATTTTGAAATACTTACATATGTCTTTATCAAAAAATTTGCCAAAATTTCATACAAACTATATACTTGCACTATTTTGTTGATAAGTATTTGCCAAAAATCCTTTCTCAATCCAATAAAAAAGCGTACTTTAGCACGATTTTTTTCGTAAAATTTACTATATAAAAATATGACAGAGAGCGAAGACAGAATTATCAGGATTAATATTGAAGAAGAAATGAAGTCGGCCTACATCGATTATTCGATGTCGGTAATTGTATCGCGTGCATTACCTGATGTGCGCGATGGTTTCAAACCCGTTCATCGCCGCGTTTTGTTTGGTATGAACGAATTGGGGATGGCTTCAAACAAACCCTATAAAAAATCGGCGCGTATTGTAGGGGAAGTACTGGGTAAGTATCACCCGCATGGCGATTCATCCGTATATTTTGCTATGGTGCGTATGGCACAGGAATGGTCGTTGCGTTATCCGTTGGTCGATGGGCAGGGAAACTTCGGTTCCGTTGATGGGGATAGCCCCGCAGCTATGCGTTATACCGAAGTCCGCTTCAGCAAAATAGCCGAAGAAATGCTGGTGGATATCGAAAAAGATACGGTTGATTTCCGCAACAACTTTGACGACACGCTGCAAGAACCAACCGTATTGCCCACACGCATTCCCAATCTCCTTGTAAATGGAGCGTCTGGTATTGCCGTAGGGATGGCAACCAACATTGCCCCACACAATTTGACCGAAGTAATCGACGCTTCGTGTGCTTATATTGATAATAAAGATATTTCGTTCGACGAGCTTCTGCATTATGTAAAAGCGCCCGATTTCCCAACCGGTGGTATTATTTATGGTTATGCCGGCGTAAAAGAAGGATTGGAAACCGGTCGTGGGCGCGTAGTTATCCGCTCAAAAGTAGAAGTTGAGATTGAGAAAAACGGTCGCGAAAAATTGATTGTAAGCGAAATTCCATACAATATTTCCAAACTCGATTTGATTGATGCTATCCGTAGGCTAGTAAACGAAAGTAGGGTTGAAGGAATTTCTAATGTTAACGACGAATCCGACCGCGAAGGTATGCGTATCGTTATTGACATTAAAAAAGATGCAAATTCGAGTGTTGTACTTAATAAATTGTACAAATACAGTCCGTTACAATCATCATTTAGTGTAAATAATATTGCCTTGGTGAATGGTCGTCCTAAGATGTTGAATCTCAAAGATATGATTCATTATTTTGTGGAGCACCGCCATGATGTAGTTACACGCCGTACCCAATTCGAATTGGCTGAAGCCGAAAAACGCGCTCACTTGCTCGAAGGCTTTATGATTATTTTGGATAATCTGGACGAAGCCATTAAAATTATCCGCGACTCGAAAACGCCCGACGAAGCTCGTACCCGCTTGATGGAACGCTTCGGATTGAGCGAAATTCAATCGCGTGCGGTAGTCGAAATGCGTCTTCGCCAGCTTACAGGCATGGAGCAAGATAAACTTCGTGCCGAGTATGAAGAAATCATGAAGTTGATTGAAGATTTGAAAGATATTTTGGCTAAGGTAGAGCGCCGGATGGCAATTATCAAAGCCGAATTACAGGAAATCAAAGCGAAATACGGAGATGAGCGTCGTACGCAAATTGTATATTCGAGCGAAGAATTTAATCCGGAGGATTTCTATTCGGACGACGAGATGATTATTACCATTTCGCATTTGGGTTATATCAAACGCACGCCACTGAGCGAATTTAAATCGCAAAATCGGGGAGGAGTGGGGTCGAAAGGAAGTGACTCGCGCGACGAAGACTTTATCGAATACATTTACCCGGCTTCGATGCACAACTTTATGCTCTTCTTTACACAAAAAGGGCGTTGTTACTGGCTCAAAGTGTACGAAATCCCGGAAGGAAGCAAAGGATCGAAAGGCCGTGCTATCCAAAATATGCTGAATATCGATGGCGACGACAAAGTAAATGCCTTTATCAAAGTGAAACAACTGCAAGACCCTGAGTACAACCAATCTCACTACTTATTATTCGCTACCAAACAAGGGGTTATTAAGAAAACAAAATTGGAAGCTTATTCGCGTCCGCGTGCCAATGGAGTAAATGCCATTACTATCCGCGAAGATGATCAGGTAATCCAAGTAAGATTGACCGACGGAAAGAGCGAAGTGCTTCTTGCCAGTCAAAACGGCAGAGCCATTCGCTTCAACGAAACCAAAGTGCGCGAAACAGGCCGTTCGTCAACCGGTGTGAAAGGTATGACGCTCGATCCTAATGATCCGACCGACGAAGTAATTGGCATGATTACTGTAAATGATAAAAAAGAAACTATCTTGGTCGTGTCGCAACAGGGTTATGGAAAACGCTCCATGCTCGATGATGAAGACGGCGAAGCGGTTTACCGTGTAACCAATCGTGGCGGTAAAGGTGTCCGTACACTGAATGTAACCGAGAAAACAGGTAAACTGGTTTCTATCAAGAATGTAACCGAAGATAACGACTTGATGATTATCAACAAATCGGGTATTACTATCCGTATCAAAGTTGCCGATTTGCGTGTAACTGGTCGTGCCACACAAGGTGTTCGACTCATTAATCTGGAGAAGAAAAATGACGAAATAGCTTCGGTTTGTAAGGTAACTTCGGAAGTAGAAGAAGATATTTTGGACGAAACGGTAACAGATATTGAAATTACCAATACTGACGAAAACCAGGAAACAGAATCTTAAAACCATAAAAAATAAATAATATGAAGAAAATTATTATTAGCATTTCATTGCTATTATTTTCTGCGTTGACTGTTTTTGCTCAAGTGGAAAATATCAAGAATGCCCAAAAAAAGGCTAAAACAGATGAATTTACCGAGGCAGAAAAATTAATTGATGCAGCCTTGCAGGATCCTGCCACTAAAAATTCGGTAGATGCCTGGTACACCAAAGGCTTTGTATATTACAGGATGTTCGATTTTGAAGATAGCAAACGATTGCAAATTCCACCCGAAACACCTAACTGGAATGCAATGGCTGAAGCCTCTTACAAAGCATACAAGGCTTGGTTGATTGCCGACTCCTTAGATGTGATTGCCAGTACAACCGATCCAAAAAGAAAAGGAAAATTAGAGTACAGAAAAGGAGATGCCGAGAAAATTGCATATATGTACAAATATATTCCGGCTTACGGAGACATTATGTTCAACAAGCGCGATTATAAAACTGCAAAAGCTGTTTATGCAGATTATTTAAAATTACCTTCGCAAGAAATGCTGCAAGGAGTAAAAGAAGCTCCAAACGCAAGTCTTATAGCTCAACCGACAGCTAAGGATTCTACTTTCTTTTTTACCAATGAAAATTTAGAAAAAGTATATCAATTGTTATACCGTCAGCAGGTAAGCGAAAAAGATACCGTTGCTTTTTTGAATACATTGGATGAAGGGGCTAAATTGTATCCAAACAATACATTCTTTTTAGGAAACCGTATTCAATACAATATTAATACGGGCAAAGAAAAAGAAGCATTGGAAGGAATAGAATTAGCTATTAGCAAAAATCCAGACAATTATTTATTGTATTATATCAGAGGATTTATTTATGCTCAAAAGAAAAATGGCAACAATAGCCCTTCGAGAATTGCTAAAGCCAAAGAAGACTACCTGAAAGCTATCGAAAA
The DNA here is from genome assembly GCA_031553685.1 of Paludibacteraceae bacterium. Classification (GTDB taxonomy): domain Bacteria; phylum Bacteroidota; class Bacteroidia; order Bacteroidales; family Paludibacteraceae; genus JAFGVL01. The sequence continues at coordinate 6,737 of JAVBLE010000026.1, read as the reverse complement.
GAAACCTGATTTTGCCGATGCCTATGCCGGTTATGGCGATTTGGTTTGCGACGAAGCCGATGCCATATATAAAAAGGGAGACTTTGCCAGCTCTCAGCAAGCCGCCGAAACAGAATACAAAAAGGCACGCGAAGTATATACACAAGGGCTTGAATACTACAACAAAGCAATTCAGTATGGTTACAAAGATGAGGCTATGCTGCGCCGTATGGCAAGTATATACAGTAATAAAATGAAAATGAAAGATAAAGCAGAAGAAATAAGAGCCCTTCTTAAAAAGTAATTTTAAATCTTGATAATTTTTGTAGAGACGCACAGTTTTGCTTGTGCGTCTCTTATTTTTTATACCCAGTTACAGAATTTAAAAGCAGAATTATTTCTGTTTTTTATTCTCATCTTCCCATTATTTACATTTTTATCCTCCTTTAAAATCAATGCAATACAAATAAAATACAAATAATTTGAAAATATTTTGCATTTTATTTTGATATTTAAAATATTTACAGTATATTTGCAGTGTTTAATTCAAGAACACTGCAAATATTCCGCGGTATTATTGAAGTGTTATTGAATCAATCAAAGATATAACCAGTATTGCAGCCTCACACTTATTTATTTTGAGCAAGCCGTAGTACACAAGAATGATAGTTGAAATTTTCGTTTCATGGAGTTGCGTGTCAACTTTTGTATGTTACCATCTTTAACACCAGAAACGATTTCTCAACTTTCGAGCATTAATTTCTGTCACTCAAACAGGTACTTCTAAACTTTTGAGCGTTGTCATCTTTTGTGTCAGAAACAATGCTCAACTTTTGAGAAGTGCTATCTTTTGTGTCAGAAACAATGCTCAACTTTTGAGAAGTGCTATCTTTTGTGTCAGAAACAATGCTCAACTTTTGAGAAGTGCTATCTTTTGTGTCAGAAATAACGCTCAACTTTTGAGAAATACAATCTTTCGTGTCAGAAACAATGCTCAACTTTTGAGAAATACAATCTTTCGTGTCAGAAACAATGCTCAACTTTTGAGAAATGTTATCAGGAATGGACTAAAGCAGCTTGGCCAAGTGCTTTCAATTCGTTTGTGCAAACAAAAAGTGCAGGCATGCAACTTGGTTATTAATCAATAAAATTATTTAGACTTTAGATTTTAGCCTTTGCTCTTTTGTCTAAAAATCAAACAGTCTGGATGATTAAATATTAATCTAAAAAAATAAAAAAAATGAAAACAGTAAAAAAAATTATGACTATTTGGTTGAGTTGTTTACTCAACGGCGAACACTTTAACTTTATGCGCGATCTGATTGAGCTTTTACTCAAAGCCGGCCCGCAAAAACTTAAAATCGAAAATGAACTGGCTATCTTGCTGGCGCTCTATGACCAAGAGGCCAAAGTATTCGACCCAATACGCAGTAGCGAGTTTACCGAATTGATATGCAAAGCAGATGCAGTGCGTGTTTCTATCCTCAAAGGATTGGAAAGCTTAGTGTGTACGAACCTGAAAAATCCGGACGAAGATACTGCTGCAGCAGCTAAGCGACTCAAACTCTTGCTTAAGAGTCATCCTAACATACACAACCGCTCGTACAGTATTAAAACGGCTGTCGTTACTGATGTTATTATCGAAATAAAGCAAGGGTACACTGCTGAAATCGCTCAAATAAACGCTTCAGATTGGCTAACAAAGTTAGAGGAAACCAATAATGATTTTATCGCTTTGATGGGCAGGAGGTTCAAGAATAAAAGCGAGCAAAACACTGTGAACATGGTTAACCTGCGCCAACAAATGGACAAAACTTATTTGGATATAGCCACGCGCTTAGAGGCGATGATAACAATGATGGAAGACCCCGAAGAGTACCTGCCATTTATGGTGGAATTAAACGAATACATCAAGTATTATAACGAGCGGGTAAAGCTACGCAGAACAAACAACCGCAATAAACGACAAAATATTGCGAAAGCGCAACTTTCTGCTATTGGCGCACAAACCTACAACGGAGGCCATATCGTGCCGGAAATAGAGCTGGTTTATACCAACACTAAAACCGGAGAAACACTTCTTTTAGTAGAGGGCAAAGATTATACATTTGTGGTAGAAGGCAATGCGCAACCGGGCATGGCTACCCTTACCATCAAAGGAAAAGGAGCGTATGTAGGAAAGTTGATCAGCACTTTTACGATTGTTGAGTGAAAGAGGTCAGGGTTTCATTTAAAATGAAGCCCTGACTAACCCATGTAGAAATTCCCCAAAATATTTGCACAATAAAAAAATATATTATATATTTGCAACAATTTTATTCGAACAGAATTTTTAATCAACAAAATAAAACCAATTAAATTTTTACTATTATGAAAAAGTTTTTACTTTCGGTGGCTGTTTTAGCTACAACATTATGTGCAAGTGCACAAACTTTCGATTTTACAGGCCTGCAAGGTGTAACACCAACAGAAAACGGTTCTCAGGGTTATGTGGCAGCAACAGGTACAACTATTTATGATGCAATTACTTCTGGTGCAGGAGGTTCTGCTTATGGTTCACCTTTGACTTATGCAAGTCTTCCTGGAGTAGGGATTTTTGTTAAAAATAGTGCAGTTAATGCTCCACAATTACGATTGTACCCATCTGACAATTTCCAAGCCGGTCTTTTCGGAAACGGAAGCGACTGTTTGTTGGTTTTCTCTAATGTTGCCAATGGTAAATATATCCATGTTACTTTTGCACAAAAGGGAGGTAATGCTGTTTCTACAGCCACATTTAGTTCTAAGTTGCCTTCAACTGCGCTCTCTCCTATGGGAAATGCACCCGGAATATATACTGTATCCACTACTGCCGCACCAACTGCAACAGCAGACGCAGCCGCACCTAATTATGGCTTTGTAACAGGTACATTACAAGTAACAACAGCAGGTGACATTATGCTTTATATTACTAATACAATTGTTTCGAAAGTAGTGATTAATGATAATGCAACTGGTGGTGCAGGCATTAATGACGCTATCTCTTCAGACCTTCTTAAAAAAGCAAACAACGAATTAGTAAATCCAACAAACTTATCTGTAGAAATCTATACAGTAGCAGGGGTTAAAGTAATGAGTTCTACTAAATCTAATATCAATCTTTCAGGATTAGCTGCTGGTATGTATATTGCTAAAACTGCTCAAGGTAACTTGAAATTTATTAAATAAGAAATTTATATATAATTTTTTTATAAATCCCACTCTATAAATATTTAGAGTGGGATTTTTTATGTTGTTTTTCTACTAACTTTGTAAAAAATAAATCGGAAATTAATATGTTGCTTAAAGAAGAAAAAAAGAATACTTTTTATATGCTTGTAATATTTATGGCAAGTTTTGCATTATATGCTCAAACAATTACCTTTAATTATACATGTTTTGATGATAGAGAAATATTTTTAGATAATAAAAGTTTCTTTTCAGGAAATGATGTTGATTTAAAAAAGATTTTTTTTTCTGATGCATTTTTTAATCAAGAGGGAGATTTTTATCGTCCTTTACAAAATCTTACTTTTCGCATAGATACTTTGATCTCAGGAGGAATTGCAAGTACTTGGACGCTACATTTATCCAATGTTTTATTATTCAGCCTCATTGCCATATCTATCTTTTTACTCTTCTTAAAATTCAACATTTCTAAAAAAATAGCTTTAGGAGCAACTTTGTTATATATAGTTCATCCTCTTTTTGTCATATCTGTTGCATGGCTTCCTTCTAGAGGTGATTTATTGCTGACTTTATTTGGTGTTTTATCAGTAATCAGTTTTATCAATTGGACGAACCGGATAAAATACAGCGGTTTTTGGGTCTGTCTTTTTCTAATAATCGCTTTGTTTAGTAAAGAAACAGCAGCATTCCTTCCGCTCATATTTTTAGCATACTTCTTTTTATTTCAAAAGAATCCTAAGATAGAAAAAAGATGTTTTTTTCTTGCTATAAGTATATTAGCTATAGGTATAGCATGGTATTCAATGCGAAGTATGGCTCTTACAGGATCAACAAATACTTTGACATTAAAAGATTTTGGAACCAACCTATTGGCAATACCAACTTTTTTCTCACAATTTTTTTTTCCGTTCGAGATGTCTCCGATACCAAGTTATACATGGGCAAAAACTATTTTGGGCATTGTTATTCTTTTTTTCTTTTCTTATTTATTTATCAAATCACCAAAGAAAAAAGAAAACTTGTTTTTTGTTATTTGGTTCTTATTTTTATTGGTTCCTACATTTTTTTACAAAGTACAATTTTTAGATTATTTGGATCATCGTTTTTTATTGCCAGGGGTAGGAATTTTTTTATTTTTAGGATCTTTGTTAGGGTCTCAAAAAGAGAATATTTCATGTTTAAAAAACAATAAATACTTTCTTTACTTATATATTTTAGTAATTATTTCTTTTGTTGTAATTACATTTACAAAAACAAAATACTACAAAGAACCATTATTGTTCTATAATAGTGTGATTGACCATAATGGAAAATTAGTTTTTGCATATAATAACAGAAGTATTGTAAAACAAGAACTCGGAGATTTGGAGGGATCTGTTAATGATTGTAATAAAGTGTTGTCTATAAATAATAAATATGTTTTGGCATATGCTAATCGAGCAACAGCTTATCAATTGATGAAACGATTTGATAATGCATTGGAAGATATTAATACTGGTATTTCATTGGATCAAAAAAATAATAAGCTCTATTGTGACAGATCAATTATTAAATATGAAATGCAAAATTATATGGGAGCACTTGAAGATGTCAATATCTCATTAAACTTAAAGTCTAATTTTGCATTGGCTTATGCAAATAGAGGCAGAGTCAAAATAGCATTAGGTGATAGTATAGGAGGATTTAAGGATTTTGCTTCGGCTTTAGATTTGGATACTTCCCTTGCTATTGTTTATTATTACAGAGGACTCGTACAAGGTTCTAAGGGATTTCATCAAAAAGCATTAAATGATTTTGAAAAATATCTGGAACTGGAAAAAGACAAAAGGCTTCCATCCATTTACTTTGATTGTGGAGCTGCATATTACTCATTACAAAAGTATGATAAAGCCATTGAATATTTTTCTAAAGCAGTAGAAAAAGAACCAAATAACATTAGGGCTTATAAATATATGATAACTTCAAAATGTAATACAAATGATTTTACCGGAGCATTAAATGATTGTACCAAACTATTAGAATTAACAAACAATGACAAAGAAGTTTTAGCTTTCAAAACAATTATTGAAAGAGAATTATCAAAAAAATAACTAAAAAGTTTTGAAAATAAATCTAATGTATTATCTTTGCTTCCGATATAATACTTTTACTATTTTTTAAAATAATTTTATTTATTTAAATCATTCAATTATGAAAAAACTATTCTTATCTTTGATTTTTACAGCAGTTATAGCTGCTGTTTCAGCAGCGACAACTACTTACACTTTTAGTGGAGAAACTGCGCAACAAGTTTATAATAGTACAGCAACATTGTCTAATGGAATTGTATTGACTTCATCAGGAACAACCGCCACAGCCAATGGTGTTTGGGTAGAACCTACTCAAAATAGTGGAGGTAGTCCAGCTTTTACTGGACGCATTTCTCTTAAAGATTCTCAATCTGCTCCTAAAATGGCAAATGGAGGGTTTACTGTTGCAGTAGGAGATGTAATAACAATTTATTTTGCGTCTTCGGGTGATAATTCTGCAAGAACTTTAGGGGTATCACTTGATGGTACTGAAGTTACAACAGGTACAACTGCTAATGGCCCTAAAAATATTTGTGCTAGCCTTAATTATACTGTACCTACAGCAGGTACTCTTACTTTCTATTCTAAAGGAAGTGGTATGTATGTTTATAAAATAGAAGTAACTAGTAATGGAACAGACATTAAAGATGCAATCTCTTCAGATCTACTTAAAAAAGCAGGTTGCATGTTAGAAAACCCAACTTCTTTAAATGTAGAAATCTATACAGTAGCAGGTGTGAAAGTTAAATCATCTTCTGCAACATCTATTTGCACAAGCGAATTAACTCCGGGATTCTATGTTGCAAAAACAGCTAAAGGCAACTTGAAATTTATTAAATAAGAAAAATCATAATAAACAAAAAGGTCGTTCTATGATATAGAACGACCTTTTTTGTATCAAGTTAGAAAGTCTTAACAGTGTATATTAGGAGAGTACATCATATTGTTTATATATTTATAAACAATACTTATCTTTGTGTAAAATAACTTTATATATCAATAGGAATTATACATTGATAGGGCAAACGCACGAAATTTGCGATGTCTCCACTCTACTCCTCGTCCCTCGTCGTTTCGGTCGACATGACGGAGTTTCTTTGGATAGGGTAGTAGGAAAAGATTGGCGGCGAAGCCGCCAATCTTTTCCTACCTCCATACATAATTTATATTCGTCATGTCGAGCGAACCAGAGGTCACGACCCAATGTCATCAACTTAAGCCTTTCGTCATGTCGACCAAAGCGACGAGAATACGAGGAGCGTCGTGGAGACATCGCATGAGTAGGCATTGCCAGCTTATATTTGCAATTTCTCAATCTTATGCGATGTCTCGTACCTTTACCCCAAAAAAAAATACCGATTAATCACAAGAGTTGTATTTTTATTGATAAATCGGAAGGAGGTAAGAGCTGTGATGTCTAGATACACAAAAAATAGTGATATCGTTGTGGAGAAATAGCCTTACCTTCTTGTTTCCATCGAG
>JAVBLE010000001.1:0-45008 GCA_031553685.1 Paludibacteraceae bacterium | reverse complement strand
GACATGGCTCTTACTAAACTTTTATTCTTAGTACAGCAAAAGATATTGGAAAAGAATGCTCCTATTGCCGCTTGGAAAGAAATTTTAGCCGAGTTTATTATTTTATTTGAGAAAAGATGGTACATTAGCTGATCCTTTCCCCGTTGACACAGTTTAATGAACAGACCCACACAGTTAATGAACAGACCCCCGTTTTGCTCAATACGCCGAGCAAATTGGTCGGTGTGCCGACCGTTTTGCTCGAAACGCCGACCAATTTGCTCGGCATGCCGACCTTTTTGGTCAATGCGCCGACCGTTTTGCTCGGTGCACCGACCAATTTGGTCGAAACGCCGACCTTTTTGCTCGGTGTGCCGACCTTTTTGAGGGGGGGGGTAGGGTATTACATGCAGGGGCGTTGCATGCAACGCCCCTACAATGACCACATGCAACGCCCTATCTTAAGGAGCTGTATCAAAAGTCAAAATATTATTTTTGCAACTTACGATTTGTAAGTAACAGGTGCAGCGCACCGCAATCTTTGTAGCCGTGTGGCTTTGTCCGTGGGCTAAAGCCACACGGCTACAACCAACGGTCACGACCAAAGGGAGTAAAGGTTATGGTGCTACGCACCTTTTTCTATAGTCTTACTTACAATTTATAAGCAAGGCTGCCTCCATTTTCTATTTTGAGACAGCCCCCTCTCTTATGTGTGTTAACAGGAATAAAAGGAATTTTCCACAGCATCGTTCGGGATATTCATCCGGATGCGCCATTCGTTGGGGAATAACGAATTGCAGCGGTTGCCCAGGTTTTTCACCCAGCCCAGCGGTTGGGTGCGGTAAGTGATTAAGACCAACCTCTTGTCGGCATCGGGCAACACAATGTTTTCGGTGCGCAGGTAGGAAAGGGCAGTACGCCAATCTACATCGGCAACAACGCATTCGTCCTTATTTAATTGGGTAGATAAAGCCAGGGCAGCATCAGGGATAAAGCTCTTGCCCTTCCATTCGCCAAGCGTGATGCCGGCGTGGATTGTGTTTAGTTTTTTGAGCAGAAAAAAAATAGTTTCGGCATGAATATCCGGTAAGGCAATGATTTTCTCTTTCCATTTAGATAAAAGAAAATCATCCTTTTGGATTAAATATTTTTTTAACCCTTGTTCTTCTTTAGATAATTTTTCGGTCTGTTTCCCGGGTTTTATCCGAGTGGTTTGTGTTTCACCTGTTTTGCGCAAGGCAGACATAAAGAACCCTTCGCCCCGTGTTTTGTGCGGATAAAAACGATAACCGGAATCGGTTGGAGTAATCCCCCATCGTTCATCCATTTTGATAGAAATTAATTCTGCCCCAAGTTCATTGATAATCCACTGCACGGTTTCTTCGTTCTCGTGGCGGTTGTAAGTGCAGGTGCTGTAGATAAGTGTGCCACCGGCTTTCAGTGCATCCCATACATCGCCTAATAATTCGCGTTGGCGAGCGACGCAGGTTTGTACATTTTGCTCGCTCCATTCGGTAATAGCGTTTGGGTCTTTGCGAAACATCCCCTCACCCGAGCAGGGCGCATCTACCAAAATAGCGTCAAACAGTCCTGACAATTTGCCTAAATCCTTTGGCGTATTGTTGCAAACAACCGAGTTCGGATTTCCCCATTTCTGCAAATTCTCGGACAGGATAAAACTCCGCGAACGCACATATTCGTTACTCACCAACAAACTATCTTTAGGCAAAAGCGACGAAAGATGGGTCGACTTTCCTCCCGGCGCGGCGCACAAATCGAGCATCACGACAGGTTCGGTAATCTGTTGCTTTACCACTTGTTCCAAAAACATGGATGAGGCTTCCTGCACATAATACGCTCCGGCGTGCAGCAGCGGGTCGAGGGTGAAGTTAGGGCGTTCGGGCAGGTAATATCCGGTGTTACACCAGGCTACTTTTTGGTAAGGTAAGTCGGGCGTATTTTTTTCTTTATTGATGCGGATACTTACAGGCGTTTCGTCCTGCAAGGCTTGAAGGAAAGCCTCGAAGTCATTACCTAAAATGGCTTTGGTTTGTTCGACGAAAGAGATGGGGAGATTCATCTAATTATAGAGAAATTACTGCTTGTCGTAGTTTCACCAACTTAGCCAATAGTTTTTCAGCCTCAGCCAAAGGCAACATATTTGCTCCGTCCGATTTGGCTACTGCCGGATTGGGGTGCGTTTCCATAAACAAACCATCAACACCCACGGCAATCCCTGCGCGCGCAATGGTTTCAATCATTTCGGGTTGTCCGCCGGTTACGCCTGCCGATTGGTTGGGCTGTTGCAGTGAGTGTGTAATATCGAGTATTACCGGAAAGCCTGTTTTTTGCATAACGGGAATGCCGCGATAGTCCACAATCAAATCCTGATAACCAAAACTGTTGCCGCGCTCGGTAAGCATCACTTTATTGTTGCCCGCATCTACCACTTTTTGAGCAGCAAACTGCATGGCTTCGGCAGCAAGAAACTGCCCTTTTTTGATATTTACCACCTTGCCTGTTTGTGCCGCCGCAACCAATAATTCTGTCTGGCGACAAAGGAACGCTGGAATTTGCAATACATCCACATATTGTGCAGCCAAAACTGCCTCTTGTTCGGTATGAATATCGGTTACGACCGGAATATCGAATTTCTTACCAATGGTTTTCAAAATATGCAAAGCCTTTTCGTCGCCAATGCCCGTAAACGAGTCTAAGCGCGAGCGATTTGCCTTGCGGTACGAACCTTTGAAGACAAGTGGGATTTTGTATTTATCGCTGATTACACAAAGCGTTTCGGCAATCTCGTAAGCCATCGCTTCGCCTTCGATAACGCAGGGTCCGGCAAGCAGGAGGAAATTGCCGGAGTCGGTATGTTTTAGTTTGGGTATCATATTGTTTCAAGTATAATTGAATTATTGTGTAAAAATAAATAAAGTTTCAATCGTAATTGAAACTTCGTAGTAAGTTTATTCTGTTATTCGATTTTCAAATCGTATGGACTTATTTTAAATTGTTCAATCCATTGTGCCAATTTGTAGAAATCGGAATTTTCGTTTTGTTTTAATGCTGAAAATAATTTTTTGAATTTTGTTTCGGCATCTTTCAATGAGTTAATATGCTTTGTCAATTTTCTCAATTCTTCCAAATCAGAAGGCAAATCATATTCAGAAAGTGTAATCTTACATCTCTCTGCATTTTTTAAAATAAAATCTTCGGCAGCCTTGCCTATTTTTACAACATAATGTGATTTATTGTCGTGTTTATAAATAGATAATTGTTTATTATGTTGCTTTAACAAAGAAAAAAGCTCTAAATCTTTTGGTGCAGATTTATCATCATCAATAATGCCGAATGCGGCCTTATCCTGAAAGCTATTTTTCATGGCACCCAACACTTTTGTACAATTATGTTGATGATTATAATCTTTTTTGGGTGGAGAAAGCACTTTGGCAAGTAGCGTATCTATATAACATTCCGTCAGAATATGCAAATCATTCATCTTTCAAAAAGCTTTCAATATTGAAAAATAAATCTACACCATAATTATACACTTCGTCCATTTCTTCATCAGTTAAGCGCTTTACAGTTGTTTGATCGTTTTTGAAGTCAAATAAATAAATAGAAGTTTCGCGCCGCAAATGTTCATATTCCAAAAAGTCATTGATAACATACGGACTGTGTGTAACAATAAAAAACTGATTGGTTTTTGCATCAATAATATCTTGCGTAATATGTCTGATGTAAGGCGGGAATGCATGTGCCTCAGGTTCTTCAAATAATAAAACGGAATCTTTATTTGAAGCAATAGCCGTTCTGTAAAAAATTAATCTTTGCAATGTATCTGCTATTGATGAATAGGGTAACTGCATGACTTCATCGCCCCCTAATCGTCTTTGAACTTTCAAACTATCACTTGATTTATCTAAAACATACTCTAATCCAAATTTTGCAAATTCTTGTTTCATCCAAGATTTCACTTCTGAAATGTTTTGATTATAAGATAATGTGTCTATTATGTTTTCGCCAAAAGGAGGAAGTAATTGACTATTTCCATTGGATTTCCAATTGTTTTTAGTTTGAAATGTGTAGCGTTTAATATTTGTGTCTTTTACAAGAATGTCTTGAAAAATAGATTTTTGAAAGAATTGTTTCTCATTAAAATTGTAATCTTTATTATTTATTTTCAGTCGATTATAATTTACATCATAATAAATATCATTTTCATTGGTAGTAACATCAAAAATACCAAGAGAGAGATCATTGAACAGTTCATTTTTATTTTCAAAACGAACAAGTTTGTTGAGTTTATCACCATAATCTAAATATGGCACAGAAAACAAACTCAAAGCCTCCAAAACATTCGATTTCCCCACATTCGGATAACCAATAAACAAATTAATCCGCTTGCAATCTTCCAATCTCAAATCGGCAATTGATTTGAAATTATGAATATCTACATATTTAATAAAATGTTCCATTGTGTTATCATTTATAACTATTATTCAACAACCACATATCCATCAGCGTAATAGCCGCCATTGCTTCAACAACAGGCACTGCGCGCGGAAGCACGCAAGGATCATGCCGACCGTGGGCTTTCATGGTAACATTGGTAAAGTTCACATCAATCGTGTTTTGCTCTTGCAGGATGGTAGGAGCTGGCTTAAACGCCACCCGGAAATAAATATCCTGTCCGTTGGAAATACCGCCCTGAATACCACCCGAATAGTTTGTGCGGGTACATACCTGGCAGCCTTCCATAAAAAACTCGTCGTTGCTGTCCGAACCCTTCTTCTCCACATCGAAGCCTGTGCCGTATTCAAAACCTTTGCAAGCATTGATCGACAACATAGCACTACCCAAAGCCGTACTGAGCTTGCCGTAAACAGGCTCGCCCCAACCAACGGGTACACCCTTGGCAACACAAGTGATAATGCCGCCAATACTGTCGCCCTGTTTCTTCAGTTGGCGGATATAAGTAGCCATTTCATCCGCCTTTAGCGGGTCGGGACAGCGAACAGCATTTTTTTCAATCATCGAAAAATCATATTTCTTATAATCATTTTCGATAGCAATATGCCCAACTTGCGAAGTGTAAGCCGTGATCGACACCCCGATTTGTTGCAAAGCCAGTTTGGCAATAGCCCCCGCCACCACACGCGCAATCGTTTCGCGTGCCGACGACCGCCCACCACCACGATGGTCGCGAATACCATATTTCTGCTGGTAAGTGTAATCGGCATGCGACGGGCGGAACACTTCCCGCAAATGGTCATAATCGTCAGACCGTTGCGTGTTGTTGCGTATCAAAAAAGCAATTGGCATACCGGTTGTTTTCCCTTCGAAAATACCGGACAAAAACTTAACTGTATCCGGCTCACTACGCGATGTAGTGAGGTCTGACTGTCCGGGCCTCCGGCGGTCGAGTTCCCGTTGTATAAAAACTTCGTCGAGCACGATACCCGGCGGACAACCATCTACAATCCCGCCAACCGCCACTCCGTGCGATTCGCCAAAAGATGTCAGTCTGAAAAGAGTGCCAATCGTATTCATTTGTGATATTTTGAGTGGAAAATTGAAAATTGAAAGTTGAAAAACGAAAAACACATGGAATTTCACTTTCAACTTTCCCTTCTCAATTTTCAATTAATCAATTTCCGCAGCCACAGCCGCCACAACCACCGCTATTGCAGTCGTCCATATCGTCGCAGCCGCAACCACAACCGCCCATATTGCCCATCAAAGCCTTGATTTCCTCCTCCGAAGCCGCGTGCACATCAAGCACTTCGCCCACAAAGTGAAGGTCCTCGCCCGCCAGCGGGTGGTTGAGGTCAACCTTTACGGTATCTTTACCAATTTCGAGCACTGAAGCGTTAATGCGGTTTCCCTCGTTATCCATCAGTGGGATAATATTGCCCGGGAAAATCATGTCGCTGTCAAACTTGCCATCCACCTCGAAAAGATGTTTCTCCAAATCAATCACATATTCATCTTCGTATTCGCCATAGCCATCTTCTTTCGAGATGAAAAAGTCGAATGTTTCACCTACTTTTTTACCCTTTAATTCTTCTTCAAATTTAGGAAGCGTCATACCCAAACCTGCGCAAAAAACAAACGGTTTCTGCGGCGAAGCCTGTTCCATTAACTCCTCATCATTGTTTTCGGCAGGCACATACAAATCGTACGAAACCGCCACCATCATGCGTTCTGAAATTGTCATTTAAATATGTATTTATTAAGTTTATACAAAAATAATTATTTTTAGTGGATTATGCGAAAAAGCCTTGTTTTTTAAGCACTTCTAACAATGTTTTAGAAAACCGCTCGTTAGCCGCTTTTGTGTAGCGAATATCGGTAAAAATTTGTGCCAGAGTCTCCTTGTTATTCTCGGCTATATATTTTTTCGAACTGTCCAACGCCTCTTTCGCCTTGTAGATATTGTCAATATCTTCGGCAGAGTAATCTTTGTAAGTTTCCCTGTGCACCACGCCGCTCAACGGCAAGCGGTCTTCCTGTGTTTGAGGCATTTCGGCAGGGTAACCAACGGTGATAGTGGTGACAGGCACTACAAATTTCGGCAATTTCAGCAGGTCGATAATCTTATCGGCAGTATAGGTGCAAGTGCCTAAGTAGCAAATGCCCAACCCTTTGGCCTCGGCAGCCAGGCAAAAGTTTTGCGCGGCAATCACCGCGTCGATCATCGCCGAAGTAAACGACAGGAAATTATCGTAACCCGGCACAGCCTTGCGCTGTTCGCACCATTTGTTGAACCGGTTGAAATCGGCACAAAAGGTTACCACCGCCGGCGCTTGCGTTACCATCGGCTGGTTGAAATGACAGGGAGCCAGCGCTTTTTTCATTTCCTCGTCGGTATTGACGATGATACTGTAAGTCTGCATATTTCCCGTGTTCGAGGCGCGGCAAGCGGCTTCGAGCAGCACATTCATCGTTTCGTCCGAAATGGGTTGGTTGGTATATTTGCGTATGGTACGGTGGTTGAAGATTGTTGAAAGCATTTTTTTAATGGAAAAATAGTTTGTCAAACTTAAATTTTTCGCAAAGGTACATTTATATTTCATGAATATTCATTTTCTTGTATAATGATTTGGTCGTTGACCTTCGGTTACCTAAAGGAGCTTCCGGCAAATACATACAGGTTAAATTCAGATAGCTTAATTTCAGATGTTTATATTATCTGCTTAAATAGACAAGTCGGGAAAACATGTTTTATAACATATTTTTTGATAGTTTTATATACTAAAATCAAAGTACAATCGTTCTATAATTGTAAAAAATAATTAGAAAAAAATGCGCCTATGAAAAGAACCTTTACACCGAGAATTACCAATTATTTAAAATCAAAATTAGAGCCTCAACAATCAACCATTGATTTTATTCTTGGATTTGCGGCTTCATACGAAACCTCAGAAAATAATCAATTATCGATAAAAATGCCGGGCTATATTTTAAATTAATGGATGTGCAAGGATTCTGCGAAAAACAGAATCCTTTTTTTTGTAATTTTGCAGAAAATATAGCTACTAAAACTTATGAGCGTTATACTTTCCCCTTCGTTGCTTTCGGCAGATTTTGGTAACTTACAAGCCGAAATCGAAATGTTGAACAACAGTGCTGCCGATTGGATTCATGTTGATGTAATGGACGGCGTGTTTGTGCCCAATATTTCGTATGCCTTTCCTGTAATGGAAACGCTAAAAAAACACAGTTACAAACCGCTTGATGTGCACTTGATGATTGTTGATCCCGATCGTTACATTACACGGTTCAAAGAAGCCGGAGCCAATGTTTTGCATGTACACTATGAAGCGTGCACACATTTGAACCGCACTGTAAACCAGATAAAAAAAGAAGGAATGAAAGCCTGCGTAACGCTTAATCCGCATACACCGGTGGAATTGCTCGAAGATATTGTCGAAGATTTGGATATGGTACTTATCATGTCGGTAAATCCAGGTTTTGCGGCGCAAAAATTTATTGAAAATACTTATAGCCGCATTGCCCGATTGAAAGAGCTGATATTACGCAAAAATGCCAACTGTCTGATTGAAGTGGATGGCGGTGTAAATTTACAAAATGCTAAAAAACTGATTGAAACAGGCGCAGATGCTTTAGTTGCAGGCAATGCCATTTTTGCTACAGAAAACCCACTGGAAACAATTGCGCAATTTAAAGCTTTGTAAATTCAAAGATTTAAAAATTCGGTATTGTTAAATTAATATAGTTTTATAGTTGTTGTCATTGCGGGCTTGACCCGCAATCCCCCATTGATAGAGAGATACTGAATCAGCGATCAGCGACTAACAGGAGCTAAACAAGTTCAGCATGACGAAAACGAGAAAATCTATGCTAAATTAACAGTACCAAAAATTCAAAGTTCAAAGATTAATCGTCTGAACATCTCAATAAAGAGAATCCGACTTTAAAAAATCTTTGAACTTTGAACTTGAACTTTAAATTAATCAAAACCCATACTTCACAACATCGCCCAATTCTTCCTCAATACGAAGCAGTTGGTTATATTTGGCAATACGCTCCGAGCGGCTCAACGAACCGGTCTTGATTTGTCCCGCATTAGTAGCCACCGCAATATCGGCAATCGTGGTATCCTCCGTTTCGCCCGACCGATGCGAGATAACCGCCTTGTAACCATTTCGGTGCGCCAGTTCAATCGCATCCAAAGTTTCGGTAAGCGAACCGATTTGATTAACCTTTATCAAAATCGCATTTGCACAACCCTCATCAATGCCTCGTTGCAAGAATTTTACATTCGTAACAAAAAGGTCATCGCCCACCAACTGGCAGCGTTTACCAATGCGCTCGGTAAGCAATTTCCAACCAGCCCAGTCTTCTTCAGCCATCCCATCCTCGATCGAATCGATCGGATATTTCGAAATCAACGATTCCAAATAATCAGCCTGTTGTGCCGACGACAGTTGCATTCCGCCTTCGCCCTCAAAACGGCGGTAATTATACATGCCATTTTCGTAAAATTCGGACGAAGCGCAATCCAACCCGATCGTTACCTGCGTTCCCGGTTCGTAGCCCGCATTTTTAATCGCCTGCATAATGCTTTCCAACGCATCCGTTGTGCCCGCCAAAGTCGGTGCAAAACCGCCTTCATCGCCAACCGCCGTACTCAATCCGCGCGTATGGAATATTTTTTTCAAATGATGAAAAACTTCCGCACCCATGCGCAGCCCTTCGGCAAACGACTGCGCACCCACAGGACGGATCATAAACTCCTGGAAGGCAATCGGAGCGTCCGAATGTGCACCTCCATTAATGATATTCATCATCGGAACCGGCATCGCGTAAGTATTCACTCCACCCAAATAACGATACAAAGGCAAATCCAGATACATAGCCGCTGCCTTAGCCACTGCCAGCGAAACGCCCAGAATAGCGTTTGCGCCTAAGTTTGATTTCGTAGGCGTGCCGTCCAGTGCAATCATTTTTGCATCAATCTCCCGCTGACGAAGCGCAGACATGCCTTCTAATGCCAATGCAATCTTTTCATTCACATTTTGCACCGCCTTCAGCACACCTTTGCCCAAGTATTGTTGATTATCCCCATCACGAAGCTCCAATGCCTCGTGTATCCCGGTCGAAGCCCCCGAAGGCACCGACGCCCGCGCCATGATACCACATGCAAGGTACACATCCACCTCCACAGTTGGGAAACCTCTGGAATCGAGGATCTGGCGAGCCATAATTTTTTCTATTCGCATAATTATCAATTTTTTATATGATTTTTCTTAAATACAAAATTACAAATTGTTTTGACATGGAATAAAAAATTTACCTTTGTATTTTAAATAAAATTATATACAAATGAAAAATTATCGTCCATTATCTTCTCAAGAAATCGAACAACTCGAAAACCAAGGCTGCATGTGTTGCAACTGGTCGTTGGTCAAAGTTTCCGAAGATTTTTCGCCCGATACAATTATTGAAACATTTTTTACCGGAAATATCCGCTTGGGGAAATTCGACCACGAATTTGTGTTGCCCAACGGAATCTCCAATCCGGCAGGCATCTACAAGTCGCGGTTGCACAATTGTGTAGTCGGCGACAATGTCTATATCGCCCATGTAAACAATTATATTGCCAACTACGATATTGGCGAAAATGCCTATATCGAAAACATCGGCAGTCTTTCGGTCGATGGCGAAACGGCGTTTGGCAATGGCACACAGGTAGCCGTTTTGGACGAAACCGGAAGCCGTGCATTACCTGTTTACAGCGGACTTTCAGCACAAATTGCTTACTTGCTTACTTGGTACCGACACGAAAAAGAAGCAATTGCACAAATGGAAAATATTATCTCGGAAGAAACAAAAAAAGCAACCTCAACCACCGGGAAAATTGGTCAAGGTGCAACTATCTTGAATTGCCGTGTTATCAAAAATGTAAATATGGGTGATTTTGCAAAATTGGAAGGTGTTTCATTGCTCGAAACCGGCACTGTCAACAGTTCGCAAAAAGCGCAAACCACCGTCGGTCCAAATGTCATTGCCCGCGATTTTATCATCGAAACCGGCACTCAAGTTACCGACGGCGTACAACTCGAACGCTGTTTCGTAGGGCAAGGCTGCCTGCTGAGCAAACAATTCTCGGCAATCGACTCCCTGTTTTTTGCCAATTCGCAAGGCTTCCACGGCGAGGCGGTTTCGGTATTTGCTGCGCCATACACCGTCACGCATCATAAATCGACGCTGCTTATTGGCGGCATGTTTTCGTTTTTCAATGCCGGAAGTGGCAGCAACGAGAGCAACCATGCGTACAAGCTCGGACCTATTCATTACGGCGTCGTCAGTCGCGGTTCCAAAATGGCAAGCGATTCGTATCTGCCGCTCCCAAGCCGTATTGGCGTTTTCTCGGTGCTGATTGGCAAACATAAAAACAAGATGGATGTGAGCGACTTCCCGTTTTCATACCTCGCTGCCGATGGTCGCGAAACCACCATTATTCCGGCAATCAACCTGCAAAGCATCGGCACCTTCCGCGATGCTGCCAAATGGAAAACCCGCGACATGCGCAAAGAAAACCCGACGGACATTATCTCGTTCGACATGCTAAATCCGTACACCATTCAACAGATCGTGAAGGGCTGGGAAAAACTGAAAAGCAATTTTATTTTCCCCGATAAAAAAGTAAAAATCAAAGAGTCGGCTATTGTGCGCGGCATCGAATTGTACGAAATGGCAATGATGCTTTATATTGGAAACATTCTGAAAGATAAATTATCTGACGAAAAGCCTCTGAAAACCTCTGAAATACCTTATACGGAATGGATTGACTGTGCCGGATTTGTCATTCCCCAAGAAAAAATAAGCGATATTTTATCTTCCTTGAAAAATAAAAAAATAAATTCGACGGCTGAAATTCAATCGGCTTTCGAAAGCATTTATAGCGAATATGAGAATTTGGAATTGAATTATATTTTTTATTTGTGCGAAAAAATATTGGGAGGAAATATAGCCGTTGCCACATTGCTCGAAAAATACGGCGAAGCAAAGAAAAAACTGCTGAAACTACTTGTTACCGATGCCGGAAAAGAATTTAACGACATCGCAAAAATAAATCATGGGCTTGACCAAACACCCGAAATTAAAGAAAAAGAATTTGAAATATTGCGGGGAAAAATGGATGATAATGCTTTTATAAAGCAATTGATGGAAGAGTGATATCGTAAATAAAATATATGCCGAAGCATTCGAAATTGATTGGCTGTTGTCTGAAGTAAGTAAACATCCAACTAAAGTAAATTTGCAGGCAACTAAACTAAATATTTTATTGAAAGAAGTAAATAAACAGTAGTTTGCAGTAAGAGACGCACTGTCTGAAGCAAGCGGCACACTGTCTGAACTAAAAAGCAAATTGTCTGAACTAAAAAACACACCGTCAGAACAAAATAGCGCACCGTCTAAAGTAAATATCCGGTCGTCTGAAGCAAATAAACAGATGCCATAAATAAAAGCGCACTTGTTGAAAGCAAATGCAGCAGTGTATGAACTTGTTGCGTATGTATGGCAAGTAATTGCATCGATATAGAAATTAAACGCATGCTTACTGAGGGTAAATGAACCGATGCCGTGAGCAAAAACACAGTTATCTAAAATGAGTGCATCAAAGAAGAAAGTAAACGCATCGTTCCCCTAAAACATAAGCACAGATGTTTGGATAAGATTTACCAGCATTCAGTATAGTTCCTTTCAATTAGTTTTCTTCCCTTAATATAATATCTTGTAAAATTTTCCATTTTCGTTTTTGCCTTGCTCTATTAACTGCCGTGGTTTATTTATCATTTAAAATAGTTTGCGTTTGAGAAACTAACTTATCGAAATCCGACTGATAATTTTTATCCTGAATAACACGGTATTTTTCAAATTCGCTTTCAGCAAAGGTTTTAGCTATTTCGTGCGTAACCGTACCTATACCGTCTGAGGTATCGGCATCATTGAAATTCAGGAAGGCATCCAATTTATTTTTCCAATCCTCCATTGTCATCGGGATAAGACGGCGTGCCTGCCTGTTAGCATAATCCAAATACATGCTTACAATTTCGTTCAACTCCGAAACTTCCAAGTGCGACAAATAGTTTTTAGCAACGCTCACATCGGTTTTGATAATTTTTCCGTGTGGAGCATTTTTCCAAGTCGTCAATCCCATATTTTCCCTTTTCGAATCGGCTCGTTTTATAATCAGTTCGGCAGCTGTGTGCCGGTGTATAGCAAAATGAAGTTTGTTTTGCACATTGGCAAAAAAGGTTTTGGTAGTAGGGCTATTTGCGTCGTAATCTACGGCTGTGGCATAAATATCGGTGATTTTCTGGTAAAATTTCCGCTCGCTGGCTCTGATTTCCTGTATTTCGGCTATCAGCTCATCAAAATACTGCTTTGAAAATACTTGGTCGTTAATTAGCCGGTTTTTGTCGAGCACATACCCTTTCTTGGCAAATTGACTTAAAACTCCGGTTGCCCACTGCCGAAATTGAATTGCCCGCTCCGAATCAGTGCGATAACCAACGGCAATGATTGCCTCCAAACTGTAAAATTTCATTTGATAATTTTTGCCGTCAGTGGCAGTTTGTCGGAAATTCCGACAAACTGAATTTTCATCCAATTCGCCATCGGCAAAAATATTCTTCAAATGTTCAACAATGGTTGGACGACTTTTTTGAAACAATTCTGCCATCGCTTCGCTTTGCAACCATACATTTTCGTCTTCCACACGCACAGCAATTCCATCTTCACCGTTTTGTCGGGTGAAAATCAGAAAATCGGCGGTCGAATTGCGTATTTGTAGTTGCTTGCTCATTGTTTAGTTTTCTTCTTCTTAAACAAAAAATATTCGTCCGTTTCGTTTATTTTTTGGTATTGTTGCAAGTTTATTCCCGGTTCTTCTTCTTTGGGCGATAAATAAAAAAGATACTGTTTGGTTGTGTCGGCATCCAAACTGATACTTTTCCGACGCATAAAATAAGCATGCAATCGCCATAGCTTTGATCCGGAAGAGTCTATAGAAACCACGCCGATTGTTGTGCCATCGGGCAAGTCTTTGTCAAATTTCCGCAACATTTGCACCGTCGATTTATCCCGAGCAATAGTTCCCGTACGACTTATCGAGAACGCCAAAACACCTGTCAAAAAAACAATCGTAAGCATTTTGAATATTTTAAAACCCCTTCCTTGCGTTTGGATGCCATCCATAAATTGCATCAAATACGGTTGCAGAAGCAACCCCAACAGAATAGCAAAATAGGGAAAAGCCGGCAAAATATAACTGCTGTGTTGCTTGGTGCTAACCATAATAGGTATTACCGCCGACAAACCCAAAGCCAAAAACACCCATACCCAAGCCATATATTGTTTTACAGGCGACAAGCTTACTTTTCGCCATTTAACTATAAGCAAGGCAATTCCCGTAAGAAGAACCGGAATAAGCAAATCCTGCAACAATAGTTTTACAACATAGAAGCGTCCTGTCGCCCCAACAACATTTGCCCGCGAACCATCGAGAGCTGCCAGAAACTGTGTGTTGATATAAATCGCAAAACTGTTATAAGCCGCTTCCGAAAGGCTAACCATCAGCACGAATGGTGCTATCGAAAAGAAAATTAAAAGTAAAGTGTGGATAACAACTTGCTTAAAAGATATTTTTCGGGTAAAAATAAATATCCATAAAGGCAACGACCAGGGAAAAAACGCCGAGAATCCTTTACAAAAGCCGGCTAAAAAAAGCATCAACCCCGACAAAATAACATATACATAGCTACACTTTGGCGACAACACCGTTTTCAAATACAGCAAAACACCGGCTATGATAAAAACACCCATCGAATTTTCGAGCATATTATTAGGCACAGCCCAAATAATAGAAGGCGTTATGACAAACAGCAACAATGCAAACCATCCTGTGCGCGTTTCGCCGGTAACGAGCCTCCAAATCCGCACAATCATAAAGCCAATCAACACATAGCATCCGACGGAGTAAAAACGCTCCACCAGAAAACTCTCGGTGCCAAATACCTTATGAAAAAAACCTTCGATGCCAAACACAAGTTGCGGATGTTCGTGAAACGACGGGAAAATCGTTTCGGTATAAAACGGATCCCAAAACGAACCTTTGCCCAGAGCCAGGTTTTTGCTGATAGCCGCATAAGTAACCCCATCAAAAAACATCCCTTCGGCAAACAGGTAAGGCGAGCAAAAGGTAATGAATAAGGCTATTACCGATAAATAAAAATAAAATTTTTGAACACTGTCCGATCGCATATTATTCTAAGATTGAGAAAATGTAAAAAGGAAATTCATGCCAAAATTCCATAAAGTAACAACACCCGTTGCAAAAACTTTGGCAATGTAAAAGTTAAGTTTCATTTTGTCCGACAATAGCCAGATAATCAAATTATTCAGACCAAGCCCCACCAACGCAATCGCAAAAAACGAAAAATACTCTGTAGCTATCTGTTTATTATGGCTTTCGAATGTCCAAATGCGGTTTAATAAATAATTAGTAGAAGCCGCCAGGACAAATCCGGTAGAATTGGCAAAGTATTTGTTAGCCTTTAGTTTTTCTTTCAAAATCCAGGTAACGCCAAAATCGACAATCATACCGGAAAAGCCAACAACACAGAATTTTACGAATTTTGCAATAATTAATTTATCAATCATTATCAATTTATTTTTAAACTGCAAAAGTATAAAGATTATTCAAGAAGAATAAATTTTCGCATACCTATTTGAAATTACAAATAGTTACTTATTTTTGTAAAGCCATTTTAATACTATATATTATGAACAGAACAGCCAGAAAAATCGCAGAGAAATTGCTCAAAATCAAAGCGGTAAAACTCCAGCCGACCCTCCCTTTCACATGGGCTTCGGGTTGGAAATCACCCATATATTGCGACAATCGCAAAACACTTTCCTATCCCGAAGTGCGCTCGTTTATCAAAGACTCTTTTTGCCATATTATCCGCGAAAAATATCCCGATGCCGAAGTAATAGCCGGAGTAGCCACCGGAGCCATTGCACAGGGAGCTTTAGTAGCCGAAGAATTAGGATTGCCGTTTATCTATATCCGTTCGGCGCCCAAAGATCACGGGTTGGAAAACCTGATTGAAGGCGATTTGAAACCTAAGCAAAAAGTAATCGTTGTCGAAGACCTTATTTCTACCGGAGGCAGCAGCCTGAAAGCCGTCGAAGCCATTCGCAGTAATGGAGCCAATGTGTTGGGAATGGTTGCTATTTTCACTTACGAATTTCCGGAAGCAATTGCAGCATTTAAAGAAAAAAAAGTAACCCTGAATGTATTGAGTTCGTACCAGAATGTATTGGAAGTAGCTTTAGAAACCGATTACATAGCACAAGACGAAATGGAAACTTTGCAAGAATGGAGACAAAATCCGGCTACATGGAAACAAAAATAATTTTATGACCAAATACGAAAGCGAAATAAAAACCATCTCGGCAAGCAACGAGGTGGTTTTTGCAAAATTATCCGACCTGCGGAATATCGAAAGTTTCAAAGACCAAATACCCGAAAATGCCGGCGTAAAGGACATTTTCTGCGACGAAGATTCGGTTTCTTTCTCCGTAAATCCCGTTGGACAACTGACCTTACGCATTATCGAACGCGAAGAGTTGAAAACCATCAAATTCGGTGCAGATAATTCGCCTGTACCATTTAATATGTGGATACAGTTAGTCGGTGTTTCGGACGCGGAAACTAAAATGAAACTCACCTTCAAAGCTGATTTGCCAATGATGGTAAAAATGATGCTGGGCAACAAACTGGAAGGATTCATCAACCAATTTGCCGAGATTTTATCAAAAATAAATTATACTAATGAAGAATTAAGAGATTAGAACTAAGAACAAACCTATTCTTAATTCCTAATTCTTAATTCCTAATTCCTAATTAAAAATGAAACTTTGGGATAAAGGAAAACCCGTCGACAAAGCGATTGAGCAATTTACCGTCGGGCGCGACACCGAGATGGACCTCCGCTTGGCACAAGCCGATGTGTTGGGTTCGATAGCACATATTACGATGCTCGAAAGTGTCGGGCTACTCACGAAATCCGAGTTGGACATGTTGCTGCCCGAACTTCGCGAGATTTATAAAATTGCCGATCGAGGCGAATTTATTATTGAAGAAGGCGTGGAAGATGTGCACTCGCAAGTAGAACTGATGCTGACACGCAAAGTGGGCGATGCCGGCAAAAAAATTCACAGTGGGCGCTCGCGCAATGACCAGGTGCTGGTCGACCTGAAACTTTACACGCGCCACCAAATCCACGAATTGGCACAAGCCATAGACGAACTTTTCAAAACGCTTATTTCGCAAAGCGAACGACACAAAAATGTGTTGTTGCCCGGCTACACACATTTGCAGATAGCCATGCCGTCGTCGTTCGGGCTGTGGTTTGGCGCATACGCCGAAAGCCTTACCGACGACATGCAACTATTGCTTGCCGCATGGAAAATCTGCAACCGCAATCCGCTTGGCTCGGCTGCCGGATACGGCTCGTCCTTCCCGCTCAACCGCCAAATGACAACCGATTTGCTTGGCTTCGACGGCATGAACCACAATGTGGTATTTGCTCAAATGGGGCGCGGAAAAATGGAGCGTTCGGTGGCGTATGCCATGGCTGCGATTGCCGGAACAATCTCGAAACTGGCATTTGACGCCTGCCTGTTTTCGAGCCAGAACTTCGGTTTCGTCAAGTTGAACGATAAATACACCACCGGTTCGAGTATCATGCCTCACAAAAAAAACCCTGATGTGTTCGAACTTACACGCGCCAAATGCAACCGCATTCAAGCCTTGCCAAATGATATTTTATTGATAACAAATAATTTGCCTTCGGGATATTTTCGCGATTTGCAAATAATCAAAGAAGTTTTCCTTCCGGCCTTCGACGATTTGCTGGCTTGTATCTACATGACAACCAACATGATGCGCGAAATATCGGTAAACGAAGAAATCTTGAAAGACCCTCGCTACGACCTTATTTTCAGCGTAGAAGAAGTAAACCGTTTGGTATTGGAAGAAGACATTCCGTTCCGCGACGCTTACAAAAAAGTAGGATTAGAGATTGAAGAAGGTAAATTCACCCCCAATAAAAATGTAAGCCACACGCACGAAGGCACTATCGGCAATCTGTGTAACGACCAAATTGAAGCTTTGATGCAAAAAACTTTGGGCGAATTTACTTTTGAAAAGGCTTTTGCTGCCGAAACAAGGTTGTTAAAAAACTAATTCTTGTTTATTATTAATAACTGACGGAAATCTTTATTACATTTGCAAAAAACATTTAATACATGATGACAAAAATTGAAATTATATTAACCGTAATAAGTGCTGTCGGAGTTGTCCTCGGTGGAATATGGTTTATGTTTAAAAGTATATTTTTGTCCGGAAAAAATAGTCATCGAGTTGATTCTTTGGAAAAAAAGGTTACTCTTTATGAAGAAAAACACTCTGATTGTGAAAAAAGATTTATCTCTTTGGAAACAAAAAAAGCTGAAGATTTGGTAATTCAAAGACGATTGGATGAAATTATTTATTCGATAAAAGAACTTCAACTTCCTTTGGCAAAAAAGATAATTACAGACCCTTTCATTGATACTCACAGCCCTTTATCCTTGACTCAAAAAGGAATTGAAAAATCGAAAGAGCTAAACATAGAAGAAATGATTGATAAGAATTGGGAACAAATATCCAATCTGATCTCTACTCATTCTTCATCAACAACTAATCCTTATGATATTCAGCAATTATGTCTTGTTGAATGCGTTGTTACTCCTACTGATTTTTTGAATGAAAATGATTTGGATGTCATTAAAAGAGATGCTTACAATACCGGTAGCAGTTTAGAACTATACATGCAAATAGTCGCTGTAATAATACGCGACCGGTATTTTAAAGAAAATAATATTGACCCTTCAGAAGTGGATATTCACGACCCAAACAAGTAAGCCAATATGAAAGACTTCTGCCACCAAACACCCTATTTCAGGATATTCCTTGCATTGGTGGCAGGCATCATTTTATTTGAATTCTTTAAACAGGAATATACATACATCTTTTTTATCACACTAAGTTCAGCCTGTTTCCTTTTTTATTTTTTGGTGGAAAAGAAAAACAATGCGACACAACATTTCAAACTCCGTTGGCTTTTTGGCTGCGGAGTTTTTTTATTTTTTATGGGTGTTGGATTTTTTATTTCACAAAATTACGAGTCCAAATCCCGCTTTGTCGATGCCGGCAAGAAAGGAGTTTTTGAAGCAGAAGTAACTGCCGTTCCGGTCGAAAAAGAAAAATCCATGCTGATAACTGTTTCAGCACTTCGTTTTGCGGACGACAGCGTTCATTTCCGTTCAAGCAGCGGGAATGCGGTGTTATATCTCGCTAAAACAGAAAAAGCCCGAAACCTGCGCGTTGGCGATAAAATCCTTGTTGCGTCAACATTCAATACGCCCAAACCAAATACCAATCCTGAAGGATTTGATTATGGCGTATATCTTTACCGCAAGGGGCTGCGTGCTACCGCTTATGCCGATTCGCTCCATTGGCAGAAAACTTATACAAACACCGGCTTCTCCATTCTGCAATTAGCCTCCGACTTCCGTGCAAAGCTACTGAGTATCTATAAAAAACAAGGCATCGAAGGCGATGAATTTGCGGTACTCGGTGCACTCACGCTGGGCTATACCGACGAAATAAGCAGCGAATTGTATGTAAGCTACAGCAATTCGGGTGCACTACATATCCTTTCGGTCAGCGGCATGCATGTGGGAATTGTCTATGTGATTTTTGCGTTCTTACTATCTTTTCTTGATAAATCAGCCAAAACACGATTATTGAAATCACTGATTATTATCGCTCTGCTGTGGTCATACGCTATGCTTACAGGGCTTTCATCGTCGGTGATGCGGGCAGCGCTGATGTTTTCTATCGTGGCGTTTGGCGAAATTTTCAGTTATAAATCCAAAATCTATAATTCCATCTTCTTCTCGGCATTTTTGCTGTTGCTCATCAACCCGAATTATATCTTTGATGTCAGCTTCCAGCTCAGTTACATGGCTGTGCTGGGCATTGTGTTCTTTCAGCCCAAAATAAAACAATTAGCATTTTTCAAAAATAAAATAGCCGTTTGGAGTTGGGATTTATTTTGCGTATCCATTGCAGCACAGATCGTTACATTTCCATTGGGACTGTTTTATTTCCACAAATTCTCCAATCATTTTTTACTGACCAATTTCATTGCCATTCCTATTTCGACTGCAATCATTTACCTTTCAGTATTACTTTTCATCGTTTCGCCTTTCGACATGGTGGCAAATTGGGTTGGTTTTGTGCTCAAATGGCTGCTCAAAGCACAAAATGCGAGTATTGTTTTTGTGGATCATTTGCCATATTCCGTTTTTCACACATGGATAAGTGGTTTGGATGTATTGATGCTTTTTGTAATGATTGTTTGTTTCACAATTTTCATTTCTAAGAAAAAACATTCGGCTCTGCTCATCGCTTTTGGCTGTTTGTTATGTATCTCGAGCGTCAATTTAGTTCGTCACATTACATCCAAACAAAGAACAGAATTCATTGTTTATCAGGATAATAAATCGACAACTATTGATTTTATTTCACCCAATAAACATAAATTTTTTACAACAGACTCGGCGCGCGGAAAAATGCTCGGCGAAACATTTTGGTTGAAAGAAGATTATCCAATGCCTGAATTTTTAAATAAATCAACTGATTATTTCTGTTTTGAAGGAAAACGCTTTTGCATTATTACCGACAATTCATTTCGTTATAAAAAATCAAACAACCGATTATCGATTGATTATTTGATAATTGGAGGAAAATCTAAAGTCAGTCCGACAGATATTGAAAATCTTTTTGAGACACAGAATATTATCATTGATGGAACAATTTCACCCTATTATGCGGATAAAATTTCTCTTTTTTGCCAGGAAAAGAAAATATTCTGTCATTCAATAAATACTAAAGGAGCATTTTTAACTCGATTTAGTAATTAAGTATCAGAATTCCTAATATTTATTTTTACATTTGCAATTCAAACTGTAAAATAATTTGCTCCAATGAAACAAATATTCTTCATAATTGCCCTTCTTCCAGTCATCTGCATAGCATCCGGAAAACCGATAAGCAAGGAAGATAGTATTGCTAAAGCCAATCGAAACCTTGAATTTGCCCCTGTGCCTTATATTAACTACAATAAAACTTTAGGGTTGGGGTTGGGAGCTGTGCCGATGCTTTCGTTCAAAATAAACAAGAAAGACACCATTTCGCCACGCTCTCTTGTTGGTGCTATGGGCTTTTGGACAACCAACCATTCGTACATGTTTATGGCTTTCTCGCAGTTACATTTTGATGAAGACAAATGGCGCATAGCAGCTGCCGTTGGTCATGGGAATTTCAATTTTCAAACCTATATGCAGGAAACACCTTACTCGTCGGGCGCTTTTTTCGATTACAATTCGGTGGGAACTTTTGGGATGATTAAAGCATACCGGAAAATTATCGGGAAAAATTATGTCGGATTAGGTTATTCATACCAATACAATAAAACGCATTTTGACGAATTTGACACAGACTCGGTAAGCAAAAATTACAATATACAATTTGACTATACTTTTGATGGGCGCAACAATGTGTATTACCCATCTCGTGGTGCGCATACCAATATTGCGTGGAATCTGGCTCCCAAAGGAGGGGGAAACGAAGAAACATTCAATACTGTACGCGGGTATTACAACCGGTATTTCTCGTTCCAAAAAGGGAAAGGCGTGTTGGCAACCCGTGCTTATGCCAATGTAGGCATTGGGAATATTGATTTTCAACATCAGGTAACGATTGGAAATACCGATTTACGCGGCTATTCGTCCGGCAAATATCGTGGCGACGGCGTTATGGACATCCAGGCAGAATATCGTTGGAATTTTTACAAACACTTTACTTTGATAGGATTTGCCGGTGTAGCAACCCTGTACGGTTCGCAAACCGAAGACTTCAATTGGAAATTATACCCTGCAGCCGGAGGGGGTTTCCGCTATTTAGTTTTTCCTAAAATGCACATGAATGTAGGGCTTGATGCTGCTGTCGGAAAAGACGACTGGGGAATGTACTTCCGCATCGGCGAAGCATTTTAATGTAGGGACAAGTTGCGACTTGTCCGATAAAATAAAAAAGGACAGGTCGCAACCTGTCCCTACTAACTACACATTGAAGCGGAAGTGCATGATATCACCATCTTGCACCACATATTCTTTTCCTTCTACACCCATCTTGCCGGCTTCCTTACAAGCGGCTTCGGAGCCTAAGGTAATGAAATCAACATATTTAATTACTTCGGCACGGATAAATCCTTTCTCAAAATCGGTATGGATAACCCCCGCACATTGCGGGGCCTTCCAGCCTTTCTCGTAAGTCCATGCCCGAACTTCCTGCACCCCGGCAGTAAAATAAGTTTCAAGATTGAGTAATTTATACGCCGCCTTAATCAGGCGAGCCACACCCGACTCTTTCAGCCCGATTTCCTCCAAAAACATTTGGCGTTCTTCGTAAGTTTCCAATTCGGCAATATCGGCTTCGGTAGCAGCTGCTACCACAAGGATCTCGGCATCTTCATCCTTCACAGCCTCGCACACGGCATCTACATAAGCATTACCGGTTACAGCCGAAGCTTCGTCCACATTGCACACATACATCACGGGCTTATTGGTAAGCAAACACAAATCTTTCACCAATTTTTCCTGCTCTTTATCCAGTTTCACCGTACGAGCCGATTTCCCTTGCAGCAATACATCACGATATTGCACCAAAATATCGTATACTGCTTTGGCAGCCTTGTCGCCACCGGTTTGTGCTTGTTTTTGTACGCGGGCAATGCGTCCTTCCACAGTTTCGAGGTCTTTCAGTTGCAGCTCGGTGTCGATGATTTCTTTATCCTGTACAGGGTGAATGGTGCCGTTTACATGCGTTACATTCTCGTTATCAAAGCAGCGAAGCACATGCAGGATAGCATCCGTTTCACGGATATTTGCCAAAAACTTATTCCCCAACCCTTCACCTTTGCTCGCACCCTTTACCAGTCCGGCAATATCTACAATTTCGACTGTAGTAGGCACAATGCGTTGTGGTTTCACCAGCTCGGCTAATTTATTCAATCGCTCATCCGGAACAGTAATCACACCCACATTCGGTTCAATCGTACAAAAAGGAAAATTTGCCGCCTGCGCTTTTGCATTCGACAAACAGTTAAAAAGGGTCGATTTACCAACATTCGGCAAACCCACTATACCACATTGTAAAGCCATCTCTATCGTATTTTTAATTGAGGCACAAAAATAACCTTTTTAGTTGAGAGTAGAAAGCAGAAATAGAATTCAAAAATTTAAGGTTCAAAAATTCAAACCTTAAACTTTGAATTTTTGAACCTTTGACTTTAAACTTCGGCTGCTAAGCCTGTCAGAACAGAACTCTTTTGAATCCCCTTAAAGCTGTCCCGCCTGAACAAGTGTTATCACTCGTTCCACTATTTTATCCTTATCTTTACCATCATATTCATCCTTGAGGTTAGCACCAAATAACCTGGCAATCCCTTGATAAACAGTAGCCATAAATCCACCCCGATACATTTTTATCAATTCGTATGAAGTCATATTAGTTTCGCGGTCAATCAATTTTATCAACATCTTACCCTGTCCAAAAGTCAAATCGCGTACCTGAGGCTCGTACTTTTGCTTAACTTCTTTTTCAAGGCTCTTCAAATATTTCTTCTGGTCATCCTTGCTCATGGTAGAAATATCCCTGTCCGCCTTATTCAAGGTATAAGACACAATCCGCGCCATCGGCAAAGTCTTTTTCACATCCCGCACCGTTTTCCAATAAAATTTCTCTTGGCTCTTATTTTTAAACTCCATGGGCGGATACACATAAAACACAGGCAAATCAAAACATGGCACCGTATCACCGTCTTCAATCACATAAGTACAAATATATCCACCCGGTGTGCGTTGTTGCTCTGCACTCATATCCAATGCCCCGAGAAACAATAAAACGGTCAATAATATTTTCACTTTTGTATTCATTTCAAAACAAATTAGAATTTTCTTTAAAACGATAAACAATAATCATGCCTTTTTTCAATGTCGGCCTAATGTCCGGATAATGATTTATAAATCAACTACAAAGTTACAATAAAACAGACAATCCAACACATTTTAACCTGTAAAAATTCTTCAGTACAAAGAATCGCACAAAGACTTCCTTTAGTTGATAAAGATAAATAATTCGGAAATCAACACAATACCTACACAAACCAAAATGAACACGCGGCGACGACGCGCCCTAACGATTTTTTCTATTCGGGCAATGTAAGGTTTGTCTTATACATATCTTTTCCGGTGTAGGCGCTGTCAGCCGGAATGGTTTGCACTTTGAGCGAAGCCGGCGCTATTTTCAGCCCGCCCATATAATCTACGAACAATTGGTTGCGTTTGGCAGCCAAAGCGTCTATCTTTTGCATGGCTTGTGTTTTATAGAGTGTTTGGGCTTTTGTGTAAATATCGCCGGTTACGGGGGTTGCTGCCAACTGTGCATCTGCAAATATTACCAAAGCAGGGTCGGTATCGGTTATTTGCATAGCTGCCGTTGCTACTGCCACAGTATCGGTGTTTTCGGAGTGTATCGAGGTGTAATAACGCGTCTTCAACAATTGCATCGAAAAGTCTTTTACTGCTTTGTTGTAGTCGATATATTGCTGCATGCTCAATTGCAATTCGGGCTTAGCCACAAGTATATTGGACAGCTGGGTAAATTTATCGTATTGTATCGAAGTAAACTCATCTTGTGTCGAAGTGATCTCTATTGTTTCCAATTGCTCCGGATTAAAGCCCATCGATTTGGACAGCGCATCGAAAGGCGACAACGCTACCTTAACCAACAGGTTGGCAAGGGTTTTCAATATTATTTTCTTGTACGAAAATTCGGGCGAATTGATATTACCCTCAATAGGTAACTCAATTTTGATTTCCTCATTCCTGTCTTTCAATATATAAAGGGCTGCGCGCAAAGGCACTTTCATGACCGGCGTAATGTCTTTGCGGGCTTTATCCACAGTGCATTTATAAATATTCAATCCATTTGTTCCCTTCAACATATTGTTCCGGATAATATTCTGGCTCGAAAGCTTCAGTAACCCGTTCGAAATAGGATAAGCCGTGTATTCGAGCGAGTATGGCGTAAAATCTTTCAAAGCAACATGGCTAAAGTTTATTTTTAGATCCAGGTTGGACAAATCGTTGAAGTTTCCATTCCAGTTAATGTTTGCTATCCCTGTAGAGCCAACTTTTCCCTGTATATCAATTTTATTGTTTTTATCGGGATTAAAATCGGCGGCTTTCATGGAAAAGTCCTTCAAATCGTATGCAAAAGGCACTTGCAAAGCGCGGTCTTCCACATGGATATTGCTGCCGGATAAATCCAACTTAGCGATAGTAAGTTGCATCGGCGCAGACGAAGTGGTATCTTCAGCCGCCGGTTGCGCAGCAGGTTCGCTTTCTTTTACCAAGCGGCTAAAGTTATTTGTGCTGTCCTTCATCATAATAAATTGCGTAGCCATGCCTTGTGTCGAAAACTCGTTCAAAGCATATTTTGAGTCTTGAAGGCTGATGGAGGCTATATCGACAAAAATACGATTGGCGCTCAGCAGCAGTTCTTTTTGTTCGTCTTTCAAGTCGAGATTAGTAAGCGCTACCGTTCCTTTCACGGCAAGACTGTTTACAATATGGTTCAAATCGCCCATAATATCGAGATGTGTTTCGAGCAAACCGTCAATGCTGCTTACCCGCATAGATTGCTGCATATAAGGCAGCACGCCTGCCAAAGTAAATTTATCCAAATCTATATGAAGGTCAAAAATAGATTTCTCAATATCATATTTCAGTTTGGAGGCAAGTGTTCCGCCGTCGGCAAACGCCAACTTAAAGCCAATGTCGGTAGTCTTTCCCGAAAAATAAACTCCGGGAATATTCAAGCTCAAATCCTTAATATCCCACTTGCTGCCAATAGCCAAATCCCGGTAAAAAGCATCTCCGCTACGCAGTTGTATATCATAAATTCCTATTTCCCAGGGTGTGGAAGGCGTAGTGTCTTGAGCAATGGTGTCCGGCGAACTGAACTTATTTATAATATCGGTAAAGTTAAATACACTATCCTTTTGCCAAATATTTATATTCGGATTGATCAAATGCACTTTCTGAACAGTTACCTTATGGCGCAAGAAATCGAACAACTTCACCTTTACGGCCAAAGTGTCGAACTTCACAAAACTTTCTTTTTCGTTTTGCTCCCTTATATCAAAATTGACAATACGAAGCGAGCCGGTAAAAATATTTACCCGCAGTTTATCCATCGTAACCACACGCCCGACAAGTTCTTTACTATTTTTCTCGATATACCATTTAGCAACAGGCGAAACAATTAACGCCACAACAAGTAATAATGCGACTAACGAACCTGCAATGATAAGGGTTATTTTAAGTGGTTTTTTCATTTTTATATTTTTAAGTACTGAAATATTTCTAACTGCAAAAATATATCTTTTCAAGAATGTTTCGAAAAATTGTTTATAATATTTACATGATTTAACTATGATATAACAAAACTTCAAATAGTGAACCTTCTAACGCATTTTCACTTGCATACCGCCACTCAAGCGTAATGTAAACATAGATAAACGGAATAAGGGAGAACTTTTAAAAAGACCTTTCCGGTAAAAATTGGTAAAACTGAGAAATTATTGACAACAAAAAAGGGAACAAGTCCTAAAACTTATTCCCTCTCTCGCTATGTTATTATGAAGAATTCTATTCTTCAGCTTTGGTTTCTTCAACTTCTTCTACAGCAGGAACTTCTGCTACAGGCTCGGACTTTACTTCTTCAGCTTTCGGAGCTGCAGGAGCAGCCGCTTTAGCTTTAGCAGACGAACGGCGAGTTGTTTTCTTTTTCGCAGTTTTTTCTTTCAACATATTTTCGTTGTAGTCCACCAACTCGATGATACACATCTCGGCAGCGTCACCCAAACGGAAACCTGTTTTCAAAATACGGGTATATCCACCCGGACGGTCAGCTACTTTAGCTGCCACATCGCGGAACAGCTCCGTTACTACTTCTTTATCTTTCAAATACGAAAACACTGTACGGCGAGAATGAGTCGAATCATCTTTCGATTTGTTGATAAGCGGCTCAACATATATTCTCAAAGCTTTTGCTTTTGCCAATGTAGTCGAAATCCGTTTATGTTTGATAAGCGAACAAGCCATGTTAGACAACATGGCACTACGGTGCGAAGCTGTTCTGCCTAAATGATTAAATTTCTTATTATGTCTCATTGTTTTTTACTCTTTATCTAATTTATATTTAGCAACATCCATCCCGAAAGACAGGCTTAAACTCGCCAATTTAGCGTCAAGCTCGGTCAACGATTTTTTACCGAAATTACGGAACTTCAATAAGTCGTTACGATTGAAAGCGCAAAGTTCACCCAAAGTCTCAACATCAGCCGACTTCAAGCAGTTTAATGCACGAACCGAAAGGTCTAAATCAATCAACCTCGTTTTCAACAATTGACGCATGTGAAGAATTTCTTCGTCAAACTCATCGCTCGAATCGCTTTCAGTTACCTCCAAAGTAATTTTTTCGTCAGAGAATAACATAAAGTGATAAATCAGGATTTTAGCCGCTTCTTTCAATGCATCTTTCGGATGAATTGAACCGTCAGTCTGAATTTCGATAGTCAATTTTTCGTAGTCGGTTTTTTGCTCTACACGGAAATCATCTCTGTAATAATTTACATTACGGATTGGGGTATAGATTGCATCAATCGGGATTAATTCCACATCAGCCGAATTAGCTTGTTTGCTTTCTTCTGCAGGAACATATCCACGACCTTTGGTAATATTCAACTCGATTTGCAATTTAGCCGAAGGATCGAGATTACAAATCACTAATTCCGGGTTTAATACTTCGAACGCAGTAAGTGATTTATTGATATCTGCGGCAGTCAAAACCGCCTTTCCGGCAATAGAAATAACAGCTTTCTCACTGTCCATTTCTTCATTGGTTTGTTTGAACCGAACTTGTTTCAGGTTTAAGATGATGTTAGTAACATCTTCTTTTACACCCGGCACAACCGAAAATTCGTGGTTCACTCCTTCTATCTTGATAGAAGAAATCGCAAATCCTTCCAAAGCCGATAGTAATACACGACGAAGCGCGTTACCTACGGTCATTGCGTAACCTGGCTCAAGCGGACGAAATTCAAATTTTCCTTGAAAATCGCTGGCTTCCAGCATGATTACTTTGTCAGGTTTTTGAAATGCTAATATAGCCATGTATTTATTATTTAGAATACAATTCTACAATCAGTTGTTCTTTAATGTTCTCAGGGATATCTGTACGATCAGGCATGTGAAGGAATTTACCTCCCATAATGCTTTCGTCCCACTCCAACCAAGGATATTTGCTGTGGTTGAAACCGCTCAAAGCATTCACGATTACTTCCATCGATTTGTCTTTTTCGCGAACGGCTACCACCATGCCTGCTTTTACCTGGAAAGATGGGATGTTTACCACTTTTCCATCGACAGTGATATGACGGTGGTTCACGATTTGACGAGCAGCAGCACGAGTTGGGGCAATTCCCAAACGGAATACTACATTGTCCAAACGCGACTCTAATAACTGAAGTAATACCTCACCTTTGATACCTTTGGTACGAGATGCTTTTTCAAATAAATTGCGGAATTGTCTTTCCAAAACGCCATAAGTATATTTGGCTTTTTGTTTTTCTTTTAACTGAATACCATATTCCGAAACTTTTTTGCGCTTGTTTACGCCATGTTGACCCGGAGGATAATTTCTACGAGTAAGATTTTTATCCGGTCCAAAAATAGCTTCACCGAATTTACGAGCAATTCTCGTTTTTGGTCCTGTATATTTTGCCATTTTTTAAATATTGATTTTATAATAATTGACTTAAAAAGAAACTCCGAAAAAACCGAACAATTGTGTTGCCGCATATTACAGAGAGGTTTGAAATGTAATCCATACACAAACCGGTCGTTTCTCCGAAAAAATCTTTGGGAAATTTCTTATACGCGACGGCGTTTTGCCGGACGACATCCATTGTGTGGAAGTGGTGTAACATCTACGATTTCAGTTACTTCTATGCCTGCACCATGTATAGTACGGATAGCTGACTCGCGACCGTTACCCGGTCCTTTTACATACGCTTTTACTTTGCGCAAACCTAAATCGAAAGCTACTTTTGCGCAATCTTGAGCTGCCATTTGAGCAGCATAAGGAGTGTTCTTTTTAGAGCCACGGAAGCCCATTTTACCTGCCGACGACCAAGAGATTACTTGTCCTTCGCCATTTGTAAGAGTAACAATAATATTATTGAATGATGAGTGAACATGCAACTGTCCTACTCCATCCACTTTAACGACTCTTTTTTTCGCTGCAACTGTTTTCTTTGCCATATCTTTTACTTTTTTGCTAACAAATTAGTTGTTATTTAGTTGCTTTTTTCTTATTAGCAACCGTTTTCTTCTTACCTTTACGAGTACGCGCGTTGTTTTTGGTACTTTGTCCGCGAAGCGGCAAGCCAATACGATGACGCACACCACGATAACAACCAATGTCCATCAATCGCTTGATGTTCAATTGTACTTCCGAACGAAGATCACCCTCCACTTTAAACTGAGCTCCGATAATTTCACGGATTTTTGAAGCTTGATCATCTGTCCAATCTTTCACTTTGATGTTAACATCAACTCCTGCGAGTTCTAAAATCTTTTTCGCGTTGCTGCGACCTATTCCGTAGACATAAGTTAATCCAACTTCGCCTCTCTTATTTTGAGGCAAATCTACTCCTGCAATTCTTATAGCCATAAATTAATTTTCTGCAAAGATACTGATTATCCTTGGCGTTGTTTATACTTAGGGTTTTTCTTATTAATCACATACAAGCGCCCTTTTCTACGCACGATTTTGCAATCGGCTGTACGCTTTTTAATTGAAGCTCTTACTTTCATA
Source organism: Paludibacteraceae bacterium (assembly GCA_031553685.1). GTDB lineage: Bacteria > Bacteroidota > Bacteroidia > Bacteroidales > Paludibacteraceae > JAFGVL01. The sequence goes on along the minus strand of JAVBLE010000001.1, from coordinate 15,364 downwards.
TCTGTTTAATTTTCAATAGTTTAATTTTCAATTTTTCAATTCAATTTCCGATTAATTGAAAAATTGGAAATTGAATTATTGACAATTGGTTTATTTGTACCGGAATGAAATACGGCCTTTCGACAAATCGTAAGGCGACATTTCTACCTTTACTTTATCGCCAGGCAAAATCTTGATATAGTGCATACGCATTTTACCGGAAATATGAGCGATAATTTCATGCCCATTTTCCAATTCAACACGAAACATTGCATTTGACAACGCTTCGGTTATAATGCCATCCTGTTCTATAGATGTTTGCTTTGCCATAAATTCATTTACTATTGGACTATTTACAATTTACTGTTTTTTATTCAATCAAATCCAATTAATTGGTAAATTGTAATTTGTCTAATTGTCAATTATTTTTTAAAATCTTTTCAATAAATTCGAACGAAGATAATATATCTGCTTTGCCTTTGCGAACAGCTACTGTGTGTTCAAAGTGTGCCGACATTTTTCCATCTTTAGTCCGGGTTGTCCAGCCATCGCGTTCGAAAACGATTTCTTTTTTCCCTTGATTAATCATCGGTTCGATAGCAATCACCATTCCTGATTTCAATTTAGGACCTGTTCCCCGACGACCGTAATTAGGCACTTGAGGATCTTCGTGCAATTTATTGCCAACCCCGTGTCCAACCATTTCGCGCACAACCGAATATGTTTGCTTTTCGCAGTATTCCTGAATTGTTGCGCTTATATCGCCTAATCGTTTGCCTTCAACCGCCTGTTCAATTCCTTTATACAAAGATTCTTTGGTTGCCTGAAGCAGTTTCTTAACCTCTTCATTCACTTCGCCCACACAAAAAGTGTAAGCCGAGTCTCCATGAAAATTATTCTTAAATGCTCCACAATCAACCGCAATTATATCGCCTTCCTGCAATATTACTTTGTCCGAAGGGATTCCATGTACCACCTGATCATTGATAGAAGTGCAAAGTGTTGCCGGAAAACCGCCGTAGCCTAAAAAGCTGGGTACAGCACCGTTATCTCGAATAAAAGCTTCGGCAATTTTATCCAATTCTTTGGTCGAAACTCCGGGTTTGATTAGCTTGGCAACCTCGCCTAATGCTTGTGCCACAATCAAACAGCTTTCGCGTTGAAGTTCAATTTCCTCTTCGGTCTTTAAGAAAATCATCTTTTATCAGAATGCTTTATACAAAACAAGGGCGCAAAGGTACAAAATTTATTTGAGTTTATCACTCAAAATTTTTTCTTTGCGCATTTGTTTTTAATAAGCCGAAACCGAACCTGTGCGTCCTTTTATTCTGCCTGTCTTAAGCAAACCATCGTAATGGCGCATCAACAAGTAACTCTCTATTTGTTGCAAGGTATCCAATACCACACCTACAAGAATCAATAAGGATGTACCTCCATAGAATTGTTGGAATCCTGATTTTATTCCCATCAAATTTTCTGCAAATACCGGAAGAATTGCTACCAATGCCAAAAAGAATGATCCGGGCAAAGTGATACGAGACATAATCAAGTCTAAATATTCAGCCGTTCTTTTTCCCGGTTTGATACCCGGAATAAATCCGTTGTTGCGTTTCATATCTTCAGCCATTTGATTTGGATTAACCGTAATAGCTGTGTAGAAATAAGTAAATGCAATGATTAAGAGTGCAAACAGGAAGTTATACCAAAAACCTGTATGGTTCGACAACGCTTGTAAAACTGCAGATGGTTCGCCTTTGCTTGCAAACGCCATTCCGATAGTTACCGGAATAAACATGATTGCTTGTGCAAAGATGATAGGCATTACGCCGGCAGCATTGATTTTTAATGGAATATATTGACGAACGCCGCCATATTGTTTGTTGCCAACTACTCGTTTTGCATATTGTACCGGAATTTTGCGAGTTCCTTGTACCAAAAGGATACAAGCCATCACAACTAAGAAAAGGAATATTATTTCACCAATAAACATCACACCTCCACCTACTTCGCTTCCTGTGAAACGAGAAGAAAATTCTTTGAAAAATGCTTCCGGTAAGCGGGCTATGATACCCACCATGATGATAAATGAAATTCCGTTTCCTACGCCTTTGTCGGTGATACGCTCGCCCAACCACATTACAAACATACTTCCGGCACAAAGGATGATGGTGGATGAAATGGAGAACATGGCTGCATCCATTGTCAAAGCACCAAATCCGCCCGGAATTTTAGAACTAAGGTTTGCCAAATAAGTAGGTCCTTGTACTAAAAGAATGATAACGGTCAGGTAACGAGTAATCTGGTTCATTTTACGGCGACCGCTTTCTCCTTCTTTCTGCATTTTTTGGAAATAAGGCACTGCAATGGTCAACAATTGCACCACGATAGACGCCGAGATATAAGGCATGATACCCAAAGCAAATATAGAGGCATTAGAGAATGCACCTCCTGAGAACATATCCAAAAGCTGCATCAAACCTCCTGAGGTTTGGGCATGCAATTGTGATAAATGATCTGGATTAATTCCCGGAAGCACAATATGAGAACCAAAACGATAAATCAAAATAAATAAGAATGTAGTGATTAATCGATTTTTTAGTTCTTCGATTTTCCAAATATTTTTTAGCGTCTCTATAAACTTCATGGTATTATAATTTTACGATAGTTCCACCTTTTGCTGTAATTGCTTCTTCGGCTGTTTTTGAGAAAGCATGAGCTTCTACTGTCAATTTTGAAGTGATTTCTCCTGCGTTCAACACTTTTACCAAATGTTTCTTCGAAATCAAACCTGCATTAAGCAATTCTTCAACACCCACTTTATCCAATTTAGCCGAATCGGCCAAAGCTTGGATAGTAGAAAGGTTGATTGCTTTGTATTCTACACGGTTGATATTTTTGAAACCAAATTTAGGCAAACGGCGTTGCAAAGGCATTTGACCACCTTCGAAACCTGCTTTTCTTGAGTAACCTGAGCGAGATTTAGCTCCTTTGTGTCCACGAGTAGAAGTACCACCCATTCCGGATCCGGTACCACGACCAACACGCTTGTTTGTTTTTACAGAGCCTTCTGCAGGTTTTAAATTACTTAAGTTCATATCTTAAATTTAATTTTTTTAGACTAGTTTTATTTTTGAACCTCTACCAAGTGTTTCACTTTATCCACCATTCCCAATATTTGAGGAGTAGCTTCGTGCTCAACAACGGCGTTCATTTTGCGCAAACCAAGTGCTTCCAAAGTTAACTTTTGTACTTTCGGACACTTAATTTTACTGCGTACTTGTTTGATTTTTATAGTTGACATAAGTATCTGTTTTTAACCTTTAAACACTTTTTCTAAGCTAACACCACGGTTTTGGGCAACCGTGTAGGCGTCGCGCATTTGGCTCAACGCTTCGATAGTTGCTTTTACCAAGTTGTGAGGGTTTGACGAACCTTTGGATTTTGCCAATACATCGGTAATCCCAACGCTCTCGAGCACCGCACGCATCGCACCACCGGCTTTTACTCCGGTACCGTGTGAAGCCGGTTTCAAGAATACTTGCGCTCCGCCGAATTTAGCTAATTGTTCGTGAGGAATAGTTCCTTTCAATACAGGCACTTTCACCAAGTTTTTCTTTGCAGCTTCAACGCCTTTAGCGATAGCCGCAGTTACTTCACCTGCTTTACCAAGTCCCCAACCTACGATTCCATTTTCGTTTCCTACAACTACGATTGCCGAAAAACTGAATGTGCGACCTCCTTTTGTTACTTTGGTAACACGATTGATAGCTACCAAACGGTCTTTTAGCTCTAAATCGTTAGTCGTTTTTACTCTATTATTATTTTCCATAATCTCTTAAAATTTTAAACCTCCTTTACGAGCGCCTTCGGCTAATTCTTTAACACGACCGTGATACAAATATCCGTTACGGTCAAAAACTACTTCAGTAACACCTGCACCCATAGCTGCTTTTGCGATCAACTCGCCCACTTTGGCTGCTTGTTCTTTTTTAGTTACTTTCTCTTTCAAACCTAATGAAGAGGCGGCAGCTAAAGTTTTGCCTTGTACATCGTCGATTACTTGAGCATAGATTTGAGAATTACTTCTAAATACAGTCAAGCGAGGCTTTGCTGCGGTACCCGAAATCTTATGACGGATATGCAATTTTATTTTTTGTCTTCTTTCTAATTTAACTGACATAGCTCTAAAATTTATTATTTAGCACCTGCAGATTTACCTGCTTTACGACGAATAACTTCGCCAACAAATTTAACACCTTTTCCTTTGTATGGCTCAGGTTTGCGGAAAGAACGAATCTTTGCACATACTTGACCAATAAGTTGTTTGTCACAACTTTCAAGGATTACAAGAGGGTTTTGGTTACGCTCCATTTTAGTCTCTACCTTAATTTCGCTTGGTAAAGCTAAGAAAATTTGGTGCGTATATCCTAATGAAAATTCAAGTACTTGACCTTGATTTTGTACACGATAACCAACTCCGACTAATTCCATTTCTTTTTTGTAACCTTCGGATACGCCGATTACCATGTTGTTGATCAACGAACGATACAAGCCGTGGAAAGCACGGTTTTGTTTTTCGTCGTTCGGACGAGATACGGTACAAACGCCGCCGTCCACTTCAACAGTAATATTTGGATTAATTGGTTGAGTAAGTTCTCCTTTGGGGCCTTTTACGGTTACAATCGAGTTATCTACAGAGATTGAAACGCCTTTAGGCAAGCTGATGGGTAATTTTCCTATTCTTGACATGCTTAGTTCCTCCTTTTATTAATAAACAAAACATAAAACCTCGCCACCCACATTCTCGTAGCGTGCTTCCTTATCGGTCATCACACCCTTTGAAGTTGAAAGAATAGCTATTCCCAAACCGTTAAGAACCGATGGAATCTCTTTGTGTCCCACATACTGGCGCAAACCGGGAGTAGAAACACGGATCAGTTTCTTAATTGAATTTACTTTGTTGATCGGATCATATTTCAAAGCGATTTTGATTGCGCCTTGAGGACCGTCTTCAACGAATTTGTAATTAAGAATATAGCCTTTCTCGTGCAATATTCTTGTGATTTCCTTCTTCAAGTTCGAAGCAGGAACTTCTACCACCCGATGGTTCGCTTTAATTGCGTTGCGCAACCGGGTTAGGTAATCTGCTATTGGATCTGTCATAAAAAATGATTTAAATTGATTCCGACTGTCGGAACAATATTTAACAAAATAGATATTTTAGATTTATAGACTTTAGACATTAGACACTTTTTCTTGTGTCTATATTGTCTAAATGTCTTGTATCTGTGTTTTACCAAGATGCTTTTTTCACCCCTGGGATTAAGCCTTTCGATGCCATTTCGCGGAATTGAATACGCGAAATACCAAACTGGCGCATATACCCTTTAGGACGACCGGTCATTTTGCAACGGTTGTGCAAACGAACCGGAGAAGCATTTTTTGGAATACTTTGTAGCCCTTCATAGTTTCCTTCAGCAAGCATTTTTTCGCGTTTAGCGGCAAATTTTGCAACCATTTTAGCGCGTTTCACCTCGCGGGCTTTCATTGATTCTTTAGCCATTGTATTCTTTCTTTATTAGTTTTTCTTAAATGGTAAACCAAATTCTTTCAATAGAGCGAAAGCTTCTTCGTCGGTTTTAGCCGAAGTAACCATGGTAATGTTCATACCCAAGATACGAGCCACACTTTCGATATTGATTTCAGGGAAAATGATTTGCTCTTGGATACCGAAAGTATAGTTACCACGACCATCCAATTTGCTTTCAATCCCTTTGAAGTCACGGATACGAGGAAGAGCAACGCGAACTAATCTTTCCAAAAACTCGTACATCTTATCTCCACGAAGCGTTACACGAACACCGATAGGCATTTTCTTACGCAATTTGAAGTTCGAGATATCCTTTTTAGAAACAGTCGATACTGCTTTTTGACCTGTGATAGTTGTCATTTCGTTGATTGCGTTTTCGATAATTTTCTTATCGGCAACAGCAATACCCAATCCTTGGTTCAAAACGATTTTTTCCAATTTTGGCACTTGCATTTTTGAAGTATAACCAAAATCTTTCATCAAAGCAGGCGCAATGCGCTCTTTGTAATCTTTTTTTAAGCTAACTGTATTGATCATTTGATTACCTCCCCTGATTTTTTAGCAAAGCGAACCAATTTACCTGCATTATCGGGTTTACGACCGATACGAGTTGCTTTACCTGATTTAGGATCTACCAAGTTCAAATTTGAAAGATGAATTGGCGCTTCTTTTTTCACAATTCCTCCTTGAGGACTTTTTGAATTAGGCTTAGTGTGCTTTGACACCATGTTGACACCTTCTACGATAGCACGATTTTGTTTTACAAGAACTTCTAAAACTCGTCCTGTAGCACCTTTATCATCGCCTGCTAATACGATTACTGTGTCGCCTTTTTTGATATGTAATTTACTCATTACTCTTTAAATTTACGAAGATTAAAGCACTTCTGGTGCAAGTGATATAATTTTCATGTTTGTAGCACGAAGTTCGCGAGCCACCGGTCCGAAGATACGGCTACCACGGATTTCGCCCGAACCGCTCAAAAGAACGCAAGCGTTGTCGTCGAAACGAATATAAGAACCATCTTGACGACGGATTTCTTTTTTAGTACGCACGATAACCGCTTTTGAAACAGTTCCTTTTTTTACATCGCTCGAAGGAATTGTGCTTTTTACAGCTACTACAATCACATCACCCACTGTGGCGTAACGCTTGCCGGTACCTCCGAGTACTCGAATACAGAGGGCAGTTTTAGCTCCACTGTTGTCGGCTACGATTAATCTTGATTCTGGTTGTATCATAATTACTTAACTCTTTCGATGATTTCTACTAATCTCCATCTTTTTGTTTTGCTCGTCGGACGAGTTTCCATAATGCGCACAAAGTCACCAATGTTGCACTCGTTCTTTTCGTCATGAGCATGGTATTTCTTCGTTTTATTCACGAATTTTCCATAAATCGGGTGTTTTTCTTTCCATTTTACGGCAACAGTTATGGTTTTATCCATTTTGTTACTGGAAACGATACCTGATCTTTCTTTTCTTAAATTTCTTTTTTCCATCACAATATTTAATATTATTGTTGGTTAATTTCTCTCTGACGCAACTCCGTAGCTAAGCGGGCAATAGTCTTGCGAGTGCTTTTGATTTGCTGTGGATTGTCAAGAGGAGAAATACTGTGATTCAAAGTCATACGATTGAGTAACTCTTTTTCGGTTACCATGCGCTCTTGAATCTCTTTGGTTGATAATTCTTTAATTTCTTTGATCTTCATATCCTTACGCATTTAAAGCAGTTGTGTCATAATCTCTTCTCATCACAAACTTTGTGGTAACAGGCAACTTTTGAGCTGCTAAGCGCAATGCTTCTTTGGCAATGTCAAAGCCTACACCTTCAATCTCGATGATAATACGACCCGGAGTTACCGGAGCCACAAAACCTTCGGGAGCACCCTTACCTTTACCCATCCGTACTTCGGCTGGCTTTTTTGTAATCGGTTTGTCAGGGAAGATTCTAATCCAAATTTGTCCTTGTCTTTGCATATAACGAGTTACAGCAATACGGGCGGCCTCAATTTGACGACCGGTGATCCATTTTGTCTCTAACGATTTTATAGCAAAAGAACCGAAAGCCAACTGATGACCGCGTTGGGCATTGCCTTTCATGCGACCTTTCTGTTGTCTTCTGAACTTCGTTTTCTTTGGTTGTAACATAATTCTTTACAATTCAATTTGTTATTACTTTCTTTTCTTCTTGAAGCCACCCTTGTTGTCGCGACGATCGCCACCTTGTGAGTGTGATGATGGACCTTTTTCAGGGATGAATGATGGAGCCAAGTCTTTTTTACCATAGATTTCGCCACGGCAAATCCAAACTTTGATACCAATCAAACCTACTTTAGTAAGAGCTTCTGCATGAGCATAGTCAATGTCTGCACGAAGTGTGTGAAGAGGAGTTCTTCCTTCTTTATACATCTCCGAACGAGCCATTTCTGCTCCGTTCAAACGACCTGAAATCAAAACCTTGATACCTTCGGCTCCCATGCGCATTGTAGAGGCAATGGCCATTTTGATAGCACGACGATATGCAATTTTTCCTTCTACCTGACGGGCAATATTATTTGCTGTGATAACGGCGTCAAGCTCGGGGCGTTTAATTTCAAAAATATTGATTTGAATATCTTTGTCAGTGATTTTTTTCAACTCTTCTTTCAACTTGTCTACTTCTTGTCCGCCTTTTCCGATGATAATACCCGGACGAGCTGTACAAACAGTAATAGTTACTAATTTAAGAGTTCTTTCGATTACGATACGAGAAACACTTGCTTTAGCTAAACGAACATTCAGATATTTTCTGATTTTGCTGTCTTCGAGTAATGTATCTCCGTAGTTGTTGCCTCCAAACCAGTTAGAGTCCCAACCTTTGATAATTCCTAAACGGTTACTTATCGGATTAACTTTTTGTCCCATTTAACTTAATTTTGTTCGTTAGTATTTTTAGTATCTACCATCAATGTTACATGGTTTGATCTTTTGCGAATACGATAACCGCGACCTTGCGGTGCCGGACGAAGGCGTTTCAACATAGTAGCTGAATCAACCGAAATTGCACTTACATACAAAGTAGCATCTTCTGCTTTTTGTCCTGTTTTTTGTTCCCAGTTGGAAATTGCTGAACGCAATAATTTTTCCAATCTGCCTGAAGCTTCTTTAGTAGAAAATTTCAACACACCAAGTGCCTTGCTTACTTCCATGCCGCGAATCATATCGGCAACCAAACGCATCTTACGAGGCGATGTTGGCACAGCATTTAATTTGGCAAAGTAAAGAGACTTTTGGGCTTCTTTTCTTGCTTCGGCAGCAATTCTTTTTCTTTTACCCATTTTATTTAGCTTATTTTTTATTTAGACGATTAAACGGATTATCTTTTCTTATTACCACCGTGTCCGCCAAATTTGCGTGTTGGTGAGAATTCGCCTAATTTATGTCCTACCATATTTTCGGTTACATAAACAGGGATAAATTTATTTCCGTTGTGAACTGCAATTGTATGACCTACAAAGTCAGGAGAAATCATAGAGGCACGCGCCCATGTTTTAACCACGGTTTTTTTGCCTGCTTCATTCATGGCAAATACCTTTTTTTCCAATTTAAGGTTAATGTAAGGTCCTTTTTTTAATGAACGACTCATATTATCTACTTAATTTTTAATCGATTATTTTTTTCTTCTTTCAATAATATACTTGCTAGAACCTTTCTTAGGAGCACGAGTTTTGTATCCTTTAGCCAGCAAGCCTTTGCGAGAGCGTGGATGTCCTCCTGATGCACGACCTTCTCCACCACCCATTGGGTGATCTACCGGGTTCATCACTACACCACGAACGCGTGGGCGTCGTCCCAACCAGCGTGAACGACCGGCTTTACCGGAACGCTCCAAAGCGTGGTCTGAATTACCTACACTACCGATTGTTGCTTTACATGCGCAAAGGATCTTGCGGATTTCGCCCGAAGGTAATTTAATGATTGCATAATTATCTTCGCGTGAAGTTAATTGTGCAAAAGTACCTGCCGAACGAACCATTGCTGCTCCTTGTCCCGGATTCAATTCAATGTTGTGAATGATCGTTCCGAGTGGAATGTTTTGCAAAGGAAGTGCGTTACCTACTTCAGGAGCAGCTTCTGCGCCTGACATGATTGCTTGTCCTACTTGTAGTCCGTTTGGCGCTAGGATATAGCGTTTTTCTCCATCGGCATAGAACAAAAGAGCAATACGCGCCGAACGGTTTGGATCGTACTCAATTGTTTTTACTACTGCAGGAACACCGTCTTTATTTCTTTTGAAATCGATTACACGATATTTTCTCTTGTGACCACCACCAAGGTAGCGCATAGTCATTTTACCATCACTATTACGACCACCCGATTTGTTATTGGCACCTTTCAAAAGAGATTTTTCCGGTACACTGGTTGTAATCGTGTCGAATGTACCGATAATTTTATGTCTCTGCCCCGGTGTTGTGGGCTTTAGTTTGCGTACAGCCATTTTCTATTAAATATTGCTATAATAATCTATTGTTTCACCTTGTTTCAATGTTACGATTGCTTTTTTGTAATCGCTCATTGCACCTCTAATTATACCGCTTTTTGTATTACGAGATTTTTTCTTTCCCGGAATGATAGAGGTATTTACTGCTACTACAGTTACATTGTACATGTCTTGAACAGCTTTTTTGATCTCGATTTTGTTAGCGTCTTTTTGTACGCGGAAACCGTATCTGTTAAGCTTATCAGTAAGCATGGTCATTTTTTCTGTAACAATAGGTTTAATGATAATTCCCATCTGTTTTTACCTCCTATGCGTTAAAAATTTGTTCAATTGCAGCGATAGAACCTTCTGTAAGCACTAAATTCTTTGCATTAAGAATTTTATAAGTATTTAATTCAGAAACAGTTACAACTTCTGCGTTCTTCAAATTACGAGCCGACAAATATACATTTTTATTTGGTTCTGATAAAACAATAAGTAACTTTTTATCAGCAACTTTCAAATTATTTGTCAAACTAACGAATTCTTTTGTTTTTGGAGCTTCAAAACTGAAGTTTTCAATCACTGTAATATTGCCATCTTTTGCTTTGTACGAAAGGGCAGATTTACGAGCCAATTGTTTTACTTTTTTGTTTAATTTGAAGCCATAATCGCGTGGAACAGGTCCGAACACGCGAGCACCACCTCTCAACAATGGTGAGTTGATATCACCACGACGAGCGCCACCGCCGCCCTTTTGGCGACCGAGCTTTTTAGTACTACCTGATATTTCGTTGCGTTGTTTTGATTTGTGTGTACCTTGGCGTTGGTTAGCAAGATATTGTTTTACATCCAAATATATTGCGTGATCGTTTGGTTCCAAACCATAGATAGCATCGTTCAACGAAACTTTCTTTCCGGTAGCTTCTCCTTTGATATTATATATACTAAGTTCCATAGCTTATTTATTGATAGTTACGATTGAACCTTTTGCTCCGGGTACCGAACCTTTGATCAAGATCAAATTGTGTTCCGGAATCACTTTTAACACTTGAAGGTTTTGAATAGTTACACGGTCGCCACCTGTACGACCTGCCATTCGCATTCCTTTTACTACTTTAGAAGGGTAAGATGACGCACCCAAGGAACCGGGAGCACGCAAACGGTTATGCTGACCGTGAGTAGACTGACCTACCCCACCGAAACCGTGGCGTTTTACAACACCTTGAAAACCTTTACCTTTAGATGTACCTACTACATCTACCCAATCTGCTTCTTCGAAGAGATCAACTGTGATTTCTTGACCCAATTTGAATTCTCCTTCGAAATCCTTGAACTCAACCAAGTGTCTTTGAGGTGCTACACCCGCTTTTTTTGCATGACCCAATTCAGGCTTAGTTGTGTGTTTCTCTTTCTTTTCAATGAAACCCAACTGAAGCGATGAATAGCCATCGTTTTCAACGGTTTTGATTTGTGTAACAACACAAGGACCAGCTTCGATAACAGTGCATGGAACATTTTTTCCATCGGCACTGAAAACGGATGTCATTCCGATTTTTTTTCCTAATAATCCTGGCATTTCAATGTTTATTAATAATGTTATTTTTCTGATTTCTTTTGTTTTTGCTTATCTGTTTATTTGTTTATTTTCAACAAATAAACGAATAATCGAATAAACAAATAACATCCTTACACTTTGATTTCTACTTCTACCCCACTTGGTAATTCAAGTTTCATCAAAGCATCTACTGTTTTTGCTGTTGAGCTATAGATATCGATCAATCTTTTGTAAGATGATAATTCGAATTGCTCACGCGATTTTTTGTTTACGAATGTTGCACGCAACACTGTAAAAATGCGTTTGTGTGTTGGCAACGGAATTGGACCGCTTACTACTGCTCCGGTAGCTTTTACCGTTTTTACGATTTTCTCAGCTGATTTGTCAACCAAGTTGTGATCGTACGATTTTAATTTGATTCTGATTTTTTGACTCATCTGTTTTAGTTAGTTTATATTTAATATTTGATTTGAGTTAAGAGTCATTCGCTAACCCAAATATTATTTACTATTAGACAATTGACGATTTACTATTTAACGATTTACTATCGACTTTAAAATAGTCAATAGTAAATAGTCTAATAGTAAATTATAGCAATTCGACTTTTCCTTTCGCTTCGGCAACTACTTCTTTAGCAATTGAAGAAGACACTTCTGAATAGTGCGAGAACTCCATTGATGAAGTGGCACGACCTGAAGTAATGGTACGAAGTGCGGTTACATATCCGAACAATTCTGCCAAAGGCACTTTTGCTTTTACAATACGAGCTCCCGAACGGCTTGATTCCATTCCTTCCACTTGACCGCGGCGTTTGTTCAAGTCGCCGATTACATCACCCATGTTTTCTTCCGGAGTAACTACTTCCAATTTCATGATTGGCTCCAACAATACCGGACGAGCTTTAGCACAAGCAGTTTTAAATGCGATTTGCGCACAGATTTCGAACGATAATTGGTCTGAATCCACCGGGTGGAACGAACCATCGACCAAAACAACTTTTAATTGTTCTACGGTAAAGCCTGCCAACACACCATTTTTCATAGCAGCCGTGAAGCCTTTTTGTACTGATGGGATAAATTCTTTTGGAATGTTACCTCCTTTTACTTCATCTACAAATTGAAGTCCGCCTTCGAAACCTTCGTCAACAGGACCTACTTTTACGATGATATCGGCAAATTTACCACGACCTCCGGATTGTTTCTTATATACTTCGCGAAGCTCAACTGTTTGAGTGATCGTTTCTTTATAAGCTACTTGCGGACGACCTTGGTTACATTCTACTTTAAACTCGCGTTTCAAACGGTCGATGATGATTTCCAAATGAAGCTCACCCATCCCTTCGATTACAGTTTGACCTGTATCTTCGTTTGTTTTTACGCGGAATGTCGGATCTTCTTCAGCCAGTTTAGAAAGACCTAAACCAAGTTTGTCCATATCTTTTTGAGTTTTTGGCTCAACAGAAATACCGATAACCGGTTCAGGGAAATCCATCGACTCAAGAACGATTGGTGATTTTTCGTCGCAAAGTGTGTCGCCAGTGCGGATATCTTTGAAACCTACTCCGGCGCCTATATCACCGGCAGCAATAAAGTCAACCGGATTTTGTTTGTTTGAGTGCATTTGGAAGATGCGCGAAATACGCTCTTTCTTGTCCGAACGCGCGTTGTACACATACGAACCAGCTTCCAATTTACCCGAGTACACACGGAAGAAACACAAACGACCTACGAATGGGTCTGTCGCAATCTTAAATGCAAGAGCTGTTAAAGGCTCGTTCACATCCGGTTTGCGCAAAATTTCTTTTTCAGGGTTATTAGGGTCTGTTCCTTTGATTGCGTCAACATCAAGCGGACTTGGCAAGTATTTACATACTGCATCCAACAAACATTGAACTCCTTTATTTTTGAATGAAGAACCACAAATCATAGGATTGATTTGCATCGCGATTGTTCCTTTACGGATAGCTGTCATGATTTCAGCTTCGGTAATGGTTGATGGATCATCAAAATATTTTTCCATCAAAACATCATCACACTCTGCGATTTTCTCCAACATTTTTTCTCTCCATTCTTTGGCTTCTTCCAAAGTGTCGGCAGGGATTTCTTCGATAGAATAATTTGCACCCATCGTTTCATCATGCCAGAAGTAAGCCTTCATAGTTACCAAGTCAACAATTCCACGGAATTTTTCTTCAGCTCCGATTGGAATTTGAATTGGACATGGGTTTGCACCCAAAACTTCTTTTACCTGACGAACTACTTCAAAGAAGTTAGCTCCCGAACGGTCCATTTTATTTACATAACCGATACGAGGCACTTCGTATTTATCAGCTTGGCGCCAAACAGTTTCTGATTGAGGCTCTACACCACCTACGGCACAGAATGCTGCTACGGCTCCGTCCAAAATACGAAGCGAGCGTTCTACCTCTACAGTAAAGTCCACATGCCCAGGAGTGTCAATCAAGTTGATTTTGTACTCGTCATCATTATATTTCCAGCGAGCTGTTGTAGCTGCCGATGTAATTGTAATACCGCGTTCTTGCTCTTGCGCCATCCAGTCCATGGTAGCTGCACCATCGTGCACTTCACCAATTTTGTGAGTAAGACCTGTGTAGAAAAGAATACGCTCCGAAGTGGTTGTTTTTCCGGCATCGATGTGAGCCATGATGCCTATATTCCTTGTATAACTTAAATCGCCTTTTGCCATTTTCCTGTTTCTCCTAATCTGTCTTTAATTAAAATTTGAATTGAGCAAAAGCACGGTTCGCTTCAGCCATACGGTGCATGTCTTCTTTACGCTTGAATGCTCCACCTTGGTTGTTGAACGCATCAACGATTTCGGCAGCCAATTTCTCAGCCATCGAACGACCACTGCGTTTGCGAGCGAAAATAATAAGGTTTTTCATGGAAACTGACTCTTTGCGGTCAGGACGGATTTCCGTAGGAACTTGGAAGGTAGCACCACCGATACGGCGAGATTTAACCTCTACCTGAGGTGTGATGTTCTCGAGTGCCTTTCTCCAAATATCGAGGGGAGCTTGTTGCTCATTTGGAAGCTTGTTTTTCACTACATCTAATGCTGAATAGAAGATGCTATATGAAATGCTTTTTTTGCCATCTAACATTAGATGGTTAACAAAACGGCTTACTGCCACTTCGTTAAATACGGGATCCGGAAGGATAACCCGTTTCTTTGGTTTCGATTTTCTCATTTTTGTTAAAATAATTTTGGTTGTTCTGTTTTGCTTCAACTATTCCCGCTGGAATTGTTTACTCAACCTTCAACCGTGTCTTACGACAATTCAATCATTATTCGTCATTGCGGCTCAACCCGCAATCCCCTAAGGGGGGGATGCTAAAACAAGTTCAGCATGACTTTTTATTTTTTCTTCCCTTTTGCTGCTACTGGAGCTTGTCCTGGTTTTGGGCGTTTTGCACCATATTTAGAGCGGCGTTGTGTACGACCGTTTACACCGGCTGTATCCAAAGTTCCGCGAACGATGTGGTAACGAACTCCCGGAAGGTCTTTTACACGACCACCGCGCACCAATACGATTGAGTGTTCTTGCAAGTTGTGTCCTTCGCCCGGAATGTAGGCATTCACCTCTTTTTTGTTGGTAAGGCGAACACGCGCTACTTTACGCATAGCCGAGTTTGGTTTTTTAGGCGTAGTAGTGTACACACGCACACAAACACCACGGCGTTGCGGACAAGAATCCAATGCAGGAGACTTACTTTTGTACTCCAAATCTTGGCGCCCTTTTCTTACTAATTG
>JAVBLE010000053.1:0-75321 GCA_031553685.1 Paludibacteraceae bacterium | reverse complement strand
TATAGAAAAAGGTGCGTAGCACCATAATCTTTGTAGCCGTGTGGCTTTAGCCCACGGACAAAGAAGCATCCATATAAACAAGCCGCGTAGCGGCGACACATAGCTATATTGCGAATTATGTCACCGCTACGCGGTTCTATTTTGCATTTACATTTTATCCGTGGGCTGAAGCCACACGGCTACAAAGATTGCGGTGCGCTGCACCTGTTACTTACAAATCGTAAGTTGCAAAAATAATATTTTGACTTTTGAGACAGCCTCTATTTATGAAAAAACATTTAGCCTTGATTATTTAGAGCGGGTAAGGCGCCAGATTATATTTCCTCGACTTGATAAGATCAACGAATCGGCATTTAACTTTACGATTTGCAAAGTATCAATACCGGTAATTGTTTGTTTATTGCCAATGCTTTCGCTTTTCAATAATAATGTAGAGTTCTCCAATCTCCAGCTTTTAAACAACAAGGTAGCCATATTTACAGATTCGGCAGTGCCATCTTCTTTTAGTGTTATTCCCTGATTTTCGGTTGGTTTGATCGGATTTGGTTCTACCCAGGTACCAGTAAGATAATATCGGGGAGAATGAGCTGTAACCGTAAGCGCTTTGGCTACTTTCACATTATTAGTTTCG
The DNA here is from genome assembly GCA_031553685.1 of Paludibacteraceae bacterium. GTDB lineage: Bacteria > Bacteroidota > Bacteroidia > Bacteroidales > Paludibacteraceae > JAFGVL01. The sequence goes on along the minus strand of JAVBLE010000053.1, from coordinate 74,690 downwards.
TCGATTGTGTAAGTTACTGTTACCGAGTCGTCAACCATCACACCAGGCACTTTTGCAGGGTCGGCATCCATAGTGCTGATATTCAATGTATCTCCATTTACACTAATAAGAGTAATGTTGTTCATACTTGCATCAAATATTTTACCGGCAACTATCGTTGAGTCGGTTTTTATTTGAGTGTCTTGCTTTTTCCCACACGATGTGATACACAAAGCGAAACCTGTCATTAACATGCTAATGATAAATAGTTTTGTTCTCATGCTTTTTGAATTAAAATGAATAAAATGGAATTCTTTTTCAAAAGTATAAATTTTTTCATAAAAAAGAGAAGCCGTTTTCACGACTTCTCTTCATTATGCTCAGGAAAGATAATAATTATCTTTCAAAGTTTACGGTAAACTCTACCCGGCGGTTTTCTGCCCGGCCTTTTTCGGTAGTGTTATCAGCTACCGGTTTTGTATCGCCAAATCCGGCAGTAATGATGCGGCCGCTATCAACGCCTTTTTTAACAAGATATTGTTTTACAGCGTCGGCACGCTCTTGAGACAATTTCATGTTGGCTTCTGTTTTACCCACATTGTCAGTATGCCCGTTGATGTCGATTTTGTAGTCAGGATTGTCTTTCAATACTTTTACAACGGCATCTAAAGTGCTGTAAGAAGCAGGTTTGATAGTGCTCTTACCGGTAGCGAATTGAATTCCGTGTAACGCTCTTTGGAATGCTTTTTTAGCCTCCGCTTTTACTTCAGGACAACCGTTGTTTGCAGGCACGCCTTTCACATTCGGGCATTTATCCAGGTAGTCGGCAATTCCGTCGCCATCAGTATCCACAGGACAACCGGCAGTATCTACTTTCACATTCTTAGGCGTATCCGGACATTTATCTAAATAATCAGCCACACCGTCGCCGTCAGTATCAATTGGGCAACCGGTTGCATCTACTTTTGCAGTTTTAGGCGTGTTCGGACATTTGTCAACATCGTCAGCTACACCATCGCCGTCGCTATCAACCGGACAACCTTTTGCATCTACTTTGATACCTTTAGGAGTGTTTGGACATTGATCATCTTTATCTGCGACACCGTCGCCATCTGCATCAGGACAACCTTTAACGGTGCCTGCCATATCCGGACATTCGTCTTGGTAATCAGCTACACCGTCGGCATCGGTATCTACCGGACAACCGTTAGCATCTACTTTTACGCCAAGAGGCGTTTTTGCACATTTGTCTTTTTTGTCTTTCACACCGTCTTTATCAGAGTCTTTGCCACCGCCAAAAGCAAATACAAGACCTAAGCTGTGTTGTAGTTGGCAGTCATGAACTCCTCTTTTGATACCATCGTCAAACTGGTCTTGGTTAGTCCAACCCAAATCTGCCTGGTAGCGAGCGCTGAAACGAGGGGTAATTTTATATTCAAGCCCCAACCCTCCGGTTGCAATAGCCGCAAAGCCTTTATTTTCACCATCGCTATCGGTGTATTTCGCTACGCCCGAAGCATTTTCAGCATCGTATGGGTTATAGATTGCACTTTCAATTTGATTGTACCACAAACCACCAAAGCCAAGCGTTACATAAGGTACCCAACGAGCTTCGTCTTTACCTAAGAATTTCACACGAAGGTGAAGGTTACCATTCCAAAGAGGAACAGATTGGAAATTGCGTCGAGATGCACTTTCTTTGTCAACATGGTCGTAGCCGATGCTACCCCACGAGCCATACGCTCCCAAATCCAGGAAACGGTTCAAATAACGGTCGAACGAAACGGCAGCACCAAAATGGCGCATTCCATCATTGAAATTGAAGATTGTATTTTCTACAAAATCTTTTCTGTCGTCCGGACGGTCATACACCCGTAAATTACCCAGGTACTCGACCTTTGTTCCATAAACTCCAATTGCCCATGGATAGTCTTTTGTTTGTGCAATGAGAGAAGATACTCCTACCAATGCAAAAAGCACTAAGAGATTTAATTTTTTCATACTTTTTCTTTTTTAGTTAATAAAATAAATATTGATAATAATTCTTTGAAATCAGGCCTTGATGAAATCTTTGGCAAAGTAAAGGAAAAAAAATCAAATACGGTAACATTTTTTAATGTTTTATTGTCTAATTAACCAAAATTTTTCAACATTTCGTGATTAATGTGAGTGCTTTTAGTTTGCATTAAATTGATTTTAAGTGAATTAACCCCGCTTCTGATTTCAAGGGTTTAAGGCTCAAAATACTTTTTAAAAGATAATAAAGTTCTCTTATATACGATTTGTGATGTAAATAAAAAGAGAAGCCGTTTTCACGACTTCTCTTCAGTATGCTCAGGAAAGATAATAATTATCTTTCAAAGTTTACGGTAAACTCTACCCGGCGGTTTTCTGCCCGGCCTTTTTCTGTAGTGTTATCAGCTACCGGTTTTGTATCGCCAAATCCGGCAGTAATGATGCGGCCGCTATCAACGCCTTTCTTAACAAGATATTGTTTTACAGCGTCGGCACGCTCTTGGGACAGTTTCATGTTGGCTTCTGTTTTACCCACATTGTCGGTATGCCCGTTGATGTCGATTTTGTAGTCAGGATTGTCTTTCAATACTTTTACAACGGCATCTAAAGTGCTGTAAGAAGCAGTTTTGATAGTGCTCTTACCGGTAGCGAATTGAATTCCGTGTAACGCTCTTTGGAATGCTTTTTTAGCCTCCGCTTTCACTTCGGGACAACCGTTGTTTGCAGGCACGCCTTTCACATTCGGGCACTTATCCAAGTAGTCGGCAATTCCGTCGCCATCAGTATCCACAGGACAACCGGCAGTATCTACTTTCACATTCTTAGGCGTATCCGGACATTTATCCAAATAATCAGCCACACCGTCGCCGTCAGTATCAATAGGACAACCTTGAGCATCTGTTTTCACGCCTGCAGGGGTATTCGGACATTTATCCAAATAATCAGCCACGCCGTCGCCGTCGCTGTCAACCGGACAGCCTTTTGCATCTACTTTAACGCCGGCAGGAGTATTCGGACATTGGTCAGATTTATCTGCGACACCGTCGCCATCTGCATCAGGACAACCTTTAACGGTACCTGCCACATCCGGACATTCGTCTTGGTAATCAGCCACACCGTCGCCATCGGTATCTACCGGACAACCGTTCGCATCTACTTTTACGCCAAGAACCGTATCCGGACATTTATCTTTTTTATCCTTCACACCATCCTTGTCGGAATCTTTGCCACCACCAAAAGCAAACACAAGACCCAAGCTGTGTTGCAATTGGAAATCCTGGCTACCTTTATTCATCCCATCAAATTCATCTTTGGTAGTCCACCCGAGATCTGCCTGGTAACGGGCACTTAAATGACTTGTAATTTTATATTCCACCCCAATTCCTCCGGTAAAAACGCCCGCAATACCATTGTTTTCGCCTTCACTGTTTGTATATCTTGCCGAGCCCGATGGCTCTTCGGCATCGTATGGAGTATAGACTGCACTTTCAATCTGACGATACCACAACCCACCAATTCCAAATGTCAAATAAGGCACCCAGCGCGCTTCATCCTTACCCATAAATTTGAAACGCGTATGAACATTCGCATTCCACAAAGGAACCGATTCAAAATTACGATGCGTTTCACTTTCGCTATCAACATGATCATACCCGACACCGCTCCACGAGCCATATAAACCTAAATCAAAAAAACGACTCAAATAACGGTCGAACGACACTGCGCCCCCAAAATGACGCATCCCATCCTGAAAATTAAAGATGGTATTCTCCACAAATTTATCACCACTGCCATCAGTCCTGTAATAAACTCGCAAATCTCCGAGATACTCGGTCTTCACACCGTAAAGCCCAATAGCCCACGGATACTCTTTAGTTTGTGCCAAAAGGGATGACAATCCCGCTACGGCAAACAGAATTAAAAAAGGAAGTCTTTTCATGTGCATATAATTTATTTTTAGTTGTCGCATAGAATATCCATGCGATTATGTTCATTGTATTTCGTGCATTTTCACTCATGAATATTTCATAACAATTCTTTTTGAAAAATAAATATAATTCCAAAAGTAATGTTTATTCATGAATTTGCAAGTTGCCTCCCCACTAATTTTAAGAACAAATGTGAAATAATAAAATATTTTTCATCATTTCTATTGAAAAGCAACCGCTTTTTATATCTTTGCATGCAATAAAAACAGTAAAAAATTTTCGATAAAAAACATGGATTTATTACAACAAATGATGACTCGTGCAAAAAACAATTTGCAACGAATTGTCCTTCCCGAAGGCACTGAAGACCGTACGCTGAAAGCTGCCGACATTCTTTTGGCAGAAGGTATTGCCAATATTATCCTTATTGGGGCAAAAGGCGAAATCGAAGCCAAAGCCGCTTCGTTCGGTTTGAAAAACATTGTTAAAGCAACGATCGTTGATCCGGCTACCGATGCCAAAATGCCTGTTTACACCAATCTTCTTTTCGAATTGCGCAAAAGCAAAGGCATGACAATGGAACAAGCCACCGAATTGGCAAAAGACCCGTTGTATCTGGGATGTTTGATGATTAAAAACGGCGATGCCGACGGCGAAGTTGCCGGAGCGATGAATGCTACGGGCAATGTGCTTCGTCCTGCTTTCCAGATTGTAAAAACCTTACCGGGCATCAGTGTTGTATCAGGCGCGTTCTTGATGTTTACACAAACGCCCGAATTTGGCGAAAACGGTTTGTTGGTGTTTGCCGACTGTGCCGTACATCCTAATCCAACCGCTGCCGAATTGGCGCAAATAGCTGTTTGTACCGGACAGACAACCCGCAACATTGCCGGCTTCGAGCCGAAAATTGCGATGTTGAGTTTCTCCACCAAAGGTTCGGCAAAACACGAATTAGTAGATAAAGTAGTTGAAGCTACACGCCTTGCCAAAGAAATGGCACCCGATATGCAAATCGAAGGCGAGCTGCAAGCCGATGCCGCTCTTGTTCCTGAAATAGGACAAAGTAAAGCGCCGGGCAGCGCCATTGCCGGACATGCCAATGTGTTGGTTTTTCCCGACCTGCAAGCCGGAAATATCGGCTACAAACTCGTGCAACGCTTTGCCAAAGCCGAAGCCGTAGGTCCAATCCTGCAAGGTATGGCAGCGCCTATCAACGACCTTTCGCGCGGCTGCTCAGTAGACGATATTGTGAAATTGGTAGCGATTACTGCTAATCAGGCGATGAAATAAAAACGCAAGACTCAAGAGCAAAGATAAAAGAGCAAAGATTTTCTTCGGAGTCTTTACTCTTTGTTCTATTATCTATAGTCTTCAAATAATTAAATCTTTGAACAATATAATATTATGGCAGAAATGATTAAAGAGCCGATTGAGAAATACGGCTTGAAAGACAAAACCCGCAAGAAAACGCTTTTTTCGCGTATTGGTGTTGTAGGTTGTGGTAAAGATGGCAGTTACATTGTTACAGTGGCGGCAAGCAACGGCATGGAAGTGGTTTTCCTCGAACCATCCAAAGAACGCGTTACGAACGCATTTGCGCGCATCGAAGAAAAACTCGACAAACGCATCGAAAGCTGGGGTTTGACCGACTCTGAAAAGAAAGCCATCATGGCGCGTATCAAAGGAACAACCCAATACGAAGATTTTGCCGGATGCGATTTCGTAATCGAAGCTGTGCGCTATGACGATATGGGTGTGCGCAGTGTGGCTGCCCGCAAAGAAGTGTTTGCAACGCTCGAAAAAGTATTGGACGAAAAAGCTATTATTGCATCCAATGTGGCAACGATTTTCGTAACCGAACTGGCAAACGAATTGAAACACAAGGAACGCACTATCGGCGTTCATTTCCTGGCAAACACGCCCGACTCGAACATTATCGAAATCATACCGGGCATCGACACTTCCAAAGAAACTTACGATTTGGTCTGTCATTTTGCCAAAATGATTAATTTCGACTGCGTTCGCTTGTTAGAGTCTGCCGGCTTGGTAAGCCTTCGCCTTTTCTTTGCGCAACTCAATGAAGCTTGTAGCATGTTGATGGAAGGCATCGCTTCTGTTCCGGATATCGACAGCGTGCTCACCGTTGGTTTCGGGCACAAACAAGGCGTATTCCGCACAGCCGACCAAATGGGTATCGAAAAAATCGTTCACCTGATGGAAAACATGTTCAACGAATACGGTAACATGAAATACAAACCATCGCCGGTGCTCAACCGCATGTATCGCGGAAACCAATACGGCATCAGCAAAGGAAAAGGCTTTTACGCTTACGACGAGAAAGGAAATATTATAAAATAATTTACAATTTAGTTATTTACAATTTACTATTGAAGAAACAGTAAATTGTAAATTGTCCAATAGTAAATAAATTATATGAAAATATTAGTATTAAACTGCGGAAGTTCTTCCATCAAATATAAATTGCTTGACATGGTTACCAAAGAGGTACTCGGTCAAGGAGGAGTAGAAAAAGTGGGAATGAAAGGCTCATTCCTCAAACACGAGCGTCAGGACGGACAAAAAATAATGCTCGAAGGCGAAATCCTGGAGCATCAAGTGGGGATAGAATACATCCTGGGCATTCTTACCAGCAAAGAACACGGGGCTATCAAGTCGTTGGATGAAATCAATGCCGTAGGTCATCGTGTAGTGCATGGCGGCGAAAAATTCAATTCGTCTGTTTTGATCAATGATGATGTAATCAAAAAAATGGAAGAATGTATCGAAATGGCGCCGCTTCACAATCCGCCCAACTTGGCAGGTATCCGCGCTATTTCGGAACTGATGCCGAATATCCCGCAAGTGGGCGTGTTCGACACCGCTTTTCACCAAACCATGCCAAACCATGCGTATATGTATGCCATTCCATATTCGCTTTATACAAAATACGGTATCCGTCGCTATGGTTTCCATGGCACGAGCCACCGCTTTGTATCCATGCGAGCAGCCGAATATTTAGGTTTGGATCCGAATAATTCGAAAATCATCACTTGCCATATCGGTAATGGCGGTTCGGTGTCGGCTATCAAAAACGGCAAGTCGGTCGATACCAGCATGGGCTTTACCCCAATCGAAGGTTTGATGATGGGTACGCGCTGTGGCGACATTGATATGGGAGCTGTTTCGTTCATTATGGATAAAGAAATGATTGGCACGAAAGCGGCTTCGGCGTTGTTCAACAAACACAGCGGTATGTTAGGTATCACCGGCGTTTCGAGCGATATGCGCGATGTGTGGTCGGCAGCCGACTCGGGCAACGAGCGTGCGCAGTTGGGCATTGCCATGTATTGTTATCGGATCAAGAAATATGTGGGAGCCTATTTGGCTGCTTTGGGTGGTGCCGATGCTATCATATTCACCGGTGGTGTGGGCGAGAACGACCATGATGTGCGCCGCTTGGTGTGCGAAAACATGGAATACTGCGGTTTGGTGTTCGATAGCGAACTGAACCACGGTGTGCGTGGCAAAGAAATCATATTGAGCAAACCCGAATCGAAAATCAAAGTAGCCATTATCCCAACCGACGAAGAGTATATGATTGCTTCGGATACGATGGAAATTGTGAAGAAATAATATCTCATTCTTATAGATAGAAAGAAGAGGGTGTCTCAAAACAGAAAATTGAGGCAGCCTTGCTTATAAATTGTAAGTAAGAGTATGAAAAAAGGTGCGCTGCACCTGTTACTTACAAATCGTAAGTTGCAAAAATAATATTTTGACTTTTGATACAGCCTCTTTTTCTATTTTTTTCGTATCATGGTCAATCCATCGCGAAGAGGCAGGATAACTGTTTCTACCCGTTTATCGTTCACAATGAAATCGTTAAACTCCAATAAAGCAATGGTTTGTTTGTCGTTTGGCTCAACAGGCTCTATTACTTTTCCGTCCCACAGCGTATTGTCGGCAAGGATATAGCCGCCCGAAGGAATTTTGTCAAAAACAGCCTGATAATATTCCAAATATTCGCGTTTGTCGGCATCGAGGAATACTAAATCGAATTGCGTATTGAGTGTAGGAATAATATCTAAAGCCTTACCAATGTGTGGAATAATTTTATGTCCATGCTCCGATTGGGCAAAAAAACTTTGGGTAAATTCTTCCAATTCGTCGTTATCATCAATGGTATGTACAACACCGCCTTCGGGCAAGGCTTCGGCAAAACAAAGCGCCGAGTATCCGGTAAAAGTGCCGAGTTCCAATACCGTTTTCGCACCCATCATTTGTGTCAGCATTTTCAGGATTCGCCCTTGCAAATGCCCCGATAACATACGCGGATTGATGATTTTTACATGCGTTTGCCGATTTAGTTTTTTCAACAATTCCGGTTCCGGCTCGATGTGGTTGAGTATGTATTCGTCTAAAGTCATAATAAAAACTGTCCGTCATGTCGAGCTTGTCGAGACATCGCAAAAGCGGTTTGGTTGATATGATATCCCGACTTCGCTATGCTTCGTTCGACATGACGATTTCTTTTTGCGATGATTTTTTTGTTAATAATAAATCAATGAAGTCAGATTCGTTTCGTCAAATATTTCATTGGCAATGCGTTGTAAATCGGAAGCTGTAATTTGTTCTATTTTCTTGCGAATATCATCAATGCTTTCAATACAATTGAAAAGCAAATAACTTTTCCCCAGAGTGAGCGCCAGGCTTTCTTTGTTTTCGCGCCCGATGATAAGTTGCCCGAGCCATTGCTTTTTATATTTCTGCAACTTGTTTTCAGGGATACGATTCTCTCGAAGAAAGGTCAGTTCTTTATTTATCAAGCTAATACATTTTTCTTTATTCTTGGGGTCGGACCCCAGATAAATGCTGAAAATACCGGTATCCGAATAGGCAGTGTAACCCGATTCGACATTGTACGCCAGCCCATGCCGTTCGCGCAGGGCGAGGTTTAACAGGCTGTTCATACCCGGACCTCCCAATATATTATTAAGCAGCGAAAGCCCCAATCTGTCCGGATGATTGAGCGAATAAGCGCGGTTGCCCATCATCAAATGCAGTTGGTGCGTGTCTTTTCCGGCAGATTTTTGTAGAGGCTGGTAAGGTTTTGGTTCTATCCGTTTTTGTTGGCGGTGCGAAACTTTTTGCACACCCAAATATTTTTCGCTCCAACGGATAATTTTTTTGAAATCAACATTGCCCAACGAGAAAAACACCATTTCGTCCGTATGGTAGTTTTTTTCTATAAAATGGATAATATCTTTTTGGGTATATTTCTTCAGCAATTTTTCTTGGCCTAAAATGTTATGCCCAAGCGGACTTCCGGCAAAAACGATTTCTTCAAAATCATCAAAAATGAGTTCCGAAGGACTATCCTTATAAGATTGAATTTCGTCCAAAACCACTTCAATTTCTTTCTCAATTTCATTTTCGGGGAAAACGGAATTGAACACAATATCTGCCATCAATTCCATCGCCCGCTCAAAATCTTCGGCAAGGACTGACGAATAAACAACCGTTTCTTCCTTGTTGGTATAAGCATTCAGCTCACCACCAACATCTTCCAGTCGGTTGATAATATGTGTGGCGCGGCGTTTCCGTGTGCCTTTAAAAAGCATGTGCTCGATAAAATGCGCCATGCCTTGTTCGGTTGCGGTTTCGTCGCGCGTGCCGGTATTGATAATCAGTCCGCAATACGCTGCTGCCGACTTGTCAGGCTTATGTATCAGGCGGATGCCATTAGGGAGTTGGTGAGTTTGATACTCCATATCTTATTAAAATATTTTTTACAAAGATATTTAGAAAGAGGGAATAAAAAAGCAGGATTTACATCTGAAAATTGATTGTAAATCCTGCTAAAAAATATTTTGTATTTAAATTCCGTTCAGTTTTTCAACTTGCAATTCGAGTTTACCCTGGTAAAGATATTGCATCTGTATGATTTCGTTGTTTTCATCGTATGTAAACACACATTCGCCTCCGGCAGCCGATTGGGTTATGCGTTTATATTTTTCGCCCGCATGATTGGTTATTACCTGATAACAAACCGGTTTGCGGTATTCCATCTTTACGGGGCGGTTTTTGTCATCATACCCGATATACCAAAGGTATGGTTTGTTTTTTGAGCCTTCGTAAGCCATGCATCCATATTTTACCACGCGCGAAAGGCTATCCGATACATAGATATAAGCACACTTGATGCTGTCTTCCATAGCCCATTCGTTGATACTGTCGTTTTTGTGTGCAGGGTCGATAAAATGTTTTGGAATGATGGGCGGATTACTGAAATTCTTTTGATAGAACGCTAAATCCAACTTGTCGTAACTGAAAGTGTCAACCGCTGTTTTTGGTTTCGGATGTTTCAACGTGTTGTCGATGCGGGTTATTTTAAACAACGATTTGTTGCTTTGAGCAAACAACGAAACTGATAAAAACAGAAGGAGGACAGTAAGAATGTGTTTCATAATTGGTTAGATTAAGATTGTTTTTCAGCCCAAAATTAATTTTATTTTTTAGAATAATCAGATATTTTTCATGAAAAATTAGTTCTGTCGTTTTTTATACAAGAATAAATTGAATTTTTTTGTATAAAAAACGACAGAACCTAATATTAAGAATATTTTGATATTCACTTTTTATTTTTCCACCACATACCCCTTAGCACCTGCAAAAGCCAAAATAGATGAGTTGATTGCTTTGCCCAAATCATCTGCTCCGGCATCGGTTTTCTTCATTTCGGTGTCGATGTAGGCTTGGCGCTTTTTGGCAAGGTCGTTTATTTCTGCTTGGATCTTAGTTCGCTCGGCTTGTTTTTCCTTTACAATAACTTCCAGTTCGGCTTTCGATTTCCCTTTATATTCGGCAGGCATTTCCGACTCTTTCAGTTCGGTAACGGCTTTGCTGTCTTCATTGTATTTATCTACCAAATCCCATTCGGCATTTTTATATACCGCTTTCGATTTGCTTACCGCGCGCTCAGTTTTGTTGGCAGAAGATACCGACAGAGCATTTTCATCTTGCTTTATCTGATTTTCTTTCCTTGCGAAACCTTGCGAGCCATAACTAACATAAGTGTCGTTGAGGCGGGTGTTACATTCGCTAATCCGATCATCGTAAGGCGTGGCGATATAGCGCACTTTGCGGTTGCTGTCGATGTTGAAATACTTGCCTTGCCCACATACAGCACCGTCTTGCCAAAGCTCACGGATACCTGCGTCGCGGCTGCCGCAATAAATCGTATTGACAAACACACCTTTGCCCAAAGCACTTGCAATGGCTTCTTTGTACGACACTCCGCCTTGATTAAAAGCCTCGTTGCCGGCAATGTAAATCAACTTCATATCCGACTGACGAGTACCCCAATCGATATTATTAATAGCGCGACTAATTACCGCTCCACAATATTCCGAACCGCCGTTGGTGCGAAGTGCAAACAGTTTTTCGGACAGCAGATCCAAATCGCTTGTCATAGGCGTGACTTGGCGGATATAATTTTCGGCAGCCGGCAGCCCGTCGTTGCCATATTCGTAGAGCGAAATCTCGATACTTGGCGTGGCGCCATTGTATTTAAGCGTGGTAAGCGTGTTTACAATATCCCACAGGCGCGATTTGGCTTGGTCAATCAGCCCGTCCATACTATTGGAAGTGTCGAGCAGCAGCGCCACTTGAATTTTGGTTTCGGTACCCGGCACAGGCGCAACATCTACATGGACTGTAGGATCAACGCCGCGCGCGGCACTCGGACTTTGCGATTTGACATCACAACTGCTTAAAACAAAAAGAACTGTCAGCGCGGCTGACAAAAATGATAGCTTTTTCATGATTGTATGTATTAAAATGGTTTCAAAATCTGGGTCAAATGTATACTATCAAAAATTAGCATTTCGGCACAAATGGGTGAAACCCCGATATGAATGGGTGAAATATCGTAAATAAAAGTGTAAAAAGTATTTACTTTGTAATCAGAAAAGAAACAACAAAGAAAAGACCCTAAAAGCATGTGTTTTCTCTCAAAAAGCGGCAAAGATTACTTTAATAAGATAATCTTTTATGTAAAAAACATATTGTATTACTTTAAAAACATAATAGATTACGCTTATAACATAAAACAATATGTTTAAAGCGTAGTTTTTTACCTTATTAGAATAATCTTTTATGTAAAAAGAATAAAATATTATGCTTATAACATAAAACATTACGCTAAAAACGAAAAAACAGACTATATTTACCTCTTTAATCACAATAAAAGACCGTAAATCATGAAAAAAATCATCAAAGACATGCCTCACAACGGCAAATTGCTCGAAAAGCACATCAATGAGCATAACACAAACAAGGCGTGGCTGGCACGGCAAATGGGCGTTACGCCTTCGAGTGTCAACGCCTACTTTGCGAGCGACACGCTGCAAACCGGCATTTGGTGGCGCGCCTCGCAAGCTTTGCAGCACAACTTCCTGGCTGAGATAGCCGAGGCTTTGAACATAGAATATATCGGGAAAAAAGAAACCGAACTGCTGCAAAAAGCAGACGAACTGCAACAAAAAATAAATGCCATGCAACAGGAACTCGACGAGTTGAAAATGAAAGTGAAGGTTTACGAGGGAGTTTTGAAAAAATAGGGCGAGTAGAGACAGGGCATGCCCTGTCTCTACAACAACCGCATGCCCTGTCTCTACGGAAAAACAACACCCCAAACAAAAAAACAATAAATGGCTGAAAAATATCAAAATAAATACCGAATATCATCTGCCCGTGCCGAGTGGTGGGATTATGGTTGTGATGGAGCTTATTTTATTACTATCTGTACCAAAGATAAAGAAGATTATTTTGGTAAAATTATAGATGGAAAAATGAATTTATCACATCTTGGAATATTAGCAGATGTGTTGTGGCATGAAATAAAAAATCATGCACAAAATATCGAATTGGATACCTTTGTGGTAATGCCTAATCATATCCATGGCATTTTGATTTTATCGGGGAATAAAACGGATGTATCGGCATTGGCGCCGTCCGTAGAGACAGGGCATGCAGTAGAGACAGGGCATGCCCTGTCTCTACAACAACAACCGAATGCCCTGTCTCTACTACCACAACAAACACCTGCCCAGAAACGATTTCGGAATCAAGGCAAAAACACCATTTCATCCATTGTCGGATCGTATAAATCGGCGGTAACGAAACATGCACATCGATTGGAATATGAATTTGCATGGCAAACGCGTTTTCATGAACACATTATTCGCGATGAAAAATCATTTCGACAAATATCAGAATATATTATTAACAATCCTGCAAATTGGGAAACGGATAAATTTTATTTGTAATAAATATGGGCGCCGGTTGCCGTAGAGACAGGGCATGCCGTAGAGTAGAGACAGGGCATGCCCTGTCTCTACAACAATCGAATGCCCTGTCTCTACAACAAAACAACACCCACAACAACCGAATGCCCAAACACAAAACCATGAAAACGAAAACACACATACTAACCCTTTTCCTCTGTTTTGTTTCGATGACGATTTTTGCCCAACAAAAAAAATCATCGAGCAAGGTATCGGTACAAAAAGAAGCCGCAATGGAACTCTCCAAATCGCTGGACGAAGACAAGCCCGACGATGTGGTGGCAGCCGACTATGAGAATCTGGCAAAGAAATTCTCGGATGCCGGCAATTATACCAAAGCCGAAGAGAATTGGCAAAAGGCAAGAAAGATTTATTTGAAGCTGAAAAATAAAGATAAAGTAGCCGCTATCGATCGCGAATTGGCAAAAATACAAGAAGCGCAAAACAAAACCGAACTTGCCATTCAAAGCTACAATTCGGCCAATTATTATGCGCAAGACAAAGTTGCCAGAAAGCTGAATGCGAATGATGCTAAGCGTCTCGAAAATCAGGCAAACAAAGATGTTCAAGTCGGATATATCCAAGAGAATATTGCCATTGCCGAAAAGAGTGCCGACCGTGCCGATGCCTACAAGCAAATGGCTGACCTTAAAATGGCTGAAAACAAGAAAGACGAAGCTATCGGCAACCTGCAAAGCGCACTGAAAGAAACCGAAAATTCGGACAAAGCCATTGTGATAAAACAAGAAATCGCTACGGCTTATGCCCGAAATGCAGAGTATGAAAAAGCCGAAGCTGTAACCAAAGATATTGTTACCGAAGCAAAAAAAACGAGCAATGAATTAATTGCCATAGAGCAATTACAATTAATGTCGCAAAATTATTTTAAGGGTGATAACCGCGAAAAAGGCATTGAGTCGCTACAACAAGCCTACCAAATAGCCATCGAGCAACACAATACTTTGGCTGCCAAAAAGAGCCTCGACTTGTTGGTAGCCGAATATCGCAAAACCAATGATACCAAGAAAATAGTCGAACTGTACGATGATTTCGCTAAAAATTTCGACTCTGTTATTGCAGCCGACAGTTCGTTGATTGACACCAAAACAATCCTCTCGGTCGAACAGCGCATTGCCCAGCTCGAAAAAGAACGCGCCTTGAAAGACGAACTTATTGCCCGCACCAACACGATCAATTATTTCTTGATTGGGGTTATCGCGCTTATTTTGTTGGTAGTAATCGTTATTGTGAAATTTTTATTCTCGATTAATAAAAAGAATAAACAAATTGCGTTGCAATCGCTTAGGCGCGAGATGAATCCGCATTTTATTTTCAATAGCCTTAATAGCATTAATCAATTTATCGCACAAAATAATGAATTGGAGGCGAACAAATATCTTTCGTCATACTCCAAACTGATGCGTAATATGATGGAAAATTCCAATAAGGATTTCATTCCGCTCTCGGTCGAGCTGGCTCAACTCAAAGAGTATCTGCAACTGGAACACATGCGTTTTAGCGACAAATTTTCGTACACGATTGATGTGGACGAAAGCATTGACGCCGACGCCCTGCAAATCCCCAATATGCTCGTACAGCCGCAACTCGAAAATGCCATTTGGCACGGGCTGCGTTACAAAGAAACCAAGGGGAATTTATCCTTGAAAATATTTTTGGAAAATAATAATCTGGTGATAAAGGTAGAAGACAACGGCATTGGTATACGCCGCAGCCGGGAGCTAAAAACCGAGCACCAACGCCAACACCAATCGCGCGGCATGACCAATACCAACGAACGAATCAGCCTGTTGAATAACCTGTATCGCACCCATATTTCGCTCCAAGTGGAAGACAAGCAGGGCAACGAAACGGGAGTGATTGTAATGATAATCGTTCCAAGTTAAAAGTGTAAAGAGTAAGGAGTAAAAAATAATGATAGTAAAATGAAGTTTAGATTACACTTTACTCATTACACTTTACACCCTGCAATTCTGTAAATTCTGTCTAAAAATAAAGCCCATGATAAAATCCATTCGCAGCGTAATAGTCGAAGACGAAATATCGGCACGCGAAGCTCTCAAAAGTTATTTAGCAAAATATTGTCCGCATGTAGAAGTAATTGGCGAAGCACAAAACGCCAAGGAAGGCGTGGAGTTGCTGCACGAGTTGCAGCCCCAGCTTGTCTTTCTTGATGTAGAAATGCCTTTTGGCAATGCATTTGATGTGTTGGACGGTTGCAAGGATTTGTATTTCGAAACCATCTTTGTTACTGCCTATTCGCAATATTCGTTGCGGGCACTCAACCAGAGTGCAGCTTACTACCTGCTAAAACCGGTTGATATAGAAGAACTCATTGTGGCCGTAACCAAAGTGCAGCAACACATTGCCGACAACGAAACTTTCAATCGCAATAAAATTATCCTCGAAAATTATCATGAGCCGCGACTTCAGAAACAGCAAGTTATCTTGCCCACGCTCGAAGGTTTTGAAGTGGTAAAAATGGAAGAAATTGTTCGTCTGCAAGGGAACGGCAATTTTACCGATATTTATTTGAGTAATAAGACAAAGAAAATGGTTTGCCGTTTTCTCAAGCATTTTGAGGAAATATTGCCGCCGCCATTTCTGCGGGTACACAAATCGCATATTATCAATACTGATTTTGTCAAATCGTATCACAAAAATTCGGGCGGTTACGCTGTGCTCGAAGACGGAACAGAGATAGAGATTTCGCCAAGTTATAAGGAGGTGTTTTTGAAGGTGTTTGGGTGATTGAATAGCCCACAAAGAATCCTAAATTTTCTTTGTGTCTTTGAGGAAAAATATAAAATCACCGTCCACACATCCGCTTAAAGTTGCACCATTCGCAGGCATATTCATTTCCGGTTTGGGTAAATGGGATTTCGGGGTTGAATAGTTCGGCTAATTTTGCCCGAAATGCTGTTTCAAATTCATCTTTTATTTCGCTAAAATCGTTTATCGGACCATTTTGCCAGGTGATTACTGGCGAATAATCGTCTGCAATGGCTTTTTGGATATAGATAAGTGCCGGAATAACGGCTTCTGGCTGTTCTTCAACCAGGATAGAGGAATATAGAAACGCTTGAAAAGCATAACTTGCACGGTCTTTTCCTTGTTCAAAGAGTTTTTCCATGGTGTTGATATTCGAAGGGCGACCACCTGTTTTATAATCCACCACACGCAAGGTTTTTTCTTTTTCGTCAATTCGATCCACAATACCACCAACTTGCAGCAACATATCATTCAACTCAATTCGGCGATATTTTTCTTTTTCGAGGGCTATGAGAGTAAATGGGACATTGCTTTTATCAATTTTCAACAATCGCTTAATTAATTGATTGATAATTCGAAAATAAATCAATTGCTCACCATTATAACGATTGCGTGCTACTTTTCTTTTCCCGAAAAATTCTTGATTAAAAGCTTCCTCTATAGCGGCTTCGAGCCGGACAATATTGTACAAAAAGTTATCAATCAATGCTTCGGTTACCACAAAAGGTGTGATTTCTTTTTGCTCAAGCGGCGTACGCCCCATTTCGCGGTAAATAAGTTCCATTGCTTTGTGAAACACTCGCCCGAGTACCGAGTTGTCCAACTCATCAGTCAGCTCTTGTGGAGGTTTTACCCCGGCAATATATTGCAAATAAAACCGCAAGCTACAATCCAGATAACTATTGAAAGCCGATGGCGAAAGGGTTTTTGCTTCGGGATTACTGCGTTTATCGTATCTGTTTTTAAGTTGAATGATCAAGTCGTCGGTTTTACGAACCGTGATTTCGTTATTTTGCTGTGGGTTCAGTTCGGTTTTAATAGTCAGTTGTTTGACTTTCAAACCTGACTCGGTAAGTAGTTGCAACAAGTAACGACTTTTTTCCAGTTTTCCAGTCGATTTAGCCGCCGTGCTATACGAAAGTGATACATTTTCGGCTCGTTGTAGCAGTCGATAGAAATAATACGCGTATAACGAATCTTGATGTTCCACCGTAGTCATACCGAAAAACTGCCGGATAAAGTGCGGAATAAACGACGATTCGTTTTCCGACTTGGGGAGCACGCCTTCGTTTACACTTAGCATCAGTACATTCTTGAAGTCGAGGTTACGGGTTTCGAGCAATCCCATTATCTGCAATCCTTTTGCCGGTTCGCCGTGGAATGGCACCGAAGTACTTACCAACATCCGTTTGAGCAAACTTACAAGAGTAGCTTTTTCGGTATGCAATTCGCCGCTTTGCAGCAGATCGTTCAACCGGTTGAGAGATTGAAACGCCCGAAACAACGATTCGCTATAGAGTTGAGAGAACGATTGTGTATTGTCTGCTTCTGTTTTACCATATTCGAGGGCAACCGTTTGTACAATTTCGAGCAGATAGGCGGCAAGCGTTTTGGCATCGCGAGTCGGGCGAAATATCTGTGTGTTTTGCAGTTCGTTTTGTGTTGGGAAGAAGTTATGTTCGTGTATCATCAAAGCCTCCACGGCACCGGATTCTTTGAAAATAAGCCGAATGTAAGGATGTTGTAACACAGGCAACACAAAATTATAGCGAAAACGGTTATTTGCTTCATCCACCCCTTTCAGTTGCAATTCGGCAAGTGCTGTGATAAGACTAAAAACAGGCGTTTGTGTAAGCGGGAAACCCATGGTGATATTTGCCGAAATAGCTTCGCCGTTTGTTGTTTCACCGGGTATGGCATGCATTACCGATTGCAGGTTTGCTTCGTTGCAAAGCACAATGGCAGTATCCGGCACATCGTCAGTTGGTGTGAACCCAATATCTTTGAGCCATTGCTCAATATAACCTGCCTGTGCACTTTCGGACGAAGACTCGACCATGCAAACCGAACTTTTATTACTCTCAAAGTCTGTTGTATCTACAGGCTTAATTGCCGGTGGAAATTGTTGCAGGTTTTGGCGAATAAAGCGACCGGTTTCGTGTATTTCACCTAAATAATATTCATTATAATCCCAATAGAAAAGGGCTTTATCATTTTGCTGTAAAAGTTTGAATAATTCTTTTTCGCATTTGGTCAACACATTGAACCCGACAAAAACATATTTCTCTTGTGAGAAACTTTGCACTCCGTTTGCCTGCAAATCTTCAATTACCGAACGATATAACATACCATCAAAAGCAATGTTTTCGGATATGAGTTGATTTTTAAATTCGGCATAAACATCTCCCAAAATGCTCCAGATGGAGAAAAATGCATCTTTCAGCTTGGTGGGTTTGGTAGCAATGTCGTGAAAGAAACGCTCAACGGTTTCCCATTGCGTTTGGTCAAGGTGTTCAAAATCATCTTTTAGCTTTTCCAGTTCCAATAGATTGCTGAACAATGCCATCGGATTCACCAAGTTTTTGTCCACATCATTAAAATCACTCAAAATGATTTCGCCAAAATAATAAAACTCGTCGAAGGTTTCGACAGATACAGTATTTGTGTGTTTATTATAAATATCAATATAGATTTTGTATAAAATATTGAGCAATTTAAGCGAATCGGCTTGTTGTAATTTGGATGCACTGACAAAAAGCTCGTTCAGATCGGCATAAAAAGGTGCCCAAAGTGCTTTGTCCGAAGCCACACACAAATATTCGTTGAAGAACAGCCGTGCCCGCCGGTTGGGAAAAACAACCGTTACACGCGACATATCGTTGCCGAAACGCTGCACCAAATCAGTGGCTACTTGTTCGAGAAAAGGGGTCTGTGGCATATTTTATTCATGTTTTAGCAATTTCCTTTCTCGTTCTATTTCTTTGATAAGCTCTTCTTCTGTTGGAAGATATGGCATGTATTTGGTTGCAAATAATTGTTTGCTTTCTTGCAAAACACTATATTTTACAATGGTTTCTTCTTTTTCCGAGCAAAGAATAATGCCAATAGTAGGATTGTCTGTTTCTCCTCTTTTTAAACTATCAAACATACGAACATACATATCCATTTGTCCGATATCTTGATGACTAAGTTTATCAATCTTCAGATCAAAGAGAACAAAACATTTGAGGATATAATTATAAAAAACAAGATCGATATAAAAATGCGAAGTCTCTGTGCTGATACGAAATTGCCTGCCGACAAAAGAAAATCCTTTACCTAGTTCTAATAGAAAATGCTGCAAATTTTCGATGAGAGCTGATTCAATCTCTTTTTCTGTATTGGCAAATGATTGAGGGATGTTCAAGAATTCAAAAACATAGGGATCTTTGATAAATTCATTGGGATTTTGCTGTTGCTGAACATCATATTGTTTGTTTTGAGAAGAAGATAAAAGCCGTTCGTAATAATGTGTATTTATATTTCGTTCGAGCGCACGAGTGCTCCACATTTGCTCAGAACATTCTTTCAAATAATATTGTTTTGCATTTGCATCTTCTATCCTCATTATCAGTCGGTAATGTGTCCATGTCAAATTGCTACGCAGTGCGTAATAAATTTGATTTTCAGAAAAAGTTAAATAAAATTGCCTGAAATTACGAAGATTTGCATACGAAAAACCTTTACCGAACTCAACAGTTAGTTCTTTGGATAATGTTTGTAAGATTTCCTCGCCATAAGCTGCCCGCTTTTCTCCCTTTTGCTCTTCATCAACAATTCGCCTACCGATTTTCCAATAAACTTCAATCATGGCTGTGTTGATAGCTGTATATGCTTTTTGACGAGCCTGTTGGAGTAGCTTTTTTATATCAAAGATGTATTGTCTATCTTTATTATTTTCTTTCAACATAAATTTCTTTTTTGAATGGTAAAATCACGGTTATCATTCTCAATTATCTGCAAACTTACCAATTATTTTTATAAAAATTTGTACTTTTACGCCTGAAAATCAGAAACCCAAAACATGCAAGACCGACACCAGAACCGCGACAAATACTTTGAAGAACAAATATACACGACCGAAAAATATGTAATACCATTTATAGGTACTGATTTTTTTGAACGGAAGGATATGTCGGTTCTCGAAATCGGTTCGGGCGAGGGAGGTAATCTAAAGCCTTTTTTAGACAGAGGTTTCCATGTTACCGGCGTTGAACTGGAAAGTATTAAAAACCAATGGGCAAACGAGTTCTTTGAAGGACATCCCAACCGTGATAAATTGCATTTGATTTGCGAAAATATTTACAACTTCGACGGGAAAGAGAAATATGATTTTATTATGATTCGCGATGTGGTAGAGCATATCCACGATCAGGAACATTTTATGGCATTTATCAAAAACTTGCTTACCGACGACGGACGCATCTTTATTGCTTTCCCACCTTGGTACAATCCGTTTGGTGGGCATCAGCAGGTGTGCGAAAACCGTGTTCTGTCACATCTGCCGTATTATCATATTTTACCAAAATTCTTATACAAAGTAATTTTGAAGCTTGGAGGTGAATCGGCAGGAAAGATTGAAGGTTTGCTTGAGATAAAAGAAACCGGTATTTCTATCGAACGGTTTAAACGCATAGCAGAGCGTGAGGGTTATCAAACATTGAAAGAGATCTTTTACTTTATCAATCCGAACTATGAAGTTAAGTTTGGGTTGAAGCCCCGCAAAGCATGGAAGATAATCAGTGCTTTACCTTTTTTACGCAATTTCTGGATTACAACTTATTATAGTTTGCTCACCAAATAAGCTTTTATGGCAAAGAAAAAAACTCTGGTAGAAGTAAAACCGCGTCCGGTCATGACACGCAAAAACCGTGTAAGCATTATGCTTAATGATGAGGAATTGAAGGCATTGAACCGTTTTATTGCTACCTATAAAATAAAAAACAAATCGCGCTTTATCCGCGAAACTCTAATGACAACCATTTTAAAGAAGTTTGATGAAGATCATCCTACATTATTTTAAAAAATAACATCCTAATCGAAAAATTATATATAAAAGTTTCGATTATAACCGAAATATTCATATATAATTTTTCGGTTAGCAGGTTTAAAAATAAATTTAAATGATAACAGCCACCAATATACATAAAAGCTTTGGCGACCTGAAAGTGCTCAAAGGCGTTGATTTGCATGTAAGTAAAGGAGAAATTGTATCGATAGTAGGTGCAAGCGGAGCCGGAAAAACTACTTTGTTACAGATTATTGGTACGCTCGACAAGGCAGATAGTGGCGAAGTAACGATTAATGAAACGAAGACAGCTTCGCTTCGAGATAAAAAATTAGCAGCTTTTCGTAATAAAGAGATTGGGTTTATCTTTCAGTTTCATCAGCTTCTGCCCGAGTTTACGGCATTGGAAAATGTGATGATTCCGGCATACATAGCCGGCACATCCTCTCGCGAAGCGGAGAAAAAAGCAAAAGAATTACTTGATTATCTGAAACTGACAGACCGCACAGACCACAAACCAAATGAACTATCAGGCGGAGAGAAACAACGCGTGGCAGTGGCGCGGGCTATTATCAACAATCCGTCGGTTATCCTTGCCGACGAACCTTCGGGCAGCTTGGATACTAAAAACAAAGAAGAGCTGCATAATCTTTTTTTTGATTTGCGGCGAGAATATGGGCAGACTTTTGTTATCGTAACACACGATAAACATCTGGCTTCTATTTCGGACAGGGTGATAGAAATGAGAGACGGGGAAATATTAGTATAATAGATAGCGGGATGGTGAAATAGCGAGAAAAAGAGTAGAACTCCACCTCACCATCTCACTATCTCACCATCTATTTTTTATGAATAAAATTAAGAATACATTATTTTACATTATTGTTGTAGGCGGGCTTTCGGCTCTGATGTATATTATATCGGGCTGGGGGAAAATCCTGCAAGAAGGGTTGGCTATCAGATCAATAGTTGCACCGACAGATGCTTGGGATAACTTTGCCGGAACCATTGCCGAAAATGCAATGCATCCTGTGCCTTTATTGTTGGTGCAGATTGTAGTTATTATTATGGCTGCAAGATTGTTAGGAGTAATTTGCAAGCGCATCGGGCAACCTATGGTAATTGGCGAAATATTAGCTGGTATCGCTTTGGGTCCATCGCTGGTAGGAGTGTATTTTCCGGAATTTACCCACTTCGTATTTCCCGAAATATCATTAGGGAATCTATACTTGGTTAGTCAGATAGGGCTTATCCTGTTTATGTTTGTGGTGGGGATGGAGCTCGATTTTCAGATTTTCAACAAAAAAGCTAACGAAGCCCTTGTTATTAGCCATGTAGGCATTGTTGTACCTTTTACCATGGGCTTTGGGTTGGCTTATATCTTGTATCCCCAATTTGCTCCGCAGGGAGTGGCTTATTTGCCATTTGCCCTGTTTATGGGTATTGCCATGAGTATTGCCGCTTTCCCGGTGATGGCACGGATTGTGCAAGAACGCGGATTGTATAAGCAAAAAATCGGCTCGGTGGTAATTACCTGTGCTGCAGTGGACGATATTACGGCATGGAGTCTTTTGGCTACAATTATTGCAGTAGTCAAAGCGGGATCGTTTGTTAGTGCGTTATATACGATAGCGGCTGCCATTGCGTTTATTTTGTTTATGTTTTTTGTGGTGCGCCCGTTCCTCAAACGCATTGGCGATTTGCACCCTTCGCCCGAAACTCTCAGCAAACCGATTGTTTCTATCTTTTTTATTGTGGTGATTCTTTCGGCATGGGCTACCGAATTGATTGGCATCCATGTGCTCTTTGGCGCATTTGTAGCAGGAGTGATTATGCCGCAGGACAAGAAATTCCGCCATATTTTTATCCAGAAAGTAGAAGATGTTGCTTTAGTCCTTTTCCTTCCGCTTTTCTTTGTTTATACCGGTTTGCGTACTGAAATCGGACTGTTGAACGATGTTCATTTATGGAAAATTGCAGGACTGATTTGCCTGGTAGCAACAGTTGGAAAATTTGGAGCAACTTTTCTGGCTTCGAAATTCACAGGACAGAGTTGGCGCAATAGCCTCATTATCGGATCATTGATGAACACACGCGGATTGATGGAATTGATTGCGCTCAACATCGGGCTTGATTTAGGGGTTATTAGTGAAGAGGTATTTGCCATGTTGGTGATTATGGCGCTATTTACCACCTTTATGACAGGACCGTTTCTGAATCTTATTGATCGGATTTTCAAACAAAAAAACATGCACCAACGGCTTCATATCAG
Organism: Paludibacteraceae bacterium; assembly: GCA_031553685.1. Classification (GTDB taxonomy): domain Bacteria; phylum Bacteroidota; class Bacteroidia; order Bacteroidales; family Paludibacteraceae; genus JAFGVL01. The sequence goes on along the minus strand of JAVBLE010000053.1, from coordinate 51,311 downwards.
TAAATTCGATGTGCTTGTGTCGTTTGCCAATCCGCAAATGGGTCGTGTGTTGTTGCGTCTTGCCGACTGCTTTATAAAGAAACAACCGGCTGCGGTAAGCGTGCTGCATATTTCGCCCGAGAATACGCTGTATCATTATAATCTGGAGGAATATGAAGCGGAGAGTTTTGCCCCTGTCTTGGAGGAGGCGGATGAACTTGGGCGTCCGGTTACAACGCTGTTTAAGTCGGCAACCGATATTGAAAACGAGATTACCGAAATGGGTAATACCGGTAAATATGATTTGTTGCTGGTAAGCGTAGGGCAATCCATTTTCGAAGGTTCGCTGCTGGGTAAAGTATTGGGCTACACTACAAAGATTATAAATCCGGAAAACCTGCTGAACAAAGTAACCGGAAAAGAAAAACTGTTTGCCGGCGCTTCGCCTTTCGACGACCGCACGCGTCAGATATTGGCAAAAAGTACAATACCGGTAGGTATATTTTTGAATAAGAACTTTGATGAGGCAAATTATGTAGTGTTGGTGATAAAACGATTGGCAGATATTTATTTGTTGAAATATGCCGAGTTGCTGGTAAAAAACAACGGCAGCAGCCTTACCATTTTCGACCCCGACCATGTAATACGCCGCCACTCAAGCCTTAATGATGCGGTCGATGAGTTGCGCGAAACCTACCAAGGACGAGTAGCCACCCTGCGCGATAAAACGCTGGATAAGACCTGGCTCATTTCGCAAGACCTTGTACTGGTGAGCCTCGAAGGCTGGAAAACAGCGCTCGAAAACGGCGATGCCTGGGTAGAACATAAGGTTTCGATGCTGGTGGTGAAGGTGTAAGGGGAATTGCCGGCATCATCTATCGCTATCTTGGCATTGGTGTTTTTCTGCTCGTTCAGGGCGCTGTTATATTGCAGTTGACTGTGTTTAGTTTGTATGACGATAAAAAAACCCCGTCTTGTAAGATTTGTAATGCATTATCTGGTAAATAGATAAAAGCATGATTACAAATCTCACTTGACGGGGAATTATATTCTAACCAAATTTATTTGATATTTAATTATTGATTAAGTAAAAGCATTAATTACCAATGCGCATAGCAGTGAGTGACAACCGGGTTAAGACAAAATCCTTGTTATCTGTTTTATTGCGTACACCAAGACTCACAGTATCACCTGCTCGAAGGCGGTATATTCCTGTTCCAAAGAATGGTGTAGGACGATCGTTGCCCGAGAAAGATACTAAGCCTCCTGAAGTACCCACAGAGCTTTCTACTCCATTGATAAGCACTACAAACTCACCTTCTTTATTGGCAGCCGAACGGCATGTCAACGACCAGTTGATATTATAAGTGCCATTTTGTGTACAAGTTAATTTGCCATTGTTGTGTGTAAAGGCGGTAGATAAGCCTCCTTCAATACTTGAGTTTGAGATTTCTTTTAAACCATTAGTAGCAGCAATACCCATATTGCTGGCAATATTAGTAGCATACATGCTTCCATAAGGAGAGCTGGCGGCAATATTGCCTGTGGCAAGGGCTTCGAGAGTTTCTAAAGTACATTTGGAAGAAACTACTTCTTTATTGGCATCAATAATAGCGACCCTATTGGCTGTTTGATTATTTAAGCAAAGATAATCTTGGATGGTAGCACTTTTCAAGTAAGTATCATTTTCTACTTTAAGTTCGCCTTTTAGGTAAGTGTCATTTTTAACAATCAATTCACTTTCGATAGTCGTGTCTCCTTTTATGGTATTAGTCTTTCCTTCAATGGTGTTATTATAAAAGGATTTAATACGAACATCAGTAGCATCAACTAATAGGTTATTGTTGGGATTTAATTGAATATCACAATCAGTATACATGATGATATCTGCTACAAAATCCTTTATTCGTAAATTCCCTTCATTATCAACTTTTATAGTTGTATAGTCTGATGGACCGCGCCAATTGATACCACCATTGTATCCGGATTTAAAGTTTATATCCCCATACATTTGTCTCGATCCATCCAATGGTAAACAATCTTCACTTCCTGTTCCTGTTCCACCTGATCCAATAGATTGTTTCAAATTTTTGACGGTTACTTTATTGGTTGTTGATTCGTCGCTTTCGTTTTGAACTACGGCTATTAAGTCGTTGTCTCTTAATGGTAGTACAGCGTTTGGTAATTGTGAAATTTTTTGACTTGACATGATTTTTTATTTTTAAAAGATTAGTAAAATAAACTTACAATACCCGGAACCAAACATTTTAGTTTGGCTCCGGTTTTGTTAGTTAAAAAAGTTTGAACTGTTATTTGCTTTCCAATGCAACAACTCGTGCATTTAAAGTATTCAGCTCAGTTAATAAGGTTGAAATAGTGTATTGTAAGGATGCGATTGTTGAATTGTCATAAACGACATTCCCACTTCTATCTTTTACAATAAAGCTATCTGTTTCAAATATAACTTTAGGACTCTTCAGTGTAGCCGCATTACTTGAATTTGAAAGCGAAAATTGATTCACAATCAAACCATTATTCATAGTGTTGAGAGTAATATTATCTCTGCCGACTGAAGATGTATTGTTGTTTAGTCCATAAGTTGTATTAATGGTTGTACCGTTGTTCGTATTCTTAAGAGAAATCAGTCCCGAAGTGTTTAATGTTATATTTTTGGTAGTAACACCAACTGCATCTGCACCAAATCTATATGTATTTCCATTGAGATCTGTTATTTTTAATGATTTACATTTTTTAAGATCAATATCGTTTTGAGCGGTGATACCTATTGTACCTCCACTTTCAATATCAATACCTCCTTTTGATAAGATATCAATTTTATTGCCGGATAAAAGCCGTAATGTACCTCCGGAGAGCTTGTCAAGGACAATGTCATTTGCATCGTTAGAAAGCGTTCCTGCGGCAATTTTTATACCATTTCTACTATTGAAATATCCGTCACTTGAATCTAAACGAAACTGCCAAGCTCCTGTTACAACTCCATTTGTTTGTTCTTCTCGTGTAAAGCGTAATCCATTTTCATAAAGTCGAAATCTTGATAACTGATTTGGATTTTGTGCATATAAATCTAAATTAGCTTGATTGTGATTTATGTAAAATAGATTTGAATCCATGGTTGAAACCACATTCCCTGCTTTATCGTATACATAAAGGCCATTGTTGGTTGCATCTATGGCTTTGATGCTTGTGCCGGGGTAGTAGATACCCGAAATAGACTCTTTCAACGGACCGGTAATTCCTTTCAAACAGTTGAGTTCATCAACTGTGATATCAGACGAAACTAGATATCTTCCTCCATCAGTGATAGTTACTTTTGAAGGAGAACTTTCGGGACCTAAAAGCATAACATCGCTTTTAAATTCAGCCGAGTCATTAAATTCAGCAGTATCTTCAAATTGAGAACTCCCTTTGAATTCAACATCATTATTAAATGTGGCTTTATCTAGAAATGTAGCATAGTCATCAATACGCACATTTCCCATTAATTTTATCCCTTTTCCGTTCCCACCATTTATTTCAATAATTTGGTCTCGTTCTCCAATCCAATTTTCAGATAAGAACCAAAAACCTCTGATGCTACCATCAGGAGGATTAGAAAAACTAATACAGTTTGTCATCTTTCTTGATCCATCTAATGGTAAACAATCCTCACTTCCGGTTCCTGTACCACTTGATCCAATAGATTGTTTTAGTTGGCTAATGGTTGTTTTATTTGTTACCTGACTTGGTCCTACTTGTTGAACAATAGGTATTAAATCTGCATCTTGCAAAGGTGCAGCATTTTGTAATTGTGATATTTTTTGATTTGACATAATTTTTAATTTTTAAAATTGTGAGTAAATAGTTGTTTTCTTAAATAATTAAAATGGTTTCGTTTGCGCTGAATAGGCCCGATGAGTTTTCTACAGTTAGCTTGAAGCGATGGTAAAGCGTGTTGCCATCTTCATCGGTTTTTGTCAATGCATCTGTAAGCGGATACTCGATAGCCGGATCGTTACTTTTTATACTGTCAATCGTTGCCCAATTGCCCGACGAAGTCATTTTATATAGGTGATAAGTGCCATTATGAACTGATTTATTCCACTTCAATATTACATCTAAAGAACCTTCAGAATCAGGTTGTGCTGTATAATCAATTTCGGGTGCAGCAGGATTAACAGTGTCAATAATTCCCGACAGTACTAAAGAAGATTGCATGGAAGGAACATCTTCCAGTTCATTAAACTCATTGGTGATTGTTCGCATAGCAACTAAACGGTAATACAACGGATCGCCGAAAGGCAAGTAATCTAAATCTGAGAAATCGTCCACAATTGGCTCATTTACATCAATGGTCTTAGCCAATTTCATTGTTCGGATACTTTGTGTGTCTTTGCTTTCAAATGAGCGATAGATTTGAATTTTAGTAATTCCGTCAGAAGCTAAGTAATTATTAATTTCAAACACAACGCCATCTTTTTGTTCAGTTGATTCATTGGCTGTTTGTGTGTAGAATTTTTTAAATTCCGGAGCTCTTGGCGCATCTGTATTAACTAATTGTATTGGACCTAATATCTCGCTTCGTTTGCTGGTAGCAAGTAAATTATTCATTTCTATGGCATAATAAAAGAATATGGCATTAGATGCTCCGTCGAGCGTGTAGTCTGTGAAACGGACCATTTTTTCCTTGTTTGCCCCATCATATTTTACAGCCATAGGAGCTGGGTCGTACTCAGCATTTTTGTTAGGTATCAATAGGTTTCCATTAGTATCTCTTATTACAGGTTTTTTGTTTGAGGGTTGATATCCGGGTTTCACATAATCGTATAGCACCGGTTGTTCGGTAAGCGGGAAGAATACACCGTTTATAGCTGCTTTTATTTTATCTAGGTATGTGACTTTGTCTTCTGGATCTATGTTTTTACTTCCCGGATCAATGGAGGCATTAAATGGGTGTTCTGTTGTTCGGGGAATTACATATTTATCGTTGTCCGGATTAGGGAAGCCATATCCATTCCATTTTCTAAACTTTTTGGTATCAAGGTCAATCTCTCCATTTACTAACTCGTTCCAGCGGCTGGTGCGTCCTAAATCATTTCCTAAGTCTGCCAAGTCGGATTTTATTTGAGCCACTGTCTTCGGTTTGTACAAAATATCCAAAATAGCCTGATCGTTACCACGGAAAAACACCAGCGCGTAAGGTTCTCGAGTTCCGTTGTCTGTATTCATCTTGGTATCGAATGTATAAGTGGCTTTGCCGTAAAAATCGGGGCGGGTAGCAAATGTCGGCCCTTCGGGCTTTTCGGGCGGAAGTGGTGTTATTATCTCTATGGCCGTTAAAATAGTAGGCATCGAAAGGGGTGAAGAGAACCCTTCTTTAGTATCGTTAGAGCGGCATGCCATAAATGTTTGTTTGCTTCCCTCACCGCGTGCAGGCATAATTGTAGATTCGTTAAATCCATCTTCGGCAGTAAGATACACTCTGTAACCCGGGTGAAAATTTACAAAAATGTTGGATCCGGTAACGATTGGCGTATAAAGAATAGTCTTATTACCTTCTTCATCTGTTTCAACTATTCGAGGATTATAATTTTCGTCCACATCGAAAGTAGCGTCGTACGCAATCAGTTTCAATTTAGGCCCACTGTTATCGATGTGCCATACCTCCAAAGTTTTCATTTCGTCGTTGATTGTTTTTATACGAACTGTCCCTTTGTACCATTCTACGCGATTGTCTTCGTGTGGGTCGAGCGGATTACTGTTGAACAATATTTCATACAATCCCGATTTTGAACCCGGAATGTAGTTTCTGTTGTCATCTTTTTCTTCGTACTGTGTAATAGTTGCTTCTTTCCATATTCCGCCTACTTTTATTATCTTTTCTTCAGGGTCGCCTTCAAGTAACATCTTCTCTTCATGCTCGCTGAATTTCTTTAAGCTGACTTTTGCTGTTAAGGGCTTGCCCCAGTTGTTTGCATTAGTAATGTTTTCGGATACGGCAAAATATTGCCCTTTCTCAGGTGTTTTTACGGTATCTACGGCAATATCTTTTTCTTCTGCATCCAAGAGAGTTTTATCAGTAACCATACGGATAATAAATATGGGACCTTCGTCTGTTATATTCGATTGTCGGATTTCTTCTACCATATATATTCCTTCGTCTAAATTGAAAAAGCTGTTTATATACATGCTTTCCATCCCTTTAGCAATGTATGGGAATATTTTCGGACGATCTGCCAGGCTATTCAGTACAAACCCTTCTGTGCGTATTTCAAATTTGTCCGAACTTACTTTCTCCACATGTTTGATAACGCCCCGCACCACATCGCTCACTTCGGGTTTAAAGAAGAACTCGGCTTGGTTTCCACACCAGTAATTAGCTGCATGCACTTCGTTCCAATCGAAAGTAAGCCGCACTAATGTTTTATCAGCATCGAGCTTATCTAATCTTTTTTGTTCGGCTTCAGTGGTTAGAAATGGAGTTTCTTCTTTTTGCACCAAATGTGCTGTAAAGTTTGAGGGCGGAATCAATGTGTTTCGTAATAAAAACAAGGTATTATCCGTTTCTTGCACATTACTCATTGCCGACGGGCGCGAAAACCAGTTGATGCCATACACAGCATAAGCATGTATTCCCGCTTCCTTTTCAAAATGAGAATAAACCATATTGTTTTCCGACGGCAAAACAGGCACAATTTCCGGATGTTTATTGTGGTCAAAGTATTCGTCGTCCACAGATAATTTAGGATTTCTCCAACCGGCTTCTCCTGCCTTTTTGTACTCTATGCCAAAGAAAACAGGCTTTGTGTAATCTATGTACGAAAACTCATTGTCTGTTCTGAAAAAAGCTTCGAAAGGAAGATCTATATCAATATTCTCTATCTCCAAGTTGACAACCCGGGTATTTTCAAAATTAAAATATCCGTTTTCGTCGGTTAGTGAGTTGCTGGCATCTGTACCATTGTTTACATATAAGCCATATTTTAATGGTTTTAGCTTGGGTGCCACCGGTGTTTTGTAGTCGGTTTTGCACAAAGGAAGCGTCATGTAGGTATGGGTAGTAGCGTTGGATAAACCGGACGGAGTATTGTATGAAGCAATATAAATATATTTATCTGAAGAGGATTCAATATTTGCATCAATATATCCAAACCCGAGCATGCGAGCAATATGGAAATCGAAAGACATTAACTTCAGCATTTCAAGGAAACTGAACCCGGATCCTATATACGCGTCTGCACCAGATAAATATCCATTCACTGTTCCTTTTATCCCTTTATCGCCTTCTTCTTCTCCTTCATATAGCCATTTGTCCTGATAGTTTTTGATTTTCAGTTTGTTTTCGGCAGTAAAGCGAGGCCACTCCTCATCAGCTTCTTCTAAGCGTTTAAATACCTCTTCATCATCATCAGAAAGAGATAATTGCGCGATTTCTTCCCAGCCCTGACTTTCGTTTTTTCCTAAAATAAAATCGTCGTAGGTTTCGAGCCAAAGCATAGTCGGGTAACAATTGGAGCCTTGGAAACGGATATACTGAATATTTTCGCCCATTATCTTGCGAGTGCCGCTTCCTTGTTCTTCCAACGCCAAGTAGCCATCGTTTTCTTGCAGCAAAAAGCCGAGATCTTCTTTTTGAAGATATGCTTCGCCGTTATTGTATTTTTTTCGGTTCGAAATAAACAATTCGTTCTCTTGCGCGTCTTTCGAAATAGACTCAATCCGTGTAATATTAGGCTTGTTGCTGTCTACTTCTTCCATCATTACAAAGGCAGAGAACATCATGCGTCTTTCTACCTCTACCTCTATCAGTTCGTCGTACTCTTTGAGGAAGCGCAAAGGTTCGGTTTGCGGATTACATGTTTGTTTCACCACATTGTATTTTATCGGGTTGGCAAATCGTACCTTTACAGTGGCTTTATTGGTTGGGATTTTTGCTATGGGGGTAATACCGGCATATTCCCAAGCTTTGTTGTTGTTCTTATCTATTATTTTACTTGGCGTTGTGCTGAGGTCTACTATGATTGGGAAATTATAATCGTATTTGGTACGATATATTTTTACAAAATCATTGCTTTTTTTGAAGTTCGACACATGATTTGAAGCCATATTACCTGTTGGGATATGGCTTTCGCCCAAGCTGCCGAGCATTGTCCAGCGAAGATGTACACCCGGAGCGCTACCGTCTGTTTTGTCTGAACCGGCTCCTTGCAGGTATAAATAAGGCGATTGTGCTAGCATATTGTCTGTTGATATTTTTGACATAATTTTTTGATTTAAAATGTTGGTTTAATAAAAAATATTTGTTTTTTGTATTTAAAAAAGGAAACCGTCTAAAAAGTTGTCATTGCGGGTCGAACCCGCAATCTCGGATCCATAAGCTGAAAATCTTTGAGGGATTGCGCATCAAGTCCGCAATGACCTTTTAAGACAGTCTCCTTTTAAAGTTTTTACACTGCAATCGTTACCGATTCGGTATCTTTTTGTTGGTAGTCGCCTCCATTTTCATTTTCTACAAACTGCAAATATCCGAACGAGAAAGTTAGATTGCCTTTAAGTAAGTTCATTGCAGCATTGCTGATAAATATTTGGGAGTTGTCTTTAGAGAAAACCACTTTGATGTTTTCTGTATCGTTATTGTATTTCAACTCGATTGCTTTTTTATCAATTAAGCTGTCAACAGGAATTTTAGGATCGTTAAATGGTTCGGGGTTCCGAATCAATATACCCAGTATATTTCCGGTATTGGTATTTTTAATAATATTGAAATCGGTACTTACCGCAGGTGGCAATGCTCCTATTTTCAACACTCCGTCCATCAAGCGGTTAAACACATCCGAATAATCGGTTATCTGGTCGTCTGTTTCGGGGTTTGTTGTTCCGTTCAGCAAGCTTTCGGCTTTACTTAGAGTATCAGCATCAAACCCTTTTGCTACCTCAAATACAGTGGTTGCTCGATCCGTACCGTTGTTGCAGCAGCTTTTCACTTGCTCGGAAAAATCGCCATAACGGGATGTTTTAAAGGAATACGAGTGTATTGGCTCTACATCGGCAACTGCATCGGTACTACCTTGATATACGGCATTGAACACGGCGGTGTACAACTTATCCGGAATCAAATCGTTAGGAATAGTACGAAATGCAGCTGAAAGCGGTTTAACAGTCTCAACCTCACCCAAACAACGCGCACCATAAGCATCTAAGTTATTTATCATTTGTAGTTCGGTAGACAATTTTGGGTTATCGTCCAAATACCACTCAGTTCTCACTCCCGGTGTAAAGCCTTCGGTTAACGGTTCGGCAGGGTCTTTTATTAATACCTGCAAACTCGATTTTACTTCACCGCAACCATTGTATTCTTTCAAATTGTTAAACATGGTGGCTACATACCGCTGGTTGTAAAACAAATGCAATTCCGGGTTTTTGTAAAACAGTGGTTTCGCATTGGTCAAGCGACCGTTAGCATTCGGGTACGACCTGTCCATATTGATATAATGCTTGAGCGCCGACAACCTGAATTGGTCTTCCTGATTGTTTTTCAGAAGCTCTAAGTAATCAGGGCGATACTTATTTGGGCCATACACACTTTTGCACTTGTGGAAGTGCCCTAAAGGGCCTGCCGTTTTAAATACAAAGTTGTAAGTGTTTTTGTATCCTTCTCCTGCTAGCAATTTTCCGGTTTTTGTATTTGTCAGTTTATCCAGCGTTTGCACTTCTATCCGGTACACTGTGTCCGGTCTCCAGATAGGTTTCAGTACAGAATTGAACCCTTTGCGCCGAGCATCTATATCTGCATTTATTGCCTCTTCGCCTTTGATCGAATGGTTGTAACTGTAATCAGTTTCGTTAAGCAATCCAATTTCGAACAAAATAGTGTGGCAGTTGTATGGGTTGCCGTTTTCGAGGAGGATATTTCCTGTGTTTTCTTGTAGCAGTTCATCGCCGTTTTCGGACACTTCACCCTCAAACTCTTGCAACAGTAAGTCTGCCGACGGACAAGAATCAATCGTCTGTATTATGATTTTATCTATCAAACTAAAATTATGTTCGCTATAATCGTACACGATTGTTTCTTTGTACAACTCTTTTTTGTGCAACTCTTCCAAAGACTGCGGTGTGTACACCTTACTTGTAATTTCTTCATAATTGTATGCTACTGTCGTACCCCACTTTTTTATCGGCTCGCCTTTTCGCAAAAATGATACCCGCACACTGTCTGCCAGTGTTTTTAATTTGAGGTGGATATTTGCATACGATTCGTCCAGCGATAACACCATTGTGCCTTTACCTAAGGCCAATCCTTTGGTGCGGTTAAAAGTCTTCTGGTATGGGATAACCGTGCCATCAGATCCGGTAAGCTTAAATGCGACACTTTCGTGCACATTGATATAAGGCATTAGCTTATAGTCCTGCTTAGAATTCTCAAAATGAATTACTTTATGCTTTCGCTGGTTGCTCTGACAGAATAAGAATCCGTCTTTAAATCCCATTTCTTCGGGCGTAATGCCTTGCGCCTGACCCATATATGACAGTTCGGATTCGGCCAAAATTCGCAGTTTATTATTCTTGCCCGGATCTTCACCTAGCCAATAGCCGCATTTCAATTTGTCCAGATTGGTATTGGTATTTTTTACATATACCGAGTTTTCGTCAGATGGGATAAGGGCTTCGTGCACTTTGTAATCTTGCCAGTTGTTGTTTTTGTCTCGCGAGTAGATATTCACTTTGTTCAGCAAGAATTCGTGCTTCACTTGGCCTTTTTTTCCGTCTTGTGGAGCAATAAGCTCCATATTGTCGGTACCTTGTGGCACGCTTCCAAACTTATTCAAATCAGGGTTATTGATGTTCATGCTCTTCATAAACTCAATATCCAGGTAACTATCTACCGGGATAATATAATTGTTTATATCTTTGTCATTGGGCATTACAAGAGCTCCTTTGGATGCTGCTACCGGGAATGTTTCGCCGGACATCATATTGACGGCTCTTACCTTGGTATGATCCAACAATGGTATTTCGCTCTTATCCAAGTCTTCATTAAAGATAATTTCGAATTGAATTTTATGAGGTCCTCTCAGCTTCTTTAATGGCCAAGGCAATGGCAATGAGAACGAAAGCCAGCCGGCTATTATAAACGGCTTAGGTGCTTCGGCCGATAGTCCGGTGTCAAGACTGAAACCAAGCTTAAATCTCGATATCGAAACACTGAAGCGTCCTCCGGCACTTATACTGGCACCTATCTGCATTGGTTTTATACTTAGCTTGCCGGCGAGGTTTATATACGCTCCAAGTTCTATTTTAAAAGGTCCGAATTTTTTGCTGTAATTCCAGCTAGCTCGGGCTCCGGCGCGAATGCCGGACTTATTGAGCATAAAGTAAGAATAAGCATTAAACAGAGTAAAAAGCTTGGCCTGTACACGGGCACTATTCGGCTCGTCTTTACCGATATTTACATACCAGGAACTTGCGCTGCCGAAAGTAAATTTCATATCAACAGCGCCATTGATATCGGCTATTTTGCCGGAACCTTCCGGAAACATGAGATTAACGCCGAAGTTGGCCGTGACGCTACTGTCGTCAATAATAACCAAAGCAGAGAAAGGAGGGTCGGACTTGGTGTCCAGATCAATCCGTTCGCGTAAGATACCGCCTTTCCCTTCTAAAAAGAGTTGACCCGGTAACGACAACATAAGGAACAACTTGGACGAAAATACCTTGCCTCCGTCAAACGCTGTAGCGAGTGTAACACCGGCTCCACCCGAAAATCCTTTTTTCTGTGCAAACTTATTGATGTTTATACCCTCTTTAGGCGCTTTGTAATAAGAGTACCAGGGTTCTTCCTCCGATACACCGGCTGCCGTTTTGGACGGCATATAGTTGCTGCCAATCAGGCCACGAAACCCATAAATACCGATACCGCTGGCACCTAATGGTATAGATTTTGGCAGATTCAAACTCATATCTACCAAATAGGCCGGAGCACTTGGGCTAAGTGTCATATTTGCACTGGCTCCCAGCTTAAATTTAGGAATAACAATGTCTATGTTTCCACTATACTCTTCGGACTTGTTTGAACTATTGTCTGCCCCTTTCATACCCAGATATCCACTGATAAGTACTGCTGCCCTTGCCGGGTCATTGCCGGGGATTACCAGGTCAACATGGATGCTTTGAATGCGTAAGAAGGTATGTTTTTCTCCTTTATCTACCGTAAAGTAGAATTTGATACCGTCTCCACGGGCATCGATACCCAATGGGTTGAGGCTGAGGCCACCATCGAAGCCGAAGAACCAGTACTTACGCAGCTTGCCTCCATGTTCTTGTTCGTGTGCACCCATGTGGATAGCTGTTACCGTAATTTCGGCAGGACCGAGTGGTAGGATTATCGGTTCTTTGAGTTTGTATCCGCCATCGGCACCACGCAGCTCCATGGTTCCGTTGTCCCAGAGTATCAGGTTTTCTACTCCGAACGATGCTTCGAACGAACCGATGCTAAGTATAGCTTGCCCACCTATTCCCATATAGAAGCGTTTATCTTCGCGGCCAATGGTAAGCGATTTTATTTTGATGGTAAGCACATTGAATATAGTGAATGGAATACCTTCGGCTTTTTTAGCGGTGATGTGAAAGTTGCCTTCATCGTCAAATCCGATTTCAATTTCAATTTCGATAACTTTGCCATCTTTACTAAACTTATCTGTTGATAGTTTACCATGGATGTTTGAAGCGGTAATTTTGTTTTGTTTGAATGTGATGTCAAACGAGCTTAAGGCTACATCGAACTCACCCAACATAGTGTGGAATAAGTCGCCTGCATTGCTGCGTTCCAAACCGATAGTACCCGAAATACCTCCAGTACCGATAAGCATGTTGCGCCCTACAATCTCTACCGAAGTGTTTGGTGCCTGATCATTCTTAAGCCAGCCTTCGGGCAGGCCGATAGAGGCTTTTTCTACAAATACACCTACAAAGTCGTCGGGATAACCGGCGGCTGAAGCTTCAGGTATATTTTTATTGCGGCTCAGGTCAAGCTTCATATTATCGAACATGATTTTAAGCCCGGTATTGCCTATTTCGGATTTGGTAAAGGAGAAGCTGTTTTCGTTTTCAAACTCAAAGCCGGTTTCGGTGCTAATGTGCATAGAACCGGCATTGAAAGTAAGCATAGATTTTACTTTTTCCAGTTCTTTCTCTTCAAAAGGTTTCTCCAATGTTTTTCCATTCCAATCTACTTCTTCGCCAATGCGTTTGTTGTTGTTTGGGTTTGCCAGGTTGTTTTTGTCGTAATACAAGGGTTTAAGCCACTTGCGTGGGAACTCTAACCCGGCAGTAATATCATTAAGAGAGGCTGATACTTTTGGTATAAGTAATGACTTAAAGTATTCTTCCCAATCGCCAGGAATAAAGGGTGCAAAGAAATAATTTAACCTTTCTTTTACTATAGACAAGTCACTATCCAACACATATAAGGTAAAAATTGTTAGGTAAGGATCTTTACCTAAGGATTTTAATTGTTGACTTAATTCGCTATAACGCATGTTGTTATAAACCGATGTGGAATAGTTGTAATCATCTGTTTCAGTAGGTTCTTTTATAACTTCTGTAATAATAATGTTACTTCCATATAAAGCATTAATATCTGCTAACATTTGATCAAAATTGGAAAGCGAAGAATCATTATTTTCCACAAAGGCTTGTTCAGCCATTTCCAAAATTTGCTCTTCGGAAGCATCAAGTACATTCATGGCTAAGTGAAAGAAATCTTTGGGTGACCCTGAAAAATTACTATGTTTAAATTGCTTTATATAACGCATAATTTTCCATTCCCAAACGAGCGAAATAGGAAAAGACGATATTTCGTTGTCTTCTTTATCGGGGTTTAGTACAAACATCATGTCAGTACCCGGAACCGGTAAATCGAGCCGGTCTTTACTTACGAGGTCTAATTCGTAAAAGGCTTGACTACCTTCAATATTTGAGTGACAAGTGTAATCTTTGTAATACAGCTTGCCAAATAAGTCATTTACCTTTTCCTTTGCAAAGGAGAGGAAATCAGGTAAATCGTCCACATTAATCAGGTCGGATAATGCGGGATAATATTTATAATCTGGTTCATTCATAACTTTTTTAGTTTAGTGATTTTTAAACTTGTACTTTTTGTACAAGCATGTAGGTCCTTTTTAAAGTTCTTTTGAACTTTAAAGCAAGATTGATTTTTTAAAGATTTGTCCGAATGATTTTGGACACAAGAATCTATTCTGTTTAAGAGAGGGATAGAGCCTTTTTACAGCATAGCTGTAGCTATAATAAAGCTTACTTGATGTATATAGGTAATAATCTTGAAAAGAAAACTATTGGTTTACATAAACTGCAGATAATTTATGTAAAAGGGAACTAATAAAATGATAAGCTCAAAATAATTTTGTAGTGGATGATAGTTTTTATAAAGAAATTAGGAGTCGGACAAATTAACGACTACAACATAGGAAATAAAAGTTCATCTCAATAATATAAGTAGAATTTGCATTAATACATTAGAACTACTTTCGTTCTATTATATTAAACTCTCCCCAATCATAATTTGCTTGATATAGCGCTTTAGTTCTTTTGGGAACACTAAGGATTATATTTTTTTTATTTGGTATGTTATCAATTGCATTAATTTGAGGGATTCTTTCTTCCCAATTCACTGTGATTTTAGATAGTGCAGAGCATTTTTCAAAAGCATTATATTCAATTTCACTAATGCTATTTGGAATTGTAATTGATTCTAGATTTATACATTCGTAAAATGCTTCCGCACCAATTCTTTTAACAAGGTTTGGTATAACAATCGATTTTAAGTTCTTACAATTAATAAATGCACCAGAATAAATGTAATTAACCGACTTTGGAATATCAATTGACTCTAATTTTTCACAGTTTTCAAAAACTGATACTTCAATTACTTTAATAGATTTGGGCATAACAATTGATCTTAGGTTTTTACAATTAGCAAATGCACGACGGCCAATGTAGTTAACCGATTTTGGAATATCAATTGATTCTAACTTATCACAGCCAGCAAAAGCTGATTCTCGGATCTGTTTAATTGATTTGGGTAGTACAATAGATTTTAAGCTTTTACAACAAACAAAAGTTTCGTATTCAATTCTTGTAACACTACTGGGGATATTTATATACTTTAAATTTTCACACCAAGCAAAAGCACTTGATCCGATAAATTTTACTCCATTAGGGATGGTGACCGATTCTAACTTCTTACAACCAGAAAATGCAGAAAAACTAATTACTATAATAGACTTAGGTATAACAATTGATTTTAAGTTTTCACAATCTTTAAAAGCATAAGGTCCAATAAATGTAATGCCGCTTGGAATCGTAATTGACTCCAACCTTTCACAACCAGAAAATATTGAATGGTCAATTCGGGTGATTAATTTAGGTAATGTAATCGATTTTAAGTTCTTACAATTTTCAAAGGCAGATGATCTAATCTCTGTAATACTATTGGGTATAGTAATTGATTTTATGTTTTCACATTGATAGAAGGCTTTTTCTTTAATAGTAATCACTGTATAATTTTTACCATTCAATATAATACTCTCAGGCAATTGTATGGTATCTTTCTCTAGTTTGGTAAAATGACTTATTCCGACGGTTGTTTCGGATACAATATAATATTCAACACCATCGTAAATAGTAGATTGTTGACCTAGCATAGACAAACTATTAAATAACAAAATTATTAGTGGTGTAAATGCTTTTTGTAGAATCATAAGGTTTATTTTAACTATGTAATATTTTTTTTTTGCTGATCTTTTGTACCCCCTTTGAGTTGTATTATTCCTCATTTGGTAATAAACTCCAGACTCCTCTGATAGTTATACCTGTTTCTTTCACTTTAGCATTAACAATTTTCTGTTGCCAATTCCACAAAGTTCTACCTTCTTTATTATAGCTCATTATGTTATTGGTATCTTCTTTATTTGTGCCAAAAATATACTTCGCATTTCTTTCAGACTGTGTTGCACTCGGATCAATTGTGCCAAAAGTGTGTTTTAAACCAAGCCCATGTAAAATTTCATGAGTTAAATCTATATTTGATCTAGGGTTTTTCCCAACTTCTGTATTATTGAACAGAATAGAACATTGCCTTCCAAAATTTACTCCATTTGCTTCTTTATCTGTTTCTTTAGACGAAGAATCGTGGGCGGGGAAATCAAATATAAATATTAAAAAACATTTGTTGTACAAATTTATACTGTCTTTGTATTTATCTTTATTATTTTTTATCTGCTCTTTGAATTTATTACACAAATATACATCTAAATTCTTTCCTCCAATTTTTTCATCTATATCAATATGTTTTTTGTCTTTTAAGAAACCATAGCCAAGTTTAAAGTTTTCATCAGAACTTAAGTCAAGGATTTCATCTTCTTCTTTATCATTTCCATCTTCTTTGAATTTCTTTTTTTCAAGTGTTCTAGTATGAATGAAAAATTGATGAAGATTATCTTTGAGGGTTTCTTTTTCTGCATCTTTGATTGACCCTGTTCTTTCTGTGTCTTTAGGCTTTATTTTTACATTGATAAGTAAAGTATTCAAAATTTTCATAGGTGAATTTTCTCCTAATATAATCATTCCTGCTAGTTTTGCCTTTTCTTTGTTGGTTTCTCCTTCTGGGTATTCCCATGCCATTATTTGTCCCCCTAAATGTCCTAATGATTCATTACAAGTTATTTTTATTCTGTGTGTACGATTAGTTTCATCTATTTGTTGTTCAAAAGTTATGTTTTCATTTGTACATTCAAATTTTACATTGCTGTAATAAGGTGTAACCTTTAATACTGCACTATAGGGAGGGGTTGGGGAAGTAAAGCTTGTTATTTGATCTTTCTTATACAAATTTAAGTATGGTGCATAATATAAAGTGCTTTTGTTTTGAGGATTACTTGGAATTGAAAAGTATTCTCGTGTTAGTGCTTCATAAGCATCTACATTGTTGATATATGTATCAGTATTACTCTCTGCAGTTTTTTCTTTATAACCTCCGGTTATTATATCTTTATAGCTACTATCTAGACCGTCAAAAAGAAATTCACCTTTATAATATTTTGATTCACTATCGGCTGCTGTTAGTGTTTCTAACTTAATAGTATTTTTTGCTAAATCCACAGAGAAATTCTCTGTTTTGGTGTAATTCTGGCTAAAAAAATAGAACCCATCTATTGTATAAATGGTAGTGAAGTTTTTTGGATAAAATATAGTGTTATCGTATTTTAAACCTAATTCATAAGCTTTGAAGATTTTAGCACTGTTAGTCTTGTTAGGGATTAATTTTAGATCAAAGTAAATGTGATTTATATTGTCTAAGTTAATTTTTTTCTCAGATGCTCCTTGTTTTTCATTTTCTTCTTTTGCCCAGCTCTTCCATGAATCAAATAAACTTGAGTACTCATTCTCAGTTATACCTAAATGAAAATAACTATTTCGTTTTTTAATGTATTCTTTATGTATTAATGATAACGAATTTGAATCTTTTTCATCTCTATTAAGATTAAGGCATTCAAACTTACCAGTGTAAAGGGAGAAATTTTTATCGCCATATACTTCTGTCATAAAGTTGTTAGGAGATGTAATTGTCTTATCAAAAAACGATGCATTTGTTTTGATATTGAAAGTATTAGATTCTACAGTGTCCTGATTATTGTATTGTGGCATTGCTATATATAATCTTCTTTCTGTCCCATTTGCTTTGTTGAAAACAATTTTGTGGTGCATCTTTGCTTCAAAGTCGAGAGCTGGATACAGATTCTGAATTATACTTTTATTATATGATACCATTGATACATTGTTTTCTTTGTTATCAACCTTTTTTATATTTGCTGGCCATAAGTTGTTATAATAATTGGTTAATGAAGAGGAAGTATCCAATTTTGCTTTAATAACTGCAAAAGTAGAACATACATTTTTTGAAGATTTAGGTAATTTAAACATCCACTCTTCTTTTTCATCTAAAGTATATTGACCAACAAAATTAATGTTACTATGAAAGTCAAAAGGAATAATTTTATTATAAACAACTCCCATTAGATTGGAATTTTCATTTGAATGTTTATATATAGAAATAGGCCATTTGTTTCCTAAATTTTCGTCCAAACCAGTTCTTTCATACCTGTCATCTCTATCAATAATAGAAATTTCATGATTATAGTATTGAACAGATCCTTGCTTCTCTGAATAAGTGTAAAGATAAATAGTATTTTTAGTTTGGTATTTCTCTAGAATGTCTGTATAAATATTCGTTTGAATTGGATTTTTTGTTTTTAGATTTTTCGTAGGATTCTTGATTTCTCCATTTTCGTATACAATATGTGCACCCCAAAATGCAGCTGCATCTATAAACTTAAGAATATGTTCTTTATAGGATTTCTTTTCTGTTTCGTCAGCAATACTACTTGTATCAAAGATATGTTCTGTTTTTCGAGCATACTTTAAATCAAGCACGAATAGGTCATTTTGTTTTTCTTTTGATTTATAACCGTAATCCACTTCATAGTCTCCATCATCTAAGACTATATCTAGTCCGATTCGGCCAGTAAAATATCCAATATGTTCACCCGCACTACACGAAAGAATATTGCATTCTCCTTTAGGAACATTGTAGAACCATTTATCTATTAAATCGGTTTCTTTTTGACTTTCACTTTGATAACCAATTTGAGAAGCTTTTATCTTTTCAGGATTATCATTGCAATTATTCCATATTCGTTGAATAAAAGAAACTTTGCTATTTTTGTTAATTAAATCTATATCTTTTGAATTTTCGTCTTTGCCAGGTATTATAAAATCATTTTTGGTTACACCTCGATAAATAAAATATTTAATTTTAAGTGGAGCATAATCAGAATTCTTATTTGGTTTTAGAATGAGATTTACTTTATCTGTGCTTCCCTCCATGGGTTGAATAAGAAGTTGTCCGTCACAAATAGCAAAGACATCTACTTTTTCAGAAGTATTATTGGCTTGAACAAATGAAGTTGTTCGGTACTGAGAATCTGTATTTCCATTTACAGGTCCAAAAGCATCATTAGCAATAGTAGTGTCGGCATTTTTTAATTTTGTATGATCTACAAAGAAATACGAAGTAGGTTCAAATTTTTTTGTTAGCATAATTTTAAATTTTTTAGTTGATTAATAATAATTGAAGTGTATGTAATATAGACTTTTAGATTTTAGACAAAAGAACAATGCTTCGATACTTCGACAAGCTCAGCACAACGCAGCTCAGTAACCGTGCTTCGGCAGTTCGACAAGCTCACTGACCACAAGCTCAGCAACCGTATCTTGAGAATGTCAATATGGATTGACAAACAGAAAGGCTATATTCTTTGTCTTCTGTCTTTATTCTTTTATCTATATTCTTTACTCATTTCAGTTTACACTTCCGGTTTTTTCACACGGTCGTTTCTTTTCGTGCCCGCCCTTTGCGCATTTTTACAGTGTTTTTAAAATACTCTACGCGTTGGTTTAGTTGGTGTATAAAGTCTTCTATCTCTTGGGCGGGTTCTAAGAGCATAGTGGCTTCAATGCGCTCTACCAGCTGCATGTAGGTCTGGTCTATTTCCTTGCGCACATCTACCAGGTTGTAGTAGGTTCGTTCTGCGCGTTCGGAGTGTCGTTTGTTCATCAGTACATCGAAGGCTTCGTTGGCAGCGCTCAGGTCGGTAAGCCAGCCGTGGCACATCAGTACATCTATTTCGCCTTCGCATCGGTATTCGAGGTCTTGCAAAAAGTTGTTGATAGCTGCCGTGCCTTCATTGTATCCTTTGTTGCGCACGGCTTTGTAGTGTTTAAACACGGCAAGCATGTTGGAAGCCGAGAGGGCTTTGATCTCGTCGAGGTTTCGCAGGTTCGACTTTACAAACATTTCGAAACCTATAAAGATGTTCTTGCGTTTTTTGTTGGCTTCGCTAATGGGTTTAGTCAGGGTGCTTTTGCGTATTACTTCCATGGCTTCGTCTTCTTGCCCGAGCAGGTTTTCGAAGGCGGCAAAGAGTACGGCAGGGATGTTGAGAATTTCGATTCCGGCTTGCTTGATGAGGCTTTGGGCATCGGTCATGTACTGCAAATGTTCTTCGTTACGAAGAAATTTGAGGATTAGTCTTTTGATTTTTTTCATTTGGTTTTGGGTTTAAAATGTGAATATTTACCTCTCCCACCTCACCCCCGCCCTCTCCACAAGAGAGGGAGCGTTATTGGTTTTGTTTTTGACCCTCTCCATACTTCGATACTTCGACAAGCTCAGTAACCTGAGCTCAGTAACCGCAGGAGAGGGAGGCTAGCTTTAGATTTTCATTTTTATTTACTGTATTCTGCAGCACACAGTAATGAAAGAGGTGTTTTTTTATTGTATAGCAAAGATAATATGCCGAAAATGTTAAAACCTGGAAAGTGTACACGGTGTACCCAAGAGTGTACACGGTGTACACTTGAGTGACATTGTGTGTGTTGTTTCCGCAGATGTGATTATGGGGCGTAAGTCTTTGTTGTAAGCTTATATGAAAGATTAGGCTGTTTGTCTTGCCTTGGGTGTTGTGTTCAAATGGCAGGAGCGGTACACTATACTATATGTTAATATGTTATGGTGTTCTGCTGCTTATTTTAACAAAAGCAATCATTCGCTTAATTATTAGAGACGCAAAGTATTGCGTTTGTACTGATTGGATTAAATAATCAGCGAATTGGAAATCACGACTAACAGGAGTAATATCTGTGTCATCTGCGGAAGAATGATATTTCTCGCAGATTGTAAGGGCTTTACAATTGAATGAAATTCAATAGTTTGTTTTGTAGAAGCAGCTTTATATATTCTCACAAAGAAATCAGTCCACATATTGTAGGTTATAAAATTATATCCTATATTTGTACTATAAAATAAAGCAAATCATTTATGCCCACACTATTAATCTTATTCGGTTTACGATTTCATTTCTATACACGAGACCACGAACCAATTCATGTACATGTAGAAAATGCCGACGGAGAAGCCAAATTTGAGATCGAGAATGCAGTTAAGTTGGTAGTCAACAATGGTTTGAAGAACAAGGATATAAGACTTGCAGAAAGTATCTTGGAAGAAAACAGAGAAAATTTTGTGAATGAATGGAAAAAGGTTTTTGGAGAATAACTTTCTAAAATCTAAAAGTCTATATGACTTCTCTTAAAAAAACAGCGGTATGAAGATAACTAAACTATGGTTTGAAGACAATAAAATATTTGTCTTGACCGATGATGAAAAAGAGTTGTGGCAATCACTTCTGTGGTATCCAAGATTGAAAAATGCCACCACCGAACAACGCAATAAATATAGGATAACTGTATCCGGAATACATTGGAGCGAAATAGATGAAGATATCTCTTTTGATAGCTTTTTGTACGACGATCCTGAGCCTATAGGCATAGCCAAGGTGTTTCGGGAACATCCCGAATTGAATGTATCTGCAATTTCGCGCCGTATGGGAATGAAACAAAGCTTATTAGCTGCATATATTAGTGGGACTAAAAAGCCCTCTGCCGAACGGGAGAAAGAAATTCTCCAAGTTATTCATCAAATTGGCTGCGAGTTATTGGTTGTTTCGGCTTAGGAACTCAACGAAAAGTATTTTGCATTTAACCTGTCTATCAAAGATGGACTTTTTCTTTTGATTTTTTTCATTTGGTTTTGGGTTTGTGTAGAGACGGGGCGCATTTCGATGCTTCGATACTTCGACAAGCTCAGCACAACGCAGCTCAGTGACCACGCGCTGTCCGTACTGATTGGATTAAATAATCAGCGAATTGGAAATCACGACTAATAGGAGTAATATCTGCGTCATCAGCGGGAGAAAAACATTTCCCGTAGATTGCGGGGATTTTTGCAGATTTGTTTTTTACAAGTGTTTGAGGACTTACAATATGAAGAAAAATATTTTGTATCTTTGTAATATCAATATCATAATGTCAAGTTATTACTATGATTACTATTAAAATCAATCCCAAAAGTCCTGCGGGAAGGCGTATCATTAAAGAAGTGTCGTCCAACCCGACTATAGGAACAGTTGATCATCCGCTAATACCGCGTGATGAACAAGGGAATGTAATAGGCTATACTGTGGATTACTTTTGTGACGAACTTAGGAAGCGCGTAAAAGCAAAATTTGACGCAGAGAATGAGAAAAAGTAATGTATATATCAGTCAAGAAATAATTGATGATTTAGATTTTATAGCCGAATGTGTTTATTTTGTATCTTGTTCAAATATTATTGCTGATAGATATATTGAAGGAATCCGGAGTACTATATTTGACTTAGCTAATTACGGCACATCAGTAGCTTTTTGCACTAATAGCAGTATAGTTGCTAAATATGGTCCGTTTGTAAAACGAATCAATTACAAAAAGGTCGCTATTATTTATGCTGTAGCAGGCAATGATATTTATATTCTCGAATTAGTGTTCCAACATTCAATAACAGATATTTAACATAAGTCCTGCTTATCTTTTAGGCAGGATTTTTTTATTCTTTTTACTGTATGCACATAAATTGTATAACCTTGTCATTTAGGGTTTATACCGTTTGTCTGAGGGTTGGGCTGTTGTTCTGATAGTGGTTTCTACAGCATGGTGTTACTCCGGCATATGTGGTCGTTCGTGGTTTGGTAATCTTGTACTGTGTACACTTGTGCTTTGTGTTTAGGGTTGTTCGCTGTGTAGTTGATAATGCCGTATGGCTACTCTGGTCATCGCTGTGTTGTATAAAGCTTGTTGCCGGTAAAAGTTTACGCTCCGGTATTATGTGAGGAGTATTGTTCCGGTAAGCCGGACAGCTTTCTTACCTTCTGCATACAACCATTATCATTGGTGCGATCAGAACAAACAAGGCAATGCTACCAACAACCATCAGTGTTTTTTGCCACCACGACAATTGTTTTTCGATATACTTTATTTGTGTTTCGTTGGTGCTTGCAGTTGTTTTTTCGTAGCGGTCGTGCAACTTGGCGTAAATGGCTGTGCTGTCGCAATGGCAATCGGCAATAATGGCATTGTTTTTTAGTTGTAGGGAAGCTTTTGCCCGTTGCTTTCCTTGCAACTCCGTCAGTTGCTTTATCAATACATTACCCATACTGTCGCATTGGAGCAGGGCAATGGCTTGTGCGCTATCGGCAGGCACATAGATGGTGGTGTCGCGTACGATTTCTTTTAGTTCGGTGCGGGTTTCTACAATCCGCTCGGCGGTTTTCTGTGTACGACAGGCACTTAATAGTGCCAATGGGATGAGTGTGATGATTAATTTTTTCATTTTGGTTTGTGTTTTTAACTAGACTATAGACAAAAGAATAAAGAGTAAAGACATTTTTAATTATATTATGAGTTTGTCTAAATTCTTTTTTTTGTTATAGATGTTTTTTAATTTTATTGAGGCTGTCTCAAAAGTCAAAATATTATTTTTGCAACTTACGATTTGTAAGTAACAGGTGCAGCGCACCGCAATCTTTGTAGCCGTGTGGCTTTAGCCCACGGACAAAGAAGCATCCATATAAACAAGCCGCGTAGCGGCGACACATAGCTATATTGCGAATTATGTCACCGCTACGCGGTTCTATTTTGCATTTACATTTTCTCCGTGGGCTAAAGCCACACGGCTACAAAGATTGCGGTGCGCTGCACCTGTTACTTACAAATTGTAAGTTGCAAAAATAATATTTTGACTTTTGAGACAGCCCCTTTTGTCTTTCTATCTTATCTTTGTAAGATAAAATTATTACAACAAGAAGATTTAGAAAAACAAATTGTTCGCAACTAAGATTGTTCATTTCTGAAGAAAAAAAAGACATTCCCAGTTTTTAAAACTGGGAATGTCTTTCCATTTACAACCCGACGCTGTTGTGATTTTTATGGGTTAAAATGGATATTGATATTTTATTTTAAAATTATTGGTGCTTACTTTCTCCATTACAAATAATCTACAATAAGTTCCGTCAGCCAATTTTATAACATATCCATATCCTTTTTCCGGAAGCATTTGACCAGAGCCTACCCACCCTGAGGTTGGCTTAGTTGTAATATTGCCCAATCCATTTACAGCTCCGACAGTTGCTATCATCGCCTCATTGGAAATGTAGAAACACCCATGATGAGAACTAAATCCTACAGTAGTTCCATCTACCATAAAAGTTCCACCTCCAGAGATACTACTAATTTGTGTTATAATAGTTCCTTCAGGATCGAGAACAGTTTGAGCAGAATTATTACCTCTAACATCATCTTTGTCATCATCGTCTCCTCCACAGGCAGGGATAACAAACAATAAACTAAAGGCCAACAAAGCTTTCATCAATAAAAAATTTAATTTTTTCATAATACTTGAAGTTATTTGTTGCTTCAAGTCCCCGAAAGCGAATTAATATACATAAAAAGCGTGGGACTTGAACATTATTCGCATTCGAGGTTTTCGCAGACCTTAGCAACAAATAAGTAAGCCCACGCCATTATACAATAGCGTGAGCGTCGGACTTACTCTTGTTGCTTTTGAAAGTTGCGAAATTTCGAATGCAAGAATAAAGCTAAACGCTTTTCTTTTTAAGATTTATGTTTTAAGAATGGTTGTTTTTATTTCATTCAAAATTGGTTTTGATTTCAAATACAAATGTATTGATTTTTTCGGATTTTTTTGTGTGGGGCGTTTATATTGTTTGGAGCGTTCGTGATGCTTCGCTATTGGAGCGGCAGTCCGCAGACAGACCAAAATAGGATATCGTAGAGCCGCGGCGCGCCACGGCTCTACTCAGCGACTGCAAGAGAGGGGTGGAGGGGATGCCCCCAAATTACATTCCAAATACAGTTGTGTGAGCAGATAAGCAATTTTCTTTTAATAAAAGTTTTATCTTTGCGGTTTAAAATTTAAATATAAGAATGAAAAAATTTCCTTTAATAGCACTTTTACTGCTGTTTTGCTCGATGGTATTGGCTCAGACTACACCCAACGAGAAATTAGTGTATGCCGTTTCGTATAAAATGAGTGGAATAATGACTAATCTTGCTCAAGTTACTCTGCAAACCAAAACAGTGCAAACTTCCAAAAAAACTTTTTTGCATCTATCTATGCAAGCATCGACTTATTCGAAATGGGACAGTTATTTCAAAGTTCGCGATTTGTATGAGAGCTATGCAAACCCTCAAACCCTTGAGCCAAGCTTATATAAGCGTAATGTGGCCGAAGGTAATTATACCAAAACCGAAAAATATACCTATACAACCCGCACTACAATAAACAGCGTATCGAAGCGAAATACCGCTCCCGAACGCAGCAATAAATTCTCCATAGGTAGCTCATCAATGGATATTGTTACGGCGTTGTACAAAGTGCGCACTTACGATTTCTCGAAATACAAAGCGGGACAGAGTATTCCCATCACCATCGTTTTTGACGAAAAAGAATTTGCTGCCAATATAAAATACATGGGGAAAGAAACAATTACAACCTCATTGGGTAAAAAGGAATGTTACAAACTGTCTGTTTCTGCCAAAACCGATGTGCTTAAAGGACAAGATAAAAACTTGGTGTGGATTACTGCCGATGCTCGTCAAATTCCTGTTCGTATGGAATTTAGCATAGCGATAGGAGTCGGACAACTTATGCTTTCGAGTGCCAATTAATTTTTAATCACCCCTAAATCCCCTAAAGGGGACTTGTTTTAATACAAACAGTTTACTATTGACTGTGAGCCCCCTAAAGGGGGTTGGGGGTTAATTTCTACAAACAATCAAATTATGACCACACAAATACCTGCGCGCAATTATGCCGTAATGAGCCAAGAACTGAATGAAGTACAAAAGCAATTTCAACAGGGAACAATAACCGAAGAAGAATACCTTGCACAAAAAGCGAAAATTGAGCAAGATATTTTCGACTATAAATACAAAAAGCCTTTTTTCGTAGAGTTTAAACACTATTTGAAAGAACATAATACTAATTTTTGGAAGAAATTGCTCAATAGCTTTGCTACGCTCTTTGCCGTTTTGGCATTAGTGTTTACGGTGCTTCCTCTCGAAAGGTTTGGATTAGCTGCCGCAGTGCTTGCTCTTGTGCTTGGCATACTATCTATATTTGTTTCTAAACAGTTAAAAGTATGGTGCTATGCCCGCTATATAGTGATAATAGCCCTATTGATCGCACTATTTGCTACAGGAAAAATCATTTTTAGCAAGGATGAAGTGGTAGATGACAATCATTTTGAACAACTGCAAAAACAATCTGAAAAAGAAGATATCAAAGAATTGGAAGGGTTGTAAGGGATTTTCTTCTGAAAGTTTTCATCTGTCTATAATTTTATTTTTAATGGTCAGATTGGAACCGAAGGTCAACGACCAACGGGAGTTAATATCCATGATTATAGTCATTGTACTTGGTGTGCCTTTTTGCTCATGGATATTTCATACATAATTAAAACGCCTTGTTCAACAAATAAGCTGAGCGAGGCGTTTCTATTATAATTATTGTTCTGTAGTTTCAAATGATAATGAAAAAAGAAAGAAAACTTTTTATGGTTATAACCTTAAAAAATACAAATATCCAAAAGTTTTTGTGGTTGTAAGCACAAAAACACGATAAAAATTAATTATTTTTGTGGTCATAACCATAAAAACTATTTTTATGATAGAAAGAATATCATATATAAACCAACTGGAAGCCTTTATAGACAAGCCGTTTATAAAAGTTATCACAGGCATTCGCCGAAGCGGAAAATCGTCGGTGCTGTTGCTTTTGCGTGATGAATTTTTATCAAAAGGAGTTTTGGAAGAGCAAATTATTTACATCAATTTTGAAAGTTTTTCGTTTTTTGAATTGCAAAATGCGGCAAAACTTTACGAATTTGTGAAAACAAATATCCTAAAAGGTAAAAAATCATATTTGTTGTTAGACGAAATTCAAGAGGTTGAGGGCTGGGAAAAGTCTGTCAATTCGTTCCTTGTCGATTTCGATGTGGACATCTACCTAACAGGCTCAAATTCTCACCTTTTATCATCAGAATTAGCAACATTCATTGCTGGTCGCTACATTGAAATTTCGGTTTTTACCCTTTCTTTTGCCGAATATCTGCAATTTCGGGCACATTTCTTTCCCGAAAAAGAACAAAATATAAAAGACGCCTTTGTTTTATACCTTCGTTTGGGTGGATTTCCTGTTATCCACACAGCCGATTATAGTGAAGAAACAGTGTATAAAATTGTACAAGATATTTATTCCTCTGTCATTTTACGCGATGCTGTTCAACGATATAATATCCGCGATGTAGAGCTTTTGGAACGGATTGTGCGCTATGCTTTCGACAATGTTGGCAATACTTTTTCGGGCAAAAATGTAGCGGATTACTTCAAGAGCCAACAACGAAAAATTGATATCAATACCGTTTACAATTACCTGAATGCACTCGAGGGAGCTTTTATCCTGTATCGTGTACCTCGTTATGACATTAAAGGCAAAGAAATTTTAAAAACGCAGGAAAAATTTTATTTGGGTGATATTTCATTACTCTATGCCACAATGGGTTACAAAGATCGACAAATTGCAGGTGTTTTGGAAAATATTGTTTTTCTGGAACTCAAACGCCGTGGATATAATGTTTTTGTCGGAAAATTGGAAGTACGCGAAATCGATTTTATTGCCGAAAAACAGGGAAAAAAAATATATGTTCAAGTGGCATACAAAATCGACAATAAAGATACGATTGAGAGAGAATTTAATCCACTTCTGGAAATAAAAGATCAGTTTCCAAAATTTGTGGTAACAATGGATGATTTTTGGAAAGAATCTATCAAAGGCGTACAACATATACATATTGCTGATTTTTTGTTGAATGATTTTTAAAGTACAATAAAATGAATCCACTCCCACTCCTGCAACATTTCGATACAATAATACTCGCCGACGGTATTTTTCCAACGCACCCCTCTCCTACCCGATTGTTGCAAAACGCTACACGAATTATCAGTTGCGATGGCGCTACCAATGCGTTGTTGGAATTCGGTTTAGAACCTTCGTTTATTGTGGGCGACTTGGATAGTATTTCTGCCGAAATAAAAGAAAAATACAAACATATTTTACACCAAAACACTGACCAGGAAATTAACGACCTGACCAAAGCTATACAATTTTGTGTAAATAAAGGTTGGGATAAAATAACCATTCTTGGTGCCACCGGCAAGCGCGAAGACCACACGCTGGGAAATATATCGCTGTTGGCAGATTATGCTAAACTGTGCCAAATACAAATGCTTACGGATTATGGTGTGTTTACAGCTATCAGCGAAACTACTGTTTTTGAAAGCCGCGCCAGACAACAAATTTCCATTTTTAGCCTCACTCCAGACACCATTCTTAACACCGAAAACTTATTATATCCTATCCGTAACCGTAAACTGTCCTCATGGTGGGAGGGTACGCTCAACGAAGCATTGATGGATCGTTTTACTATTGAAATGGATCGAGGGAAAGTGTTGGTCTTTCGGGCTTATTAGAGGTCTTTTTTTTAGATAGAGAGAATATTTTGCCACTGTTAAGTGAATAAAAACTTCGGAATTTCCGAACGAAACATATACTTAATTTTTGTGCTTTCTATTGTGTGAGAAAGGCTGAATGCTTTGGTTTTTTAATTTTCGGAATTTCCGGTGGAAAGAATATTTGTTATTTGGTGCTTTGTACAGTTGTGAGAAACAATAAACGCTGAAATTTTTACGCTTTCGGAATTTCCGAAGGGGCTTTTGAATAGTATTTGGGGGTTTCACACAACAAGAATAAACCGCAATGGCTTGTCTTTCCACTCGCCGGCATAGTCAATTCCTACGCGAGGCTTGGTAATATAAGCCGTAACCTCTGGTGCATCTTCTACCCAAAGCCGTTTGGAAGTAAATAAATCTTCGCCGTAAAACGATTTATCAAGCCGCAATTCTTTCCCTAATTTGCCCGGACCATCAAATCCGGTGATTCCTCGTATAAGGACTGCTTGCGGACAATCGGGTTTGCCGGTTACAAAATTGAGCATCCAATACATGCCGTAAATCAAATATACATACACCGCCCCACCCTCGCGGTACATCACTTCTGTCCGTGCCGTGCGACCTTTGGCAGCATGGCATGCCAAATCTTCTTCGCCCAGATAGGCTTCTGTTTCGGTTATGATATATTCTTTTCGATCGCCATCAACAATCCTGACCAATTTTTTGCCCAACAGGAGAGGAGCTACTTCGATTGCTTCGCGGGTGAAAAACGAAAGGGGTAATCGGGACATAAATCTGTATTTTTTGCAAAAATAATTACCTTTGCTAAGAATCTTTTAATCATTTAGAAAATAATAATAAAAACATTTTCCCGCAGATTGCACAGATAAGCGCAGATAAGATTTAAATCTGCGAAAATTAGCGTGATCTGCGAGAGATTAAATTTAATCATTATGCAATTATCAATCATCGGAATAGGAAATATCGGAAGCGCCATTGCCAACGGGTTGCTTTCGAGCAAGGCAATCAACGAAAGCGACCTGATTATATCGGATATCGACGCCAAAAATCTTTCTGCCTTGAAAGAAAAATTCCCCAACCTGCAAACAACCAATAACAATATCGAAGCCGCCAAAAAAGCCGACATTGTTATTTTGGCAGTAAAACCTTGGTTAGTACAGCCTGTGCTCGAAGATCTTTCGGATTTGATGACGGAAAACAAAATCTTGGTGTCGGTGGCTGCCGGTGTCGATTTCGAGTCGATTTCGAAAATAGTGGGAGAGGAGGTAACCTTGTTTCGGATCATGCCTAACACGGCTATTTCGCTCAACGAAAGTATGACGCTTGTTGCTTCGCAAAATGCCGACAACGAGCAGGAAAAGCTGATTGTGGAGTTATTTTCGAAACTCGGAAAAGCGACATTAATTCCCGAAAGCTTGATGGGCGCGGCTACTTCGGTGGCTTCGTGCGGTATTGCGTATGCCTTGCGTTACCTTCGTGCAGCAGTCGAAGGCGCAGTAGAATTAGGCTTCAAACCCGAAACGGCTACCGAAATGGTTGCTCAAACGATGAAAGGTGCCGCCGAACTTATCTTGCAAAACAATTCGCACCCCGAAGTGGAAATAGATAAAGTGACCACGCCCGGCGGCTGGACTATTAAAGGGCTGAATGCAATGGAAGACAACGGCTTTACTCGTGCAGTGATTGGTGGATTGAAAGCTAATTTATAAATTAAGTCCACGGATTACACTGATTGCACTGAAAATGATAAAATATTTTAAATGAAAGACTTGCTAAGTTTTAAAAACTTAGCAAGTCTTTTTTAGTTTACTCACAATGATTGCCTTCCCATCTCCAGTAATATATTGTGCCTCCCGAATTCACATATATGTATTTTTTACAATAATTACTCGAAGTTTCCCATTTAGAATTGTTGCCCCAACCTCTATCTGTTTTTTCTTTTGCAGTAGTGCCTGCATTATTTTCCCATGTGTAAATTTTTCCTCCCTGACCATCGTCACTTACATAAGACTGTGGCCCGAATTGTTGTAATGCAGCAGCAATAGGCTTTCCCAGCAAATTTTCTAATTGACTTTTTGTTTGATATCCATTATAAGAAGTGGCACTTCCTAAAGCAATGAATGCAAAAATTCCTATCAATAAGATTTGCAAAATAATATTAGTTGTTTTCTTTTCCATACGATTAAAAAAATTAAAAATGTTAATAAATAGAAAATTATATCTGTTATATCGAAAGTTCCCGCAAATATCTTGAAGTATTGTAAAAACTCAAAAACAAACGGCAAAACCGCTGCCATATAAAATAAAATTTTATTGGTGGCACTTCGATTGTAGAATGGTATTTGTATCATTAACAATGCAATATACCAAAGCACATCAGGCAAACAAAAAAGCAGAAAATAACTAAAAACATTCTTATTTTGATATTGAATATTTATTTTAATCAATTCCAAAAATTTTGTTTTGCAAAATGGTGCAAGAAAAATCACATCCTGTCGACAAGTTGCATAAATACAACTGCCTGTGATGAGTAATAATAATGCTATATAAATATTATTTTTCATGATGAAAATTAGTAGCATTTATATTGTTTTGTCTTAAAACTTTACAGACGCACATAAAAAAGCGCAGACAAAACTCTAAATATCTGTTTTCGAGGTCTTCGACTACCTAAACTACCAAATAAATGAGTAAAGCCCGCGCCATTAAAACGACACGAGCGTTTAAAACTTTACTCTTGGTAGTTTTGAAATTGTCGAAGTTTCGAAAACCGGAATAAAAACTAAACGCTTTTTCTATTATTTTTCAAAATGTGCGTATAATTTACGCTTATTTCATAGGCAAATAATTTTTTATTGTTTGAATTACAAATGTATTAATAAAATTAATTATCTGTTTGATTATTTTTTTAATAATCACTTCAAATACGAAATCAGTTGTTGCACAGCCAAAGCACGATGACTAATTTTATTTTTTTCGCTCAATGACAGTTCAGCAAAGGTTTGTGTGTAGCCTTCGGGCATAAAGATTGGGTCATAACCAAACCCTTCTCCGCCGCGTTTTTCTTTAATAATTTGCCCTCGAACTTCGCCGTTGAAAAGCGTTTCTCTTCCGTCAATTATTAGCGCAATCACCGTACGAAACCGTGCTTTTCGGTTTTCTTTATCTTGTAGTTTTTCGAGTAATTTATTCATGTTGGCATTGGCATCTTTATCTTCGCCCGCATAGCGTGCCGAATGTACGCCCGGCTCATTATTCAACGCCTCTACCTCCAAACCGGTATCATCCGAGAAGCAATTTTTCCCGTATTTATCGAATACATATTGTGCTTTAATCAGTGCATTTCCTTCCAAAGTTTCGGCTGTTTCGGGGATATCTTCGGTACAGCCAATATCTTTTAATCCTAATACTTTATAATCTTCTCCTAACAGTGTAGCTACTTCGTGCAATTTATGCGCATTATTCGTAGCAAAAACGATTTCTTTTTGTGTCATTTATCAATAATTTTCTTGTAAAAAAATGCCTAAAAACTTATCATATATCTGATATTCATCTTTTTCGACGGTAATAAAATCTTTTTCCAACAAACCTTTCAATGCTGCCTGTACAGAACTGGATGAACTTAATTTATACTTTTGCACAAATTGACTCGAAGTCAAAGATTTTGCTTTTCCTTCTTTGGTTATGGCTATTAGCAATTCCTTTTGTTTTTCGGGCAGGCGAAAAAGCGTTTCCTGATACACATATTTATATGAATCTACAATTTTCCGGACAGCATCATCCAACATTTTTTCATCACATGTTTTTCCTTCCGGAGTATTTGCATAAAGCTCATTCAGAATTTTTTGCATATACCAGGTAATTCCTTCAAATTTAGTATAAATAATTTTTATGGTACCGGATGTAATTTGCTTTTGTGCCAAATTGAAATGACGCGTAGCAAAAGTATCGTATTCATCGAAAGGAATAGCCTCCAAGTGCATCATCGAAACACTTTGATAAAATGGTCGGGAAGGGCTTAAAAACATATTTCCCATAACATGTCGCTGACTGCCGGCAAAAATAAATTTTGCATTGGTGCAATGTTGAATATAAGAACGAAGTATGGCTTCCACATTTTTTTCTGCATATTGGGCTATCTGTTGAAATTCGTCGATAGCCACAAGGCAAGGTTTATTTGCTTTGGATAAATACGAAAATATCTCGTCCAAAGTAGTTTCCGACGATTGAATATCGCCCAGTCCGACATTAAACGACGGATTGCCCGAAACATCAAACGAAATACTTGATTGAAGGGATTTTACTGTCAGCCAAAAGCTTTCCAAAGCCTTTTTGCCAAAAGGTTTTAGGCTTTCTAAAATCACTTTACTAAGCGAAAGAACAAAGTCGCGCAAAGATTTTGAAGCATAGATATCAACAAAAAAAGTGTAGTAGTTTTTTTGTATATCCGGTTGATGAAAACAATGTTGTATCAATCCGGTTTTGCCCATACGGCGGGTAGAAATCAACGCCAAATTATTACCATTTTTTATTTCAGACAATAATTGTGTGGTTTCATTTTCTCTGTCGCAAAAATATTCTGCCGAAACATATCCGCTTGTTACAAATGGATTAATTTGCTGTTGCATAAAATATAAATTTTATGTAAAGATAATTATTATAAAATAATAATTTATAATTTATACAGACTTTTCTTGCTCCTATTTTAAATTTATTTTGTCTTTACTCTAAAATTTTTATTCTTTTGTCTGTTTATTAACTCATTTCCAACATTCTTAAAATAGATTTCTCCGCTTTTAATCGAAGATTTTCATCTATTGTTATTTCAGGCTGTTCATACTTCAAGCAATTATATAGCTTTTCGAGCGTATTTAACCGCATAAAATTACATTCGTTGCATCCACACGAGCTGTCGATAGGTGGAGCCGGAATAAACTCTTTATTGGGGCTCTTTTTGCGCATTTCGTGAATAATGCCGCTTTCGGTAACTACAATAAACTGCGTTTTATCCGATGAAACGGTATAATTCAGTAATGATTGCGTACTTCCAATATGATCGGCAATCATCAGGATAGGCTTTTTACATTCGGGATGAGCCAAAATCAAAGCTTCAGGATGTTGTTTTTTCAGTTCCAATATTTTTTCGAGCGAAAACTGTTCGTGTACATGGCAAGCGCCATCCCAAAGCAACATATCACGCCCTGTAATACTGTTGATATAATTGCCCAAATTACGATCAGGACCAAAAATCAATTTAGCATCTTGTGGAAATTGATCGACAATTTTCTTCGCGTTAGTCGAAGTTACTACCACATCGGTTAGTGCCTTCACCGCAGCGGTTGTGTTTACATACGAAATAACCGTATGATCGGGATAGGCTTTTACAAATTCCTCAAATTTATCTGCCGGGCAACTATCGGCAAGCGAACAACCGGCGTTCAAATCGGGTATTAATACTTTTTTATGAGGAGAAAGAATTTTAGCCGTTTCGCCCATAAAATGCACACCACACAACACAATAATATCGGCATCCGTATTTTTTGCCCATTGTGCCAATGCTAAACTGTCGCCAATATGGTCGGCAATATCTTGAATATCATTTGGCTGATAATAATGAGCCATGATCACAGCATTTTTTTCCTTACAAAGTTTACGGATTTCTGCGGATAAATCAATATTTTTTGATATCGGTATATCTACAAAACCGTTTTTCAACAAATCCGAGTTCATATTATTATTAAATAGAAAAAATAGAAAATTTAAAAATCTAAATACTGATTATGATAGCCTGTTGATAATACGAATAACTTTTTCCGGTTTTATTTGGAAATATCATTTTTCAGACTAAAAAGGGAAATAATCAACACGAATATTTCGATGAAAAGATTGAAAATTAGTTCCTTTTGTTTTTTATCAACATGTTGTTAATTCTGTACAAAGTTAGTAAGTTTTGTGCAATGAATTTTTGATAAAGTTGAAAAACCATACTGAAAACTTTTCTGAAAAAAAGAGGCTAACTTTTTTGGTGTTTTCAAATTTCCAACTATAAAAATACGCCGTTGAAATCTGCAAAAATAGTTTTCAGAATTTTTCTCTTTCTATCAAAAAACTATCAACAAATTATTCTATTGTTTTAAAACAAAAAACCGTGAATTTTGTTTCACGGTATTATCTTTTAAATACTCCATTTGAATTTATATTGTCTATTAGAATTTGTATTTCAACCGGTTTGTTCCAATTTCTGTGTATCATTCTATGACAATTGGAACAAACGGGTATTAAATTTGTAACAGCTTGTTTGAGAGTATTTTCCATATCGTCATTTTCATATTTGAAAATCGGTTTTGTGTGATGAATTTCTATAAAACCCTTTCCAAAAGCTTCTCCATAAAAATCTGAAAAATTGAAAGAACAGCATTGACAATTTATTTTATCATTTTTGGTAAAATATTTAATAGCATAATTGCGCAGTAAAGAAGATCTCTCATAAGTAGAAACTTCTGCGACCTTTTTTGTACCTTCTTGAATAATTATGTTTTCATCAAAAACCTCAATTTTTTTCTTGTTTTCGTTGGCTTCTATTTTTCGCAGATTTTCTGTCAAATCTGTGTAATCAAAATCGTTGACGAGTAAATATTGTAAAATGTCTTTGTTTGTTTCCAAATGTTGCTTTCCTTCAGTAGTAATTTCTACATAACTATTTCTTGCTTTTTCTTTATCATATTGTGCATATCCAAATCTTTCGAATGTATTGTGTGCTTTTAAATTTCTTACTTTTTGCGAAAACTTGTCATCTCCTCTACCTGATAGAATTTGTAAATCTTCTCCGGAAGGCTTCATTATATCTCTTAATTTTTGTATGAGTTCGCTGGTGGTAATGTGTCCTTCGTTTAAACTCATTAAATACAAAGAAGGCAAGATTAGCTCTGTTTCAGTAATTCGTTTATCCATGTTTAGTAATTTGTTATTAGTAAGTGTTCAACATTCTTATCATTACGATTCATGAAACTAACGAGGTAAGTTTTTTCGAAAGATTGAATGTTTAAACCCTTATTATTATATAAATCAAAGATGAAATCAGTATTTTTAATAATCATCATCCACTTGGCTTTGCATTTTTTTATTAAATAATTTGCTAATCTTTCCTGGTCTTTTCTTGTAAATTCATTTTTTGCATAAGTACTGAATTCACTGTCGTAAGGCGGATCGAGGAAAATAAAATCATTTTTTTGAGGTGAATGTTTTTCAAAAAAAACCTCAAAATCTTCGTTTTCAATTATAGTATTGTCAAGTAAAAATTTTAGTTCTTTTGTTTTCAAATAATCTACTTTTTTCTGAAAATTTTTTCTGTTGTAAGCTATGCCGCCATACGGGACATTAAATTCCCCTTTCGTATTATAGCGAAACATTCCACTATATGCAAAATTGCGGATAAACAAAAAAACGGCTGACTTGAAGGCGTTATTGATTTTATACTTTTTCGTATTGTTATAAATATGTCTAAAATGCATATAAAAAGCACTTTTTAAGGCAGTTTCGATATTATCTGTAATATCATTATCCGGTAACAATGCTTTTTGCTTTTCCAGTTCTTTCATTCGTTTTATTTTACGAATGAGGTTAATTTTGATTTCTTTAATAAAGTTTTCAATGTTGAAATTGAAAATACTTGAAAACATTCCATTAAATTGTTCTGAATGAGTCAAAATAAACTCGAACAGAATATCTTTCAGTTTGTTATCATCAATTTTGTCTGTCGAATAATTTTTATAGGTCGAGACAAAGAAATCCGAATTTTTTTGAATTACAATAGTCAATAAATCCCAATTATGGATTATTTCATCAAGAGCTTCAAAAAATAATTGCCTGTCGCTGTTTGTAAAACTACGATATAATGTAATTAATTCGTCAGATTTATCATTAATGTAATATTTATTTGCTTGTATTGCCGTATAAACAGATCCGCCTCCCACAAAAGGTTCGTAGTAATCGGTAAATTTTGTAGGAGGCAAATTTGGAAGTATGTATTTTAATTCTTGTTCCTTTCCACCAGCCCATTTTAAGATCGGCGAGAGTTTTTTTGTATGCACATAGTTGGTTAAGCCAAGATCTACTTGACTATAAGTTTCTATAGGTTCAGATACAAAAGTCTCCATTTTGGGTGAAAAATTCTATGTGTATTAAAATATATTTTGATTAAAAATATTTCGTTTCCTTATCATAAATAGCTGTCAGCAAATTATTTGCCAACCGGCTGGCGCCAATGCGGAACAATTCATTGGTGAGCCATTCGTCGCCAAGCACTTCTTTTACAATGGTATAATAAAGTACCGCCTCTTCCACAGTAACAATTCCGCCGGCTGGCTTGAAGCCGATTTTTTTGCCTGTCATCTGATAATAATCATAAATGGCTTTGCACATTACATAAGCAGCTTCGGGTGTGGCGGCAGGTTCGGTTTTTCCGGTCGAAGTTTTGATAAAATCGCCACCGGCATCCATGGACAGGATAGAGGCTTTGTAAATATTTTCAGCCGTCTTCAAGCTTCCACTTTCGAGTATTACTTTCAGGTGTGAGTTGCGGCAAGCCGATTTTATTTCGCTAATTTCTTCGGCAACAGCTTCATAATCGCCCGAAAGGAATTTTCCGACCGAAATTACAATGTCAATTTCGCTTGCGCCTTCGAGCACACACATAGCTGTTTCGGCAATTTTTACTTCCAAAAATGTTTGCGACGATGGAAATCCTGCGGATACTGCGGCAATTCCTATCTTTTGGGTCAGTGTTTTTTGGGCGGTTTCTACCATGCTTGGATATATGCAAACAGCTCCAACCTGTGGCATTTCGGGAAAGTACTGCGGGAATTTGTTTACCCGGCTCATCATTTTTTCAATGCCTTCCACTGTGTCGGTATGATTGAGCGAAGTCAAATCAATACAGCTAAAGCATTGTTTATAAACATCTTTATTCATATTCGATTTGGCTTCTTCTTTCAATTTGCCCAAATCGTATGTAATTTCCGCATCGCTGAGCTTAAACGGATATTTTTTAAAAAGTTTTTCTACAGTTTCCATTTCTAACACATTAATTTTGAATTATTTACATGTCTATCTTTATCTCTGGTTATTTTTTTTTGAATATTTTTTTCGAAAGCATCTGTCAAATTGATCCCGGTTTGATTGGCAAGACAGATGAGTACAAACAAAACATCCGCCATTTCATCGGCTAAATCCGGTTCTTTTTCAGTTTTTTTCGGCGTTTGTTCGCCATATTTTCGGGCAATGATACGAGCTACTTCACCCACTTCTTCTGTGAGTAAGGCCATA
Source organism: Paludibacteraceae bacterium (assembly GCA_031553685.1). GTDB lineage: Bacteria > Bacteroidota > Bacteroidia > Bacteroidales > Paludibacteraceae > JAFGVL01. Next base: position 13,452 of record JAVBLE010000053.1, on the reverse strand, counting down.
TTTGTCAGTTCCGAAAAATAACGCACACCGTATTGTTTTATCCAATCATCTACTTGGTTTTGAGCTTCTTGTATGGTCATATTAGCTTCTAATGTTTTTGGATGAAATGCGGCGGTAGCCTATTTGAAAACAAAAAACCGTTCATTCATCGGCTTAAATTCTTTTTCGCCCGGACGAGATATGGGTGTTCCGAAAGGCATTTGAGCCGTCAATTCCCAGTTCAAATTCAAGTTCCAGCAGTGCTTTACCTCGTTATCGATTATTGGATTATAGTGTTGAAGTGAGGCGCCCAGTCCGGCATCTTCGAGCATTGTCCACACACTTAACTGATGCATGGCTGCTGTGTGTTGCGACCAAACCGGAAATTTTTCGGCATAAGTTGGAAATGCTTTTTGCAGATTTTTCACCACCGATTTATCTTCGAAAAATAAAACTGTTCCATATCCGCAGGCAAACGAGTTGTTGATTTTGTTTTCTGTATGGGAAAAATCTTTTTCGGGCACCAGTTTCTTTAGGGTCGATTTTACTATTTCCCAAAGTTTGGTGTGATTTTCGCCAAGTAAGAGAACAATTCGTGTTGTTTGCGAGTTGAATGCGGAAGGAACATTTTTCAGTACATTTTCGAGGATTTCTTCAATCTCTTCATTCGAAACAGGTGAGGTGTTGGTTATCGAATAACAACTTCGTCGATTTGCTAATGCTTCTAAAAATGTTCGCATAAATTTTGCTTTTAGATTTTGTTTTAGCAAAGATAAAAAATTTTTAGTCGAAAATTTATTTTAAAACAATATGTTTTGCTTGCTCAGAATTGAAAATTTGAAGCCTATGGCACGACTAAAATTTTTTGAGCAATTCTGAAGCACTTAAATCTCCGTTGAAATGGGCATAAATTATTGAAGCTCTTTTATTTCCAACCACTTTTGCGAGTTCATTTTCAGGTGCTTTTTTAATTCGTTCTACACTTTTAAAGTGCGTAAGCAGTTCTTGTTTTGTTTTTGTACCGATTCCCTTCACCGTGTCGAGTTCAGAAGTTATTTGCCCTTTGCTTCTTTTGAGCTTGTGGAAAGTAATTGCCACGCGATGAACTTCATCTTGCATGCGGGCTAAAAATTTGTAAAGTTCGTCGGTCGCTTTCATTCCGATAGCTTTTGGTGGAAATCCGAAAAGCAGTTCGTTTGTTCTATGTTGCTTATTTTTGGCAAGTCCGGCAATCGGAATTTTCAGATCAAGTTCTTCCAATGCTTGCCGGATCATTTCCATCTGGCCTGCGCCGCCATCGGCAATAATCAAGTCGGGTAGGGGAGAGGCTTCTTCGAGCAGGCGCGTGTACCGGCGCGACACCACTTCTTTCATCGACGCATAGTCGTCGGGACCTATTACTGTTTTTATGTTGTAATGCCGGTATTCTCGCGTGGCCGGTTTGGCTTTTTTGTAAACCACACAAGCTGCCACAGCATCCGATCCTTGTATATTTGAGTTGTCGAAACATTCGATGTGCATCGGCAGTTTTTCCAGTTTCAATTTATTTTGTAATGCCGACAGGATGCGGGTAGCCCGTTGGTCAATGTTTAGTTTTTCGGTTTGTTTTAATTTATCAAATTTGTATTGCTGCACATTTTGTTTCGACAAATCGAGCAATTTTTTCTTATCGCCCAGTTTTGGAATGGTAAAAGTTACCCCATTCAATTTTAAATCGGGCAAAAAGGGGACAATCATTTCTTTTGCTTTGCTCTGAAGGCGTTCGCGCAGTTCGAAAATGGCAAATCCGAGCAATTCTCTCCTCGATTCGTCAAGCCGTTTCCGGTATTCGATAGTTAACCCCTGTACTACACAGCCGTTTACAACATGCAGTATGTTGATATAAGCCGAATTCTCCTGTTCGTCGTACGAAAATACATCAATATTGTTCAAAGTCTGGCTTACGATGATTGATCTCGACCTGTATCGCTCAATCATTTCATATTTTTCCTTTACCTTTTGCGCTTCTTCATATTTCCGTTCGTTCGAAAACGCAATCATTTCATTCCATAAATTATGGCAAAGAGCCTGTATATTTCCCTTTGCCATTTCGCGAATTTCGTTGATTGTTTTCCGGTAATCTTCGCTTGTTTGCAAACCTTCACACGGACCTTCACATCTTTTTATATGATATTGCAGGCAAACTTTGAATTTTTTCCGCTCGATATTTTCGTCCGTAAGTGCGTAGTTGCAGGTGCGAAGTTGGAAGGTTTTGTGGATAAGCTCTAAAAAAGTGTTCAAAACCGGCACCGAACTATACGGTCCAAAATATTCCGAACCGTCTTTTATCACATGGCGTGTTTTTAAAATCCTTGGGAAAGGTTCATTTTTTATGCAAAGGTGCGGATAAGTTTTGTCATCTTTGAGCAATACATTGTAACGAGGTTGATGCTCTTTTATCAAATTGTTTTCCAGCAACAGCGCATCTTCTTCACTATTTACAACAATATATTTGATGTCTTCAATCCGTTTTACCAGCACGCGCGTTTTGGGCGAATCGCTATGATCTTTGTAGAAATACGACGAAACCCGTTTACTCAGATTTTTCGCCTTGCCCACATAGATAATCGCCCCTTCCTTGTTGAAATATTGGTACACGCCCGGACTGTCGGGCAGGTGATTGAGGATATTCTTTATATGTTCCGAAATTTCGGTCATGCCGGTTTTTAGAAATGAATAAGGGTACTCAATTCAATATCATCGTCAATGTGTTGGCGTCCTTTCAAGAAATCGAGCTCGACAATTGTGTTGACGAATATTTTTTTCACTCCAATCATTTTTGCCAACCCGATAGATGCGTTCAGTGTTCCGCCGGTTGCCAAAAGATCATCGTGGATAAGAACCACATCGTTTGCCTCCAAAGCATCTTTGTGGATTTCGATAATTGCCGAACCGTATTCCAATTGGTATTCAATTTCGAAACTGTCTGCTGGAAGTTTTCCTTTTTTGCGCACAGGGATAAAGCCGGCGTTCAACTTTTCGGCAATAATCGAACCGAGAATAAACCCGCGCGATTCGATCCCGATCACTTTCGTTATCCCACAATCTTTGTATTGATCGTACAACGAGTCGGACAAAAACCGCATACATGCCGGATTTTTGAAAACGGTTGTTAGGTCTTTAAACACAATTCCTTTGCTCGGAAAATCCGGAATGTCTCGGATTTCTTTTTTTACATCTTCTATTGTCATAAATTTTATTTTATGTTCCATGTGGAACAATTGTTATTTTTCTTTTTTGCTTAACCCGAAGGGTTGAATTTTTTTGAGAATTTCTTAGTGTTCCATGTGGAACATTTATCCTGCAGCAGTAATTTCTAAATCAATAATTCTATTGTGTTTTATTTTGAAAGAATAAATGATGCTTCCTTCAGTGCATAAATCAGCTTCTTTTACATAATAACTGTTATCTACACACAATCTGAATCTGCAACTTTCTTTGTAATAATATAATCGAATACCATCAGGACATTTTTCTTTGTTTCTATATGCTTTTGGCATGATGTTGAATTCATATTCTTTTTCAAAACTTTCTTCAGTTTTTAGTTTTTCTATATCAATATTGCTTAAAAAATCTTTTAGTAGTGGTTTTGTTATTCCTGTAAAAATCCCATCATTATCCAAATCATTTGCATCATTTTCTTTTTTCCATTTCTTAATTTCTTCAAAGAAAGAATTGAATAATTCTGTGTTTGATTTTAATAGCAAAATATCATTGGCAGTTCCATCACAATTTTGCTGTATTTCTATTTGCTTTTCTTCCGATTGATTGGCGGTTTCTTGTTTCTGAACGATTGTGTTTTCGGCAACTGAATCAAGTGTTTGTGTTGAATCTTGTACATTGCTTTCGATTCTGTTTCCGCTGCATGCAACCAAAACGAATAATCCAATTATGAATAATAATTTTGTTTTCATGTTTGTTTTGAAATATTTCTATATTTAAATGGTTCTCTCTTTATACAAGTTTTTGAAACAAATATATCATAAACTTCCAAAACTTGTCAAAAGCAACAAGTTTTGGCTGAAAACATTTTGTGTTTAGTTTTCATCTCAATGTTTCATGTGGAACTATTTCATTCAAAGAAACAAACATACAAAGATAAATAATTTCTTTGCCTTTTGGTTACCCTCGATGAGCGTTTGGTTACACCAAAATTTATTTTTACATTTGTTTTGTCAAAGCATTTCAAAATCTAACAAATATGAAAAATCTAACAAATAAAAAAATCTTTTTTTGTAAATGTCTTTTACTCTTGGCATTGCCATTGATTACATCATGTCAACCAAAATCAAAAAAACTAAGTAAACAAGAAATACAATTCTGTGAAAACTATTTTATTGCATTACAATGTACAAAAGAGAGAGGATATTCTCTTAATTACTATTTTCAATATATAGAAGATGTATTAAATCGTTTAAGAGAGAAAGGCAATACAGATATTAAACATGTATATACCCTTGATCTTAGTAGCTATTCATTCTACACCTTAACAAATTATTATCAAAATGGGGAAATTAATTTAAGTCAAAATAGTGTGTTGAATGAGGAAAATAAAAATAGAATAAAAAATAAGGCAAAACAAATCGAACAAATTTCAGAAGAATTGTTAGGATTCAATGTGTATAAATTGGAAAACAAGGAAGAAGCAAACAAATATATTACAACTTTATGTATGTTATATAGTAAAGATTGTAAATGGGAAATGCCTGAATTAAAAGCTAATTTTATTGAGCAGTTAGACAATGGTTCACAAATATGGCAAATTCAAGATTTTAAAATAATGGAACAAGTTCGATTAATTAAAAATAAGAATGGTGAATTAAATATCAATAATGTTGAAAAATTTTCAACCAAATGATTTAGTATTAAGTTAAGGAATGTAAAATGGATCTATCATCAAAAGTGACACTGTACGATTTTTTATCAATGGTAATACCAGGATTTCTATTGTTAATATTATTTTCTTTATGGTTTAATATAAATACTATCAATGAAATCAATGAAATATATGACGCTATATTGTTGTCTATTATTAGTTATATAGTGGGATTAGTTTACCACAAAACGGTTGAATATTTGTTCAATAGAATGAATTTACGAAATAATGAAAAAGACCTTGAAGAAAGTGCTAAAAGATTCTATAACGACTATAAAAAATGTAGTAAAAAGTCTAAATTTCAACATGATAAACACAGTATACAAAAATACTATGAAGCGTACTATAAGCTAATGAAAGAAAATATGCTTAATAACATTCCTATTTTAGAGGCGCAAGTTGCATTTATTCGTAATATATTACCCATAACATTATTATATAGTTTTACTGTGCGTTTTTTTAGAATTAATTTTTATATAAATTATTGTGGATTATCACTTCTTCTTCTATTAACTGTCCTTGTTCTAGTTGCTGTTTTTTTTAGTGTTCAAAGCAAAATTTATTATTTAGTATGGGAAGGCAATGAATATTTAAAACATTTAATTACAGAAAAAAATGAAAGATGATTTTTACAATCTAAAAATGGCTCATTTCTAATTGAAAATGAGCCATTTTATTCATTTCATCGGTAAACTTACTTAGGAATCTCATGCTATCCGCGATGCGGATGCGCGACCTGGAAGTGGCATCCCCTAGCCACCTTTCCACAAGAATGGGGTTAAGTTTTATTATATAGTTTGGTTTGTGAATTTTGTTCTTGTTCCACATGAAACATCATCTTCCTAAAAGTACCAATAAAATATTGACATCACTCGGAGCAATGCCCGAAATTCGTGAAGCCTGCCCGATGGTTTCGGGGTCAATTTTTTTGAGTTTTTGGCGTGCTTCGGTCGAGAGTGATTGTACGGTGTCGTAATCAAACTTGCCTTTTATCCGGATGTTTTCCAATCTATGTAGCTTTTCGGCAATGCCTCGTTCGCGTTCTATATAGCCTTCGTATTTTAGAACAATTTCGGCAGCTTCGGCAATTTCTTCCCTTCTGTTCGGTGTTTTTTCTATTTCTTCTTTTAAAGATGAAAAATGATTTGCCAACATTGTCAAGCTAATTTCCGGTCGAGCCAAAAGATTGATCATTTTTACACCTTCACGCACAGGTGTTGCCGCAATTGTTTCGAGAAACGAATTAGCATCAGTCATTCGAATCGGTTCTTCCCGAATGAAATTAATAATGCGATCACGATGTTCTTTTTTCTCGATGAGAAGGTCGTATCTTTCTTTTCTTGCCAAACCAAGTTTGTAGGCTTTTTCTGTTAAACGCATATCCGCGTCGTCTTGCCGGAGCAAAATCCGGTATTCGGCACGAGAGGTAAACATACGGTAAGGCTCATCCACGCCTTTGGTTACCAAGTCGTCAATCAGTACGCCGATGTAGGCTTCGTCTCTCCCCAAAGTAAAAGTTTCTCCACCAATGCAGTTTTGGTGTGCATTAATTCCGGCAATCAATCCTTGTCCGCCGGCTTCTTCGTAACCGGTTGTTCCGTTTATCTGTCCGGCAAAGAAAAGATTTTTAATTTTCTTCGTTTCCAACGAATGTTTCAATTGTGTGGGGTCAAAGAAATCGTATTCGATGGCATAACCCGGACGATATATTTTTACATTTTTGAAACAAGGAATACTGCGTAAAGCTGCATATTGAATCTCCAATGGAAGCGATGATGAAAATCCGTTCAGGTAATATTCTTGCGAATTTTCTCCTTCGGGTTCGAGAAACAAATGATGGCGTTCGCGCTCGGCAAAAGTTACAATTTTGGTTTCAATACTGGGGCAATATCTCGGTCCGATACTTACGATTTGTCCGTTGTAAAGGGGTGAATCAGCTAAACCACTGCGAAGAATTTCGTGCGTTTCGGGTGTAGTATAAGTAATCCAACAACTCAATTGGCGGAGTGGGCGAGGGGAGAAGTCGAGATATGAAAACTTGTGGAAGTCATCATCTCCACCCTGTTCGGTCATTAATGAAAAATCGACTGTCCGGCCATCAATGCGCACAGGTGTTCCTGTTTTCATGCGGTCGGTGGTAAAACCAATTTCCGCCAATTGTTCGGTGATTCCGGTTGATGATGGTTCTGAAATTCGTCCCCCGCCAATTTGTACTTTACCAATATGAAGAAGTCCATTTAGAAAAGTTCCGTTGGTGAGAACAACGCAAGTGGCACGAATTTCCACACCTAATTGTGTGATTACACCTTTCACTTCATCGTTTTCGATAATAAGTCGTACGACGGTATCTTGCCATATATCAAGGTTGTCTGTATTTTCAAGTGTTCGTTTCCACTCACAGATAAAAGCTTCGCGATCGCTTTGTGCACGAGGGCTCCACATGGCAGGTCCTTTGGACAGGTTGAGTAGGCGAAATTGCAAGGCGGTTCGGTCGGTTATAATTCCCATTTGTCCGCCAAGCGCGTCGATCTCGCGCACGATTTGTCCTTTGGCAATCCCTCCTACGGCAGGGTTGCAGCTCATTTGTCCGATTTTGTTCATGTCCATAGTAACCAAAACCGTTCGTGAACCAAGGTTTGCTGCTGCGCAGGCTGCTTCATTTCCGGCGTGTCCGCCGCCTACTACTATTACATCGTAATTAAATATCATCGTTTATTTTTTGAACATGCAAAGATAAAAAATTAATGGCGAATGATAAATGGTTAATTATGAATGGGAAAAGAGGAGAAAAAAAATGCAGATTCTGAAAAATCTGCATTTTATATCAAGAATTCTCTTACCTTTTCTTGGATGATTTCTTGTATATCATTCCATGTTTGCCCTTTAAAACTTACGGGTTCATCGCTGTTATCAGCGTCTTTAAAATATATAATAGCTTGTGGAATGCCAATAAGCAACATTTGGTTCGGATACTTCGTTTTATGAAAATCAATTATTTGTGATAAATCATAATGGTCCAACAATTCGGCGATATCCCAGAAATCTTTCTTTTTGCCTCTCCCTAAAATTGCCTGAATTTTCATTGCAATTAAATCGCGGTCATCATACATTCTTACCGTGTCCCAAAGTTCAGCCGGATGGATCATTGGGTGTGGATAATGTACTAAATCTACTTTTATCCCATCTATAAAACAGAAAATTCCCCATTTCGCAAAATCACCATCATAAGTAAACGAATCACCGAAAGTTTTCTCAAGTGCTTTGATAACAGTTTGGTGTTCAAAGTTTTCTGTCGAAAATAAATCCAAATCAATAGAAGTGCGATGACCATATTTCAGAGCAAGAGCCGTGCCGCCCACCAAATTGAACGATTGGAGCTCGGGCATTTCCATCAGTGTTTTTAGTATGGATAAAGTTCGGGGTTCAATTGTCTTAATTTGTAACATCTGAAATCTTCTATTGGTTTATTAATCACGGCTGCAGCTAAATATATCCTGTGTTCCATCAAAAATTTCGCATTCAAAAGTGCTTCCGCCACCTTCTCGTCTCCATAATACCTGCGGCATTGGCGGATATCTTCTACATCGCCACGATCGAACACGCGCTCGATAATGAAATTGGCGCGGGCGTCGTAGTCGAGATTGTCGAAATCGACATCCCAAAAAATACGGCGGTGGAATTGCGGTTTGTTCTTCATTCGGAGCATTATTTTTTTTGACAGTTCAAAGTTACGGTTTTTTCGTTAATCAATATCTACATTAGAGATTATATCGAATAAGATTATATATAAATGTTGTTCAACGGATTATGAAACTTATTTTATCACCCCAAACCCCTAAAGGGGCTTCTGGCAGATACAAACAACTCGAATTAAGCCAAAGTCCCCTTCAGGGGATTTAGGGGTAATAAAGAACTGATTTTTAACTTCATAATCACTTATTCGATATAATCTACATTTACTATAACAAAAAACGAGAGAGAATGGATTTGAATTAATCTCAAAATCTAAAAAGAGAGCTGAAAATAACGGTCTTGTAATGTTAGTAATCTAACCGTTTCTAACAGTGAGAGATGAGGAAAATATTTTTGTTACATTACTATGAATAAAAATACGATAAGTACTATTTTAAATACTCTTTTTTATGTAATTTTGCATTAATTTTATTTTTGAAACAAACATTTAAATTTTATTTTTATGAAAAAATTTTTCTTTTCTTTTGCCTTGATATGCATTGCTACAGTAACAAGTGCTCAACTTAGTCAAACTCCTGTCAAAATTTTCAATGATGGGGATATTTTTCTTCAAGATTTCCTATTTACTTATGCCGATTTAGAGCAAGTGATTATCCATAGTAATTGTAATGACAAAAGTATGGATGATGACACATTCATAAAGATTTATGATTTATCTTTTTCTTCGAAAAAAGATATAACTTTTTCAACCTCGACAATATCCGGATATAGAGGACTATCAGTATTTGGTCTTTATGATGGTTCTCAAGAAAATCAACAAGGGACTTGGGTTTATATGTCAGAAAAATTATTTAATCCGGATAAATTGTTGGAGTTTATTGTTGAAACAACCAATGGTTTTGTTATTGTAAATGAAAATTATCAAGAATTGTTTAGAAAAAGCTATACAGGGATTGATTTCTCTTCTGGGAATAATTATTTGAACTTTTCAATTCTTCAAACAAAAAATGGTAATATATTAGTTGTCAATATAACCAAATGGACTCAAACAGGAGTTGGTGAGTATGGAATGCCTACAGGTACATATAGCTATACAACGGAATATTACGCCCTTCCCGGTTACACCGCTCCTTCCGGTTTTCGCAGTGCAAGCATTGAACAATTGAGCAATCCTTATCCAAACCCCGCCAAAACTTACATTCAGTTGCCTTACTCGTTGCCACAAGGCGTAAAAGAAGGTAAAGTGTGCGTGTTTGACGCGCAAGGTAAAATGATTAAAACCTTTCAGGTGGATGGGGCATTTGAGTATGTGCGATTGGATACAACTAATTTACCTTCAGGGAATTATTTCTTTACGCTCGAATCGCGTGGGCAAAAAAGCGAAAGCAAACCATTTATTGTGAAAAAATAGAATATTTCTTATAGTACATGACAAAAAATAAATTTTAATGCTTAAATCAATAAAAGAATCGTCATGTCGAGCTTGTCGAGACATCGCAAAAGACTGATTAATGCTGCTTTTGAGATGTCTCCACGACACTCCTCGTGCCTCGTCGTTTTGGTCGACATGACGACACTTCTATTGCTTTTGTATTGTTCTTTTAATTTTTGTCATGTACTAAAAATATTTCTATTTAAAACTTTTCTTACAAAGGCAGTAATTTAATTTTTTGATTTACTGCCTTATGATTAGGATATAATTTCGTGCGTTTGCCCTACTTTTTATGAGGACAGGCATACCAGCCTGCCTCTTGCCGGCGGCGGATACAATGCCATTATCTATAATTTGTTTTGTAAACTTAATGGAGGTAAAAACAGATGATTGACTTCGCCTTCGATTACACTTCCTTTTTGTTTGATAAATGTACCGGTGTTTAAATCTTGGAAGGCTTGCAGAAGGTCGTGTCGGGAGTTCATCACGATGGGACCGCTCCATGCAATTGGTTCTTTGAGAGGACGACCTGAGAAGATGGCAAAATGCAAACCCGAATCGCCGGTTTTTACGAAAAGTTCGTCGCCATTGTCGAACAGGGCTGCATTGCGTTCGGTAACGATGGTTTGGTGCGAATCGCCAAAGAGACCGGCACCCTCAATGATGTATATAAATAGTGTCGAATTTTTGTCGGTAGCTAAACGAAAGGTTTCGTTGGGGTTTACACGGACATCGAGCAGTTGGGCATCGACATACTCGCCTCGTGCGCCTTTGTTGCCTTTGTATTCGCCCGAAATGATTTTGACTGTGCAGTTGTCTTCTTGCATTATTTTCACAGCATCGGTGCGGACACTGAAATGTTTAGGAGTGGTCATTTTGTCTTTTTGGGGCAAATTGAGCCAAAGTTGGAATCCTAACATGTGTTCGGAAGTTTGCGGCATTTCCTGGTGCAGGATACCGCTTCCGGCTGTGAGCCAATAGCATTCGTCGGCGTTGATTGTAGCGCGATTGCCTAAGCTGTCGCCATGCTCGAGACTTCCTTTGATCACATAGGTTACAGTTTCGATTCCACGATGCGGATGCCACGGGAAGCCTTTGATATAGTCTTTTGGATTGCGCGAGTCGATTACATCAAGCATCAGGAATGGATCGAAATCCTGCGCATGGTCGCGCCCTATCACACGGATAAGGTTCACTCCTGCTCCATCTACCTGTGCTTTTCCGGCAATGATTTTTATTACTTTTCGGGTTGTCATGTGTATTTTTATTTTTTTCTAAAAAAACGACCTCGTTTTCTTCACCTTCCTTCCGGCAGAGAGGCAACATGCCTCTCTGCGCGAAAGCAAAGCTCATCAAAAACAAAAAATATAAATTAATCAAAAAAAGAGGTTGTTTATCGGGTAACGGTTGTTTTCAACATACTGCTTAAAGTTGTCTAAAATGGCTTGCCAACCGTTTCGTTGTATTTCGATTGAATTGGTGCTTTCGGGGTCGAAGCTTTCTTCTACTTTCACGGTTCCTTCTTCGGGCAGGAAAACGATTTTTACTTTTCGCCCATCGGCAAGCGTACAGTTGATTTCTCTATGAAGAATGATTTCATCATAGGTTCCTGCAAAGTCGAAACCCATGCTGCCATCTTTGGCTTCCATACGGAAGCTAAACGAACCGCCTTTTCGCAAGTCGTTCGCGGCACGAGGAGTATGCCAAGTTTCTGATGCAGAATACCATTTAGTAATGTCTTCGGGTGTTGTCCAACATTTCCATACCACTTCGATGGGTGCATTGATAGATGTTTGTACGGTAATCATAGCTTTGAGTTTTTTGAGGTTTATAAATGAAATAAAGTTATTTTTGAAAAAATATTTTGTTTTTTCGATTTTTTTATTATATTGACGCTGCGAAGATATAGATAAAAAAGTTATTAAATACCGAATTAATGAATAAAAAATGTTAAACCACATAAACTCATTTGTAATCATGATTTAAAGACAGAAAACCACTCAAATTTCTTTGCGAATAGAAATTTTGATGAACTGTAGGGTATTATTTTATTCCTTTTTAGCTACTAAAAATTCTTTAGAATCTGTTGGAATTTAAATCTAACCCATTAATTATATGATCCAAAAAATAAAAAATATTTGGGCGCGTCCCCGCCTCTCCCCCTCTCTTTTGTAGAGGAGAGAGGGGGTGAGTCCGGCGGGGTCGGGCTGTGTGCTATTCTCTTCGCTCGTATCCCTGTCGGGTTTGTAGAGACAAGGCATGCCTTGCCTCTACCTGCATTCCCATTCGGTTCGCTGCGGGGGTGCCGCCGGTGGCTGTACTTTGACAAGCTCTGCAGCCGAAACCTCAGTGTCCGGATATTTATTTGGTTACATTACCCTGCTACTCCTTGTCAGGAAACGAGGAGTAGCGGGGTACAACTCCTTGGTATGGGTCGATTGCAATAAAAAATGTGCTTGTCAAAATAATTTATCAGGTTGTTACATGGGTTTATCGGGTTGTTACACAAGTTTATTGGGTTGTTGCATGGGTTTATCGGTTAGTAACATGGGTTTATCGGGCAGTGACATGGCTTCGAGAGCCTCAGCCACCGGATCGGGTGCTTGTTCCATTAATTTGAGAGGGTGTTACATGGGTTTATCGGACAATTACATGATATTTTCGGGTTGTTACACTAATTAGTTAGGGTGTTACATTGATTAACCGGGATGTTGCATTGGTATATCGGGTTGTTGCATTAATTGGAGAGGGGGTAACATCGGTTTATCGGGGTGATGCAGGGAATTTTCTGTTAGCTTTCGTTTAACTACTGTTGGGTGTTGCATGCAACGCCCCTACAATGACCACAAGCAACGCCCCTACGAACGGTACACATTTTTTTGCATTTCCCAAAAATATCCCCCTGCCATTGTCTAAACCATGATTTATAGGATTTTGGAGATTTTGTAAGATTAATTCAATCCGATTCGGAAAATCTTACCAAAGTCAGGGTTTCACTCAAAAAGTGAAGCCCTGACTTTTTTATGCCTTTTTTGCATTTCCCAAAAATATCTCTACTTTTGCATTTACATAACCGACAACGGTCGGTACCATTTTATTAAAAACAAAAAGCGTTCGCTTTTATTCTTGGACTAGAAACTTCAGAACTTTCACCGTAACCAAGGAATAAGTAGGCAACGCTCACATCGTTTATAACGGCGTGGGCTATACTTATTTGGTTACAAGGTTTCTGAAGACCTCTAGTTCGAATAAGCCATAGTTCCACGCTTTTCAATTCTACAAACCTGCCAACGGGACTTGAGGCAAACAAAAACTTTTTATAACATGAAAAAGATTTTTCTTTCGCTGTCAATCCTGTTGGCAGCCGCATTTACAACAGGTGTAAATGCACAAATGAGTGTGGGAACAAGTGCTGCACCGAATGCCAATGCGG
>JAVBLE010000032.1:0-27217 GCA_031553685.1 Paludibacteraceae bacterium | reverse complement strand
AAAATTCACCCTTTTTATCATACGAAAAATTTCCTCCTTTGGATATCTCAGGAGCAACAAGTTTTTCTTTTTCTGCTGAAGTTATTCCTTGTTTTCTTCCGTACTGAAACCATTCTCCGTCCAAATTAAACCTGCCTTTTTTAGGTACATTACTCATATTAGATTTACCTTTGTTTTCAAAAAAATATGATATACGGTTATTTAAGAGTAAGTACTGATGAACAGGATGCTAAAAATCAAACTTTAGGGATAATTTCTAAAGCAAAACAGTTGGGAGTTTCTATTTCTGCTTGGATAGAAGACAGTGGCGTTTCCGGCACAAAAGAACCCGAAGACCGTAAATTAGGGGTTATTTTAAAAGAAATGAAAGCGGGAGATATAATAATAGCATCTGAATTATCCCGACTAGGAAGAAAAACATTTATGGTAATGCGGATTCTGGAGCATTGTATGAATAACGGAGTAAAGGTTTATACAGTAAAAGACGGTTATGAACTTGGCGATAACATTCAAAGTAAAGTTCTTGCTTTTGCATTTGGTCTTGCTGCTGAAATAGAAAGAGATATGATTTCTCAACGCACGAAAGAAGCCCTAGCTCGTAAAAAAGCAGAAGGGATAATTCTTGGTCGTCCAAAAGGAAGTAAGGGTAAGAAAACAAAACTAAGCGAACATAAACATACCATTATAAAAATGTTAGAAAACAAAGTGCCTCAATGTGTCATTGCTCGCAAGTTTGGAGTACATAGGCATACTGTTAGCGAATTTATAAAAAACTCCGAAATCAAATAAGTATTTCTTTCATTTAGAACAAAAAGAAGTGCTTGCACAATACCCCAGTACAAAGTTTATCGATGATGATGTCGAATATGGTATTGGAATTGATTGAGGAGAGGCAATAATGTTGATTTTGACCAATCCTAAAAAAACCGTTACAGGTTTTTTAGGACTAGTCAATCAATGAAAATTACGGCTGATAGCTGTTCATCATTTCTTCCACTTCCGCGGTTATCATGGCAGAGAAGTCATCGGCTTTCATGGTGCCTTTGTCGCCTTCACCTTGTTTGCGTACGGCTACTTCGCCATTTTCGGCTTCTTTTTCGCCCACGATAAGCATATATGGAATGCGTTTCAACTCATTATCGCGGATTTTCTTGCCGATTTTTTCATTACGATCGTCTACAATCGTGCGTACATCTTGCTTGTTGAATTTAGCGGCAAGCTCGAAAGCGTAATCGTTGTATTTTTCGCTGATTGGAAGAATAACAACCTGATCGGGTGTTAACCACAATGGGAATTTGCCACCTGTATGCTCGATAAGCACAGCTACAAAGCGTTCCATCGAACCAAACGGCGCACGGTGTATCATTACCGGACGGTGTTTTTGGTTGTCGTTGCCCATATATTCGAGGTCGAAACGCTCCGGTAGGTTGTAATCCACTTGGATAGTTCCCAGCTGCCAACGGCGACCGATAGCATCTTTTACCATAAAATCGAGTTTTGGACCATAAAAGGCGGCTTCGCCTAATTCTACTCGCGCAGGTAATCCTTTTTCTTCACATGCTTCTACAATAGCGCGTTCAGCTTTTTCCCAATTTTCGTCCGAGCCAATATATTTTTCTTTATTTTCAGGGTCGCGAAGTGAGATTTGTGCTTCGAAGTTCTCAAAATTCAACGCTTTGAAAATAATGAAAATGATGTCCATTACTTTCAAAAACTCGTCTTTCAATTGATCAGGACGGCAGAATATATGCGCATCGTCTTGTGTAAAGCCACGCACACGGGTTAATCCGTGTAACTCGCCGCTTTGTTCATAACGGTAAACGGTACCAAATTCGGCGTAACGGATTGGTAAGTCTTTGTACGATTTTGGCGATACTTTATAGATTTCACAGTGGTGTGGGCAGTTCATCGGTTTCAACAGAAACTCTTCGCCTTCTTGCGGGGTTTTTATGGGTTGAAATGAATCCTTGCCATATTTAGCATAGTGTCCGGAGGTTATCCACAATTCTTTTTGCCCGATGTGTGGGGTCATTACTTGTTGGTACCCAAATTCTTTTTGGATTTTCTTCAAAAATTCCTCCAAACGAAGGCGCAACGCTGTTCCCTTTGGCAACCATAACGGCAGACCGGGACCAACCGCTTGCGAAAATGCGAATAGCTCCAATTCGCGCCCAATTTTGCGGTGATCGCGTTTTTTGGCTTCTTCGAGCAACACAAGGTAGTCGTCCAACATTTTCTTTTTAGGGAAGGAAATACCATAAATACGGGTAAGCATTTTGCGGTCTTCATTGCCACGCCAATAGGCTCCGGCTACGGATGTTAGCTTGATTGCTTTTATTTCGGATGTGTTTGGTAAGTGAGGTCCACGGCAAAGATCGGTAAACGAACCTTGTGTGTATGTGGTGATTGTACCGTCTTCCAACTCACTGATAAGCTCACATTTATAAGTTTCGCCACGCTCACCAAACAGCTTCAGTGCATCGGTTTTTGAGATTTCTTGGCGTACAAGCGGCGATTTTTGTGCAGCTAACTCATTCATTTTGGATTCGATAGCAGGCAAGTCGCCTTCTTTGATAACCGCCTCGCCCGGATCTACATCGTAGTAGAAACCGCTCTCGATAGCCGGACCAATACCAAACTGAATGCCAGGATACAACTCCTGCAAGGCTTCGGCAAGCAAGTGGGCAGAACTGTGCCAAAAAGCATGTTTGCCTTCTTCGTCGTCAAATTTGTGTAGTTTGATCGTGCAATCGTCGTTGATCGGTCGGGTAAGATCCCAAAGTTGGTCGTTAACACTAACAGCAAGCACCTCTTGTGCTAAGCGTGAGCTGATTGATTCAGCGATTTGAAGTCCGGTAGTGCCTTCGGCAAACTCGCGTACCGAACCATCGGGGAAGGTTACTTTTATCATATTTTTACCTTACAAATGGTTTTTTTAGCCTGCAAAAGTAGTTAAAAAAGTTGAAATTTGAAAATGAAAAAATATTAAAATAGGATTAGTTCAATTTATTTTTTAGGTACTTGCAGATTGTTTATTTATTTATTTAAAAAAGTTCCATAATTATACTTATTCCTTAAATATAAAATGGATAACAAGAAATAAATCTTGCTACCCATTTTTTGTTTTATCTTTGTGACAACTCATTAGCACAAGGAAAGGTGATTATTGCGGATAATCAATTTATTTTTAAACTCTTTCAAAATCAAGAGAGTGCAACACTTTTCCCATAGTATTAGGATATATCTTAGGAGCATACTTATAATCAGCTTTAACCTTAATGTATATGTTGCATATAAGGAAGTTATATAGACACTTCATGGTTAAAAGCACATAAAAACGCTGTAATATTTTTGATATTGCAGCGTTTTTATTTTGCAGATATAAAAAATTATACTACCTTTGCACTCGCAACATCGCGGGATGGAGCAGTGGTAGCTCGCCAGGCTCATAACCTGGAGGTCGTTGGTTCGAGTCCAGCTCCCGCAACATGGTAAAAGAGATTTCTGAAAATTCGGAAGTCTCTTTTTTATTTTTCTTGTTGAAAACTAACATCTAAATAGTTTTAAGCAAAGCAGATTTAGTATTACTTTTGTGGCGGAAATTTTAAATTTATTTTCCATAAATAATAAACAATTTACAGGCTATGTAATTTGAAGAAATTGTAAATTGTATATTTTTAAATTGTAAATCTATTAATATGTCATTAAAGAAAAACATCTTAGCATTACGCGAAAAAAAAGCCATCATTCAAAAAGGAGGTGGCGACGAAGCTATTGAGAAACAAGTAGCGATGGGCAAAATGACTGCCCGTGAGCGGATTGTAGAACTTTTGGACGAAAACTCTTTTCACGAGTACGATTTGTTTGTACAACACGAAGAGCGCAACTTCGGGATGGACAAAAAAGAACTTGCCGGCGACGGTGTAATTACCGGAACAGGTACTATTAAAGGAAATCCAGTGTGTATCTATGCACAAGATTTTACCGTGATGGGCGGTTCGCTTGGATTGAAGCATGCACGCAAAATCACAAAAATAATGGATCACGCCTTGAAAATGAAGATGCCTTGCATCGGCATTAATGATTCGGGTGGTGCGCGTATTCAAGAAGGTATCGGAGCGTTGGCTGGTTATGGCGAGATTTTTTACCGCAACACAATGGCTTCGGGCGTTATTCCGCAAATATCTGTTATTCTTGGTCCTTGTGCTGGCGGCGCAGTGTACTCCCCTGCCCTCACCGACTTTGTTTTTGTGGTCGAAAATATCTCGAAAATGTTTATCACCGGTCCCAATGTAATTGAAACTGTGTTGGGCGAAAAAATTTCGCAAGAAGACTTGGGTGGTGCTCGTGTACATGCTGAAATTACTGGAAATGCTCATTTTTACGCCGAAAGCGAAAAAGAATGCTTTGAGCAAATCAAACAACTGATTTCGCTTATCCCTCACAACAACAGTCAAAAAGCAACATCTGTTGAGCCTAAAAAACCTAATCTTAAGAAAAATATCGAAGATATTATTCCTGCCGACCCAAAACAACCATACGATGTGCGCGATGTTATCAAAGTGTTGGTGGACGACTCGTATTTCTTTGAAATTCAAGAGCTCTTTGCCCCAAACATCGTTATCGGTTTTGGTCGCATGAATGGCGAAACAATCGGCTTTGTGGCTAACCAACCCATGTATTTAGCCGGTGTGCTGGATTGCGACAGTTCGGACAAAGCTGCGCGTTTTATCCGCTATTGCGACTCGTTCAACATTCCGATTATTACTTTGGAAGATATGCCGGGTTACCTCCCGGGTGTGGATCAGGAGCATGCCGGCGTAATTCGCCACGGCGCCAAAATGCTTTATGCTTACTCTGAAGCTACAGTGGCTAAAATCACGGTTATCCTTCGCAAAGCATACGGAGGTGGTTATATTGCCATGAACTCGCGCCATTTGGGTGCCGATTTTGTGTTTTCGTGGCCAAGTGCCGAGATTGCCGTAATGGGACCGGAAGGCGCAGCAAACATTATTTTCCGAAAAGAAATTATGGAAGCAGAAGACCAGGACGCAATGCGCCAAATTAAAGTACAAGAGTATATCGACAAATTTGCAAATCCTTATGTTGCAGCCTCTAAAGGTTATATCGACGCCGTTATCGAACCTGCCGAAACCCGCGCATTGTTGCTACATGCTTTGCAGGTAAGCTCGAACAAAGAAGATTATCGTCCGGCTAAAAAACACGGAATACCACCGTTTTAATGGATTTGTTCAAAGATTCAAAGTTTAAATATTCAAAGATTGATTATTTTAAATTGCTGAATTATTGAATTTATAAATCTTTAAATTAATAATTTTATGAGTGAAATAAATAAATCCGAATTGGTTGATTTTGCAGTAACTGCACGCAAATACAAAACGCTTTTGACCAAAAAATATAAAATGCGTAAGTTTTGGGAAAACCCCAATCCGATGGAGCTTCATTCAGGCATTCCGGGTACGATTGTCGATATTTTTGTAAAAGAAGGGCAAACAGCAAAAGAAGGCGAACCGCTTTTGATACTTGAAGCCATGAAAATGCAAAATATAATCGAAATGCCTTTTACTGCTAAAATCAAACAGATTTGCGTGGCAAAAGGTGCGAGAATTCCAAAAGAGACACTGATGATTGTGTTGGAAAAATAATATTTTTCTATTTTATCTGAAAAAAGAGGTTGTCTCAAAATAGAATTTGAGATAACCTCTATTCTTTAGTTGTAGTAAAATTATTTTTATTTGAAATCGTAAAAATTCTTTTCAATCATTGCAGATAAAATAAAAAATTGTATTTTTGTGCGCTAAATTTTTCGTGAGCAATACACTTTTATTATTAACCTGTTTTTTTAGGAGGACAAAACAATAGCTAAGCAATTTATCCCTCGTCGCCCTGGTCGCGTCATGAAAGAGGATCAACACAAGATTAACGAGAAAATTCGTGCAAAAGAAGTACGGCTTGTCGGCGAAAATGTCGAAGCAGGTGTATATTCAATTGCCGAAGCCATTCGTATTGCTGATGACCAAGGGCTCGACTTGGTTGAAATTTCGCCAAATGCTGAGCCTCCGGTATGTAAAATTGTTGATTATCAAAAGTATTTGTACCAACAAAAAAAGAAGGAAAAAGAGCAAAAAGCCAAACAAGTAAAAGTGGTGGTGAAAGAAATCCGTTTCGGACCGCAAACCGACGATCACGACTACAACTTCAAGCTAAAACATGCGCAGGAGTTCCTCAAAGAAGGCTGTAAACTGAAAGCGTATGTGTTTTTCAAAGGGCGTTCGATCCTTTTCAAAGAGCAAGGCGAAGTGCTTTTATTACGCTTTGCCAACGATTTGGAAGAGATAGCCAAAGTTGACCAATTGCCGCAACTCGAAGGCAAACGCATGATTATCATGATGTCGCCAAAGAAAAAACCATAAGTTCAAAGTTTCATGCTTAATATTCAAAAAAATCATCTTTATGATTAAAAATATTAAACCTTGATCCTTAAACTTTTAAACGATATATATTCACTATTAAATATTTGTATAATGCCAAAAATGAAAACTAACTCCGGTGCTAAAAAGAGATTTACTCTTACCGGAACAGGAAAAATTAAAAGAAAGCATGCTTTTAAGCGTCATATCTTGACGAAGAAAACAACAAAACAAAAACGCGCTTTAACACACGACACACTAATCCATAGCTCGGACGAAAAAGCAGTAAAAGTATTGTTGGGTCTTAAATAAGATTTTGTACTATTAAAAACAACTTTTTAGTTTTAACCGACTGTTTAGCAATCAAGTTTCCTCTAAGGAACGCTAACAATCAAAAATCATTAAAATTATGCCAAGATCAGTAAATCATGTAGCTTCGAGAGCTAAAAGAAAAAGAATTTTGAAATTGACCCGTGGTTATTTCGGCGCCCGCCGCAATGTGTGGACAGTAGCCAAAAACACATGGGAAAAAGGTTTGCAATATGCTTACCGCGACCGTAAGAACAAAAAACGCAACTTCCGTGCCTTGTGGATTCAGCGTATCAACGCCGCTGCTCGTTTGGAAGGTATGTCATACTCAAAATTGATGGGCGCGTTGCATAAATCGGGTATCGAAATGAACCGCAAAGTGCTTGCCGACCTTGCCATGAACCATCCTGAAGCTTTCAGCGCAATCGTAAAAAAAGCAAAAAACGCCTAATTTATTTACAACTAAACAAAATTTACGATTTACAATTTTAGTAAATTTACATTTTGATTTTAACTATGTAAATATGATATATAAAGGCTGTTCTTCTTAATGAAAGGACAGCCTTTATTTGTAAATTAAGAATTAAAAATTAGGAATTATGAATGGTTTTATCACATACATTTATTTGATTTCTAATTCATAACTCCTAATTCCTAATTTTTTACTTCGTGAGCAAAAAAGTAATAGCCTTCGGCGAAGTAATGCTTCGGTTGGCAACTCCAAATAGTTTGCGCATACAGCAAACAAGTAAATTTACAGCTACCTTTGGTGGTGGCGAAGTGAATACGGCAATATCTCTCGAAAATTACGGCATGGAAGCTGAGTTCGTCACCTGCTTGCCCGACAATGATATCGCCCAGAAATGTATCGGTGTGCTTCGCAGCAAAAATGTGGGCGTAGACAATATTATTTATGGTGGCGACCGCATCGGGATTTATTTCCTCGAAACAGGCGCTTCGATGCGCTCGAGCAAAGTTACATACGACCGTGCCGGCTCGGCATTTTCGCAAATTGCGCAGGGCATGATCGATTGGGACACGATTTTTGAAGATGCCGGTTGGTTTCATTTTTCGGGCATCACTCCTGCCCTATCTCAAAATGCAGCCGACGCCTGTATGGAAGCCATCAAAGCCGCCCACCGAAATGGTTTGACAATTTCGTGCGACATAAATAATCGTTTTTCGTTGTGGAAGTACGGCAAAACCATTCAAGAGATTTTGCCGCCAATGATTGAATACTGCGATGTAATTCTTGCCAGCAAAGAAGATATGGCTAATATTTTCGATATTCACCCATTAGAAGAAGACTTGAAAAATACGAAACATGCCGACAGTTTGGATGTAGCTATTTACGAGTCTGTTTGCAAGCAGTTTATGCAACGATATCCGAAAGCGCAAAAGTTGGTTACTACTTTCCGCGAATCCATCAGCGCGAGCCACAACCGCCTGAATGCTGTGTTGTACAATGGCAGGGAAATATTTCGCGGACCACAATACGATATTCCGGATATTATTGACCGTGTGGGTGCCGGAGATTCGTTTATGGGCGGAGTTATTTATGGATTATCGAACTATAATGACCAAAAAGCGATTAACTTTGCCGAAACGGCTTCGTTTCTCAAACATACTATTTATGGCGATTTTAATCGCGTAACGCTCGAGGAAATAGAACAAGTGATGAGCGGCAAAGAACAGACGGCAATCACTTATAATAATTGACAATTTAACAATTTACAATTGAAGATTTCACGAACAATATTATTATGTTGTAATTTGTCTAATTGTACATTGTGTAATAGTAAATAATTATGGTTGGAACATTAGTAAATACGGCAACAGTGCTTATAGGGAGTTCGTTGGGTTGCTTGCTCAACCGCAATTTTCCTGAAAAATATAAGTTAGTTTTTTTCCAAGCTATTGGATTGTTCAATATTGTGTTGGGCGTGAAAATGGGCTTGGAAATTCAATCATCATTGATATTTCTGGTATTTGCTTTGGTTTTGGGCGGTTTTACAGGCGAATGGATTGATTTGGACAAACGAACTCAATCGCTGGGTGATATACTTAAAAGCCGGTTTAAACTCAAGAACGAACGGTTTACCGAAGGTTTTGTTACCGCATTTTTACTTTTCTGTATGGGCTCGATGGCGATAGTCGGTTCGATAGAAGAGGGTTTTGGTAAAACTTCCGACTTATTGCTTACCAAAGCGATGATGGATTTATTTTCGTCCTTTATGTTGGCTTCGGCGCTGGGCGTTGGGGTTGTGTTCTCGTCGCTTGCCGTGCTTGTTTTCCAAGGAGGGATTACCCTGTTGGTAATGCTTTTTGGGAAAGAGATTCCTGATGTGTATGTAGCCGGAGTTACAAGTGTGGGAGGTATTATGTTGATAGGGCTTGGAATCAGTTTAATTGGTCTTAAGAATATAAAAGTAATTAATTTACTGCCTGCGCTCATTTATATATGTCTTTTTATCTTCTTTTCTCAATATTTTAATTTCTGAAGACAAGCACTTGCACAAAAACATCGATTTTCAGGCTTTTCTTTCTTATAGAAATTTTTAATAGATATCTTTGTGTTATTTTTCAAAAAATACAATAAACAATACTTAAAATTTTAATCATGAAAACAAAGTTTTTTCTCATTATGTTATGTCTTTTAGTAAGTATGCAAATATGGGCACAAAACAATAAAGATAACAACTTACGAAATACTACAACAAGTTCATATATTGATATTGATTATTCAAACATTACTTCATCAAAGGCTGCAAGTGGTCGATTAAATATATTAAATGATCAGATAGTTTTTAAAGAAACTACTTCTCTTTGTAAAGGTTACAGCTTCAATGTTGTAGCAGGTAAAAGGTATAATATTATTTGTTATTATACATCAACACAAACAACCAATTTTAATAGTGGCTTTTCATTATTGACTGGTAACCCTCTACAAGGAAATGAATCGGATATAATAAGTACTTATACCAGTTCTTCAGGTAATGTTACTTATACAATGATAGAAGCTACTTATGATGCAACTACCAACAAAACATTGCGTATATTATTACATGATTTTTCAATGACTGATTTTTTTTATAATTTATCAATTTCAGAGAGCACAACTCCTACTAAATACACTACTCTTTCTTATCCCAACATTCCAACCAATGGTACCCAAATAAATGGACATGTCAATAGTGATAATTTAGTGGAGGATTGGGGTGAAAGTATATCGACTAGTATAGGATATAGTTTTATAACGCAAGCCGGTAAGAAATATGAAATCTCTTGCAACTTTTATTCTGAATCAACAATGCATCCTTTTATCACCAATTTACTTACTGGAGATGCTTTTCAAGGAAATATAACTGACTTAATTGATTCCAATGGAAATGGAAATAAATATGGAGGTAGCTCGCTAATTACCTATACTGCAAATAAATCCGGCAGTATGCGTATCTTACTATCTGACTGGTTTAAAGGCGAATATATGTATTCCATTTCTATTAAAGAGCTTGCTGATCCTATACCTACAACTATGACTCTAACTGATTTACTCAATAATAAAAGTAAGAATATTAATTATTCAAATAACTTATCATTCACTGATAATGGTATGTTAGATCTGTTGGTAATAGGAAATAGTGGTATGAATTTTCACCCTTATGATATTAATAATACAAGTAGCTATTATACAGGAGCATTTAAAACAGATTTACCACAAAATGGAACTATTAATATATCAACTAAAGTACAGTATATTGATGCTGATATTTATTTATACAAGAAAACAGGAAGTACATATACACTTCTGAATACCTTAACCCTCCTTCGTCGAGATAAAAAAGTATTCTCATTTACAGCTACTGAAGCTGGTGCATATTATATTGTAATAAGTGACCAATGCCAATATCCTTTAACTGAACCAAACCCATTTTACTTCTCAATATGGAATACACTGACAGAGCCTGTAAACAATTATGTTTTCTTTACTAATTTTGTATCCAACAATTATACTATAACTGTACCTCAAAATGCTACTGAAACAGATATCCGATTAAAACTTATGTCACTTTTAATTAGTGGAAATAGTTGTGGAAATAATATTATTATAGACAACAATCCATATCATTGGATTATCGAAAGTAACAAAGCTACTTACCTCCCAGCATCAACTGAGTATTGTACTGTATCAGAATCTGCATCTCCAGTTGTGGTTAATATCAATTACTTCACTAGTGATTTTAAGAACAACACCTTGACCTCCCCAACAACTGTGTATAGTTATAATCAAAGTATAATAGTAAAAGATTCTGAAGTCGGCTCTAGAATAAGTATTTTTGATATTACAGGCAAAATGATAATAAATAAAAACCTTTCCTCTATTGAAGAAATAATCCCGATAAACAAAGCTGGCATATATGTTGTACTTGTCGGTTCGCAAGCAGTAAAAGTAATGGTAAAATAACTCTTATTGCCACACGATAATAAAGCATAATTTTATTTATTTTTTTTGCAATATTTTAAACACTGAAAAACAAGCACTTGCACAAAAACATCGAATTTCAGGCAATTTTTCTTATTAAATGTTTTGCAGAATTAAAGAAAACATCTACTTTTGCGCCGGGTAAGTCCTGCACGACCAGCTCCTTCTGAATCCTCCAGGGTGGGAACGCAGCAAAGGTAGGTTGTCGTAGCGGTGCGATGTAGTAAGCTTACCCACTTTGCCTCTTTAGCTCAGTTGGCTAGAGCATGTGATTTGTAATCTCAAGGTCGTTGGTTCGAGTCCGACAAGAGGCTCTACTTTAAGTGTTTCATAATTAAAGTAGTTTTTAAAGGGTTAATAAGCAGAAAAGTTGTTCAATGTCTTTGAGCAACTTTTTTGTTTTTAAATTGAATTGCCGCCAACATTTTGCTACTTTTGCAGGATAAAATTTTCAAAATGAAAAATGAATTACTACAAAAGAAACTGACTTACGGGATTTTTCTCGGAATGGCTATTTCTTCGCGCTTTTTACTGAACCTTAACCCTGCTGTTTGGGCACAGGTTATTTCTATGTTGTTATTATTTTTCCTGATTTCGGCAGTACTTTTTTGGCTTCGCCAACTGCGCGAATTTTTGCCCGGCAAACAATTTACTTTGAAAACGACCGTCCTTTTTACTTTTCAACTTTTTTTGATTGCTGCCGTTTTTTCGTCCCTTTTTAAATATATTTACTTTATGTATATCAATCCGGCTAAACTTCAAATGCTGTTGGAACAGAGCCTGAATTTATCAAAAGAATTTTTTGCCGGAATGAAATTGTCGCCCGAAGAAATGAACGCAATAAATACACCTCCATCGCTTTCGAGCATGGCTTTAGGGATTAGTATCGGATATATTTTCCTCAATTCATTGGGTGGTTTCTTACTGGGTTTTATGAATTGGTTTTTCTTTAAAAAAGAACAGGAATTAAGAAAAAAGATTTAATAGAATATGGATATTTCAATCGTAATACCGCTATTTAACGAAGAAGAATCGTTGCCCGAGTTGTTTGCGTGGATTAAGCGCGTGATGACGACGAATAGTTTTTCGTACGAAGTTATTTTTATCAACGACGGCAGTACAGACCGCTCTTGGCAAGTGATTGAGCAATTGCAGGCGGAAAATCCGGAAGTGATGGGAATTAAATTCCGCCGGAATTATGGCAAGTCGCCTGCCCTGTTTTGCGGTTTCGAAAAAGCGCAAGGTGATGTGGTTATCACCATGGATGCGGATTTGCAAGACTCGCCCGAAGAAATTCCCGAACTATATTCGATGATTACAAACGAGGGGTACGACCTTGTTTCGGGATGGAAGAAAGTGCGTCGTGATGCCAAATTGAGCAAGAATATCCCCTCCAAAATATACAATGCCACAGCTCGGAAAATCACCGGTTTGAAGCTACACGATATGAATTGCGGACTGAAGGCTTACCGTAATGAGGTGGTAAAACACATCGAAGTGTATGGTGAAATGCACCGTTATATTCCATATTTAGCCAAGAATGCCGGCTTTACTAATATTGCTGAAAAACCGGTTGCGCATCAGGCGCGAAAATACGGCTCGTCGAAATTCGGACTGAACCGCTTTATCAATGGCTATTTAGATTTGATTTCGTTGTGGTTTTTGTCGAAATTCGGACGCAAGCCGATGCACTTTTTCGGCTTGGTTGGTTCGTTGATGTTTGTTTTAGGGCTTTTTGCTGTAGTTGCGGTCGGCGCATCCAAGCTGATTGCTATTTTGCAACACGAGCGCGCACCGTTAGTTACTGACAGTCCGTATTTTTATTTGGCGCTATTAGCCATGATTTTGGGGACTCAGTTATTTCTCACAGGTTTTATAGCCGAATTGGTTACCCGAAACTCGACCGAACGAAATAATTATATTGTGGAAAAAGAAATATAATCCAATGGAAACACTCGTTTTATTCCTCGTAGCAACTGTGCCTGCGCTATTAGTCGCAGCGATTGCTTATTTTTTGATAGAAAGAATGCTGAAAGCCGAAAATGCACGGCGTGGTTTTGAGTTGCGGAAAGAAGCTCACAAAAAGCTGACTCCCATCCGTTTGCAAGCGCATGAGCGAATGGCGCTTTTGCTTGAGCGCATCACTCCCGATTCGCTGCTTACACGACAAAATTTAAGCGGAATTACTGCCGTTCAGCTTCAAACAGTATTATTGCAGCAAATCCGTCAGGAGTGGGAGCATAATTTGGCACAACAACTTTATATTAAAGAAGATACTTGGATAATGCTTCGCAACGCCAAGGAAAGCATGGTGCAATTGGTAAACACTTGTGCTACCAATGTTTCGCTCAATTCGACAGCTTTGGATTTTGCCAAAGTCATTCTCGAAACATATCAATCGGTCGAAAAAACACCTGTGGAAGTAGCTATGGCAATGTTGAAATCGGATTTAAATCATATTTAAGAGATTCAGCATACGCACTACAGAAATAAAGATACAAATACTCCCGGCAATGCTCTCTTATTACAAATATCCTCGATATAAAATTTAGGGATTAGTAATTATAGATAGATTTTGAGATTTTCGTCATGCTGAATTTATTTCAGCATCTGCCTAAAATAATAGGGATTACAGCTCAAGCCTGCAATGACGAATACATATAAATCTATACTTTTTTAGCAATTCCAAAATTTTAAACAACCTCTAAATTATATTGTTTAAAACCTAAAATTGTTCATAAGAAAAGTTATCAATTTTATTTTTTATCTTTTTGTTGAAAAAACCAATTTGTGAAGCTTACAACAATTAATTACCTTTGTAATCATCATTTTTAATCCATAAAAAATCAACAAAAATCTCAATATGAACTCAATTCAATTGCTCAACCGAGCAGCAGATAATATCCGGATACTTTCGGCATCGATGGTCGAAAAAGCCAAATCGGGACATCCCGGAGGCGCTATGGGTGGAGCCGATTTTATCAATGTGTTATTTTCCGAATTTTTAGTATATGACCCTAAAAATCCACATTGGCGCAATCGCGACCGCTTTTTCCTTGATCCGGGACACATGTCGCCTATGCTTTATTCCGTTCTTTCGCTTTGCGGAAAATATACTATGGACGACCTCAAACAGTTCCGTCAGTGGGGAAGCATCACCCCGGGACACCCCGAAGTGGATGTAGAGCGCGGAGTTGAAAACACTTCAGGACCGCTTGGACAGGGTCATACAATGGCAGTCGGAGCTGCTATTGCCGAACGATTTATGGCAGCCCGTTTCGGCGAAGTGATGGCGCATAAGACTTACGCTTTTATTTCGGATGGCGGCGTTCAGGAAGAAATATCGCAAGGTGCCGGACGCATTGCCGGAACGCTTGGTTTGAGCAATCTTATCATGTTTTATGATGCCAACAATATACAGCTTTCGACCCGTGTAGAAGAGGTTACAGCCGAAGATACCGCCCAAAAATACGAGGCTTGGGGCTGGAGCGTGATTACAATAAATGGCAATGATACCGAAGAAATTCGCACAGCTTTGAAAAAAGCCAACGCCGAAACTCAAAAACCAACACTTATTATTGGGAAAACCGTAATGGGTAAAGGTGCGGTAACCTCTGCCGGAGATTGTTTCGAAAATATGGTTTCCACACATGGGCAGCCGCTTGGCGAAGCCGGAGCTTGCATCCAATCGACTGTGAAAAATCTGGGTGGCGATCCCGAAAATCCATTTCAGATTTTCGCCGAAGTAAAAGAATTATACGCTGCTCGCGAAGCAGAATTGAATAATATTATTGCCGAAAAAAAAGAAAAAGAAGCCGCTTGGGCAAAAGCAAACCCGGATTTAGCTGCAAAATTGGATAATTTTTTTAATAAAGAAATTTCAACTGTTGATTATGCAGCAATTGTACAAAAGCCCGATCAGGCAACCCGTGCTGCCTCATCGACTGTTTTAGCTACCTTTGCCGAAAAGGTTGAGAATATGATTGTTTCTTCAGCTGATTTATCGAATTCGGATAAAACTGACGGTTTTTTGAAAAAATCAAAAGCTTTTGTCAAGGGCGATTTCACAGGCGCTTTCCTGCAAGCCGGCGTCAGCGAATTGACTATGGGTTGCATTATGAACGGCATGGCGCTTCACGGCGGAATTATTCCGGTTTGTGCTACATTCTTCGTTTTCTCCGATTATATAAAACCTGCCATGCGTATGGCTGCTTTGATGGAACTGCCTGTGAAATATGTATATACACACGATGCATTCCGCGTGGGCGAAGATGGTCCAACGCATCAACCAATAGAGCAAGAAGCTCAAATCCGGTTGTTGGAGCAATTGAAAAATCATCATGGCAAAAACGGCATGCTCGTTCTCCGTCCGGCAGATGTAAACGAAACTACAGCAGCCTGGCAAGCAGCCATGGAAAACACAGACACGCCAACGGCATTGATTTTATCGCGCCAAAACATAAAAAACATTTGCAATGCCGGCAATGCTTTTGCGCAGGCACAGCAATTGAAGAAAGGCGCTTATATTGTGAACAAAGCCGACAAACCCGATGTTATCCTTATAGCTAATGGCTCAGAAGTTTCGACCCTGTTGGCAGCCTTGCCATTGCTCGAAACAGATGGCATCAAAGCGCAAGTAGTTTCGGCGCCTTCCGAAGGCTTATTTTTTAATCAACCGGAAAGTTATCGCAAAGAAGTTATTCCTGCAAATATTCCTGTGTTTGGACTTACAGCGGGCTTGCCTTCTACCCTGCACCGTTTGGCAGGTGAAAACGGAACTATTTTTGGGTTGGATCATTTCGGATATTCGGCTCCTTATACTGTTTTGGACGAGAAATTCGGATTTACGGCGCAAGCAGTTTATAATGAAGTGAAGAAAATTTTGAAGTAAGAAAAGCTCTTATTTTATGGCTAACTTATTAAAACTAAATGTAATTGGCATTACCTACACTCAAAATCAATCGTTGGCATACGCTTTGGTTTTGGGCGAAGAAAATGGCTCGCGGCGCATATCGGTAGTGGTAGGCGCTACCGAGGCGCAGGCTATCGCCATGCATTTGCAGGGCGTTGCGCCAAGCCGGCCACTTACACACGATTTGTTTGCTACTGTGTTGGAACAGTTTCATATCTCGCTTCGAAAAGTTGTGATATATAAACTCGAAAATGAATTATTTTTTTCGGAAATGTGGTTTAGAACCGGAGCAGAAGAACCGGTACGCATAGAGTCGCGCACTTCGGATGCTATTGCTCTTGCCGTTCGTACAAATGCCCCTATTTATACAACTGAAGAAATAATGTCGACAGCAGGAATGCCTTTATTTGCAGAAGAAAGTTCTGACAATCCTTCGGCAACCCAGGAAGCTAAAGCAGAAGAAATGGATGATATTAATGAAAATAATATAGGATCGTTCAGTACCGATTTTTTAGAAAAAAAACTATCCGAAGCAATTCAAAATGAAGCTTACGAACGAGCTGCATTACTTCAAAAAGAGCTAAAGAAAAGAAAGACATAAAAAAAACTCCCAACTACAAAAATTGTTGGGAGTTTTTTTTATCAAAAGTCTTGTAAACTATTCAACAAGCTCGGCCTCTTTGCCATCTACAGAGTGGAGAAATAACATGGTATTATTTATATAACCGCCCTTGCCGGTTTTTCTAAATAAAAATTTTGATTGCAAAGGATTTTCTTGCTTATAGCCGGTTTGTAGCATATCCGGAAAACGCTTGCCATATAAATTCACTGCTTTTATAAAATAAGTAGAAAGATCGTAGCCCATTAAATCATATCGAGGCAATGAGTTTGTAACATAACCAAATTCTTTGCGAAACAAATCGCGGTACGAAAGACTTTCAGGAGTATTTTTATTAATGAAAAATTGTGAATAATAGTAAACAGAGCGGTAACTCCTAATTATTTTATCACCCCATTCGTCAAAACCAAATACCGAGATAGGTGTTTGATCCGTGCTTAACGATGTAATTTCAGGCAAGATGCTATTCACTAAATTACCATTTTCAGTACCAAATACCACGATTGTTTCTTCATTTTTAGCAAGACGGGCTTCTATCTCTACCGAAGTATTTGTTGAAGCTGTAAATTCTCTGTAACTGATACCTTTGCTTTCCAATGTTTGCTTGAGTTCCTTTACAAAATCAATTCCTTTATCCGCAACAACAGGCTCATTTTTGAAATTTACTATGATAATATTTTTTTCGGAAAATTTGTTGACAAAAATGTTTGAGGCTATGACATACTGGGTTGCTTCCGGACAATTATTTTGAAATAAAAATGGATTGGTTTTGATCGCATCTACTTTGGGAGCAAAAGGAATTACGGTCGGGATACTGTTTTGCATGGCAAAATTACTAACAGCATTAAGTTGCACACTATAAGCCGGTCCAACAATTAAGTCTGCTTTTCTAATTTCAGGAGTTTGCAGCACTTCCTTAATTTTAGTATCCGACTTTTCAATATCATAGGTAAATAATTCGACTGAAACACCTTCAGCTTTTAATGTATTGACTCCTAAAAGAAATCCTTCATAAAATTCAATAAACTTATCAATCGTAGCATCCTGCTTTTCTTCATTATCCAGCATAAAGGGCAATAATAAAGCTACCTTTACTGCCCGTTCCAAAGGCTTGGGAGCAGATATAACCGAAGTTGCCGTATTTTTAATTACTGCATTTGCAGGTGGTATTTTGATTTGTTGCCCCACCTTAAGTCCCTGCTCAATCCCCGGATTGTACTGAACTAAATCCTCAACAGTAACGCCATAAGCTTTGCTGATGCTGTAAAGTGTTTCCTTAGATTCGACCATGTGTTCCTTATCCGATTTGGATTGTTCGGACAAAGATATTGATTTCAAGGGCGGAGTAACAGTAGATACAACCGGTATTTTAAGTATATCCCCTTCTTTGATTCCATTAGCAATTGAAGGATTATATTGTAATAAAGTCGCTTCTGTTATCTGATAACGACGGGTTAAAAAATACATCGTTTGTCCTTTCTCTACTTTATGAGTAACAAAATCGGTCGTTGAAGTTTGCCGCGTTGAGCTAACCGGAATGCGCAAAGTCATTCCCTGAGTAATACCCGAAACGGCCTGCGGGTTATACTGCATAATTTCTTCTTGTGAAATGTTGAATGTATTACTTATTTTATAGAGTCCTTCTCCTTCTGCAACTTCATACAAATAAAATTCAACCCCATTTTGAGTAATTTTCTTCAAGGTGTTGTTTTGCGAATAAACCACCGAATTACAAAGTAACACACTTAAAAATAAAAACAAATAAAAGAACCGCTTCATATTTATCATATCGTATTTTATATTTCTTGATAGAACCGCAAAGTTAAAAGAAATTTACATTGAGCACCGAAAATTAGTTGTGTTTTTTCTGAAAAAATATTTCAACTCAAAAATTGGCTTTATTTCGATTGGTAACCTGAAATTTTAATTGTAATTTTGAACCCAAATTTGCTTTTACAAGCAAACTAATCCTAATGTTTATGCAAAAACAAACGCTGTTATTCATATCATTGTTTTTTATATTAATTCCAACATCAGCTCAATTTTCTGTTGGAAGTGGAAGTGGTGTTCAGGCAACATCCCTCTCTACACCTCATCCAAACATAGATGATATCTTCTTTTTCAACGGTTTGACTAATGCCTCTATTGACTACACTTATAACGAAGGTGCTACTTTTACATGGTCATCTTACACCACTGACCCAAATATTACTACTCCCATTAAAACCGAAAGCGGGATAAGATCTACATTAACTCAAAGTGATTTGGTCAATGCAACCGGCTATATTCTTGACATAAATCCTGATGATTTTTCTACCCCGCCCGTTAAGTATTACATTTGGGTGATCGATCTCAAAAATTATCCTTTGCAGATACAACCTCCTACTGTTATAGCTTCCAATGCAGACCCGTGTAATTATGTTGATGTAACCAGTTCTGCAAGTAATCCTGTTTTAACTTATGTGCCAAAAACAGGAGGAACCCAGTTTATCAATCGGGAAATTACCCTTTCATACAAAACTTTGTCATGGAACGAGCAAACTTATGATGAAAAAGAAGAGACTTACAGCAAGAATATAGAGAATTCAGGTTCCATCTTTTTCCAAACACCACAGCCACTTGAAAATACTACATACACCATATCCGGCGACCAGTTCCTGAAAGCATTAAATGCCGAAGAAAAGAGCAACAGCACCGAAAACTATGTTGCTACAGCCATCGAAGCTCATATTTTGGGCGAAATAAATGAGCGTCCTTATAAAAACGAAAATGAAAGAATCGGACCTACAGGCAATAAATCGATAAGCGGATCGGGACCTCTTATTGTACACCTTACTTCGAACGCCACACCCGCAGTTCAATATTATGAGTGGTTCATTTTCAACATTGCCAACAGAGCCAATGTGAATTATTATACCGATAAAGACTTGCGTTATACTTTCCCTGAAGTAGGCACCTATATTGTGAAATTGAAAGCAAGCAACATTACACATGATGGGATAAAATGCTCGTTAGTAGAAGATTCATTAACCGTAAAAGTAGTTGAATCGGATATAAAAGTGC
This sequence comes from Paludibacteraceae bacterium, assembly GCA_031553685.1. Taxonomy (GTDB): domain Bacteria; phylum Bacteroidota; class Bacteroidia; order Bacteroidales; family Paludibacteraceae; genus JAFGVL01. Next base: position 7,400 of record JAVBLE010000032.1, on the reverse strand, counting down.
CCAATGCATTTACGCCAAACGGGGATGGCATGAATGATGAATTTCGTGTAATATATAAATCTATCAAGAGTTTCCAATGTGTCATTTATAACCGCTGGGGGCGCAAGGTGTACGAATCGTCTGATCCGGGCAAAGGTTGGGACGGTAAAATAGGTTCGAAGGTAGCCGAGCCGGGAGCTTATTTTTATATTATTGAAGCCGAAGGAGATTTTGGCGATGGAGTAACAAAAAGAAAATTAAAAGGAGATATTAACTTAATTCGAGGAAAATAGTTTTATACATCGTCGATAATTTTTTATTTTTGTGCTTGAAAAATTTTTAACCTGAAAAATTTAATAAATAAAACATTGTATGAAAAAGAAAATTTTATTCTTATTATCTCTTGCTGTAATGTTTACCGTAAAAGCAGCCGACAGAGATTATTATCAAGCCATCTTAAACGCTGAAATAGATACTTTTAAAATGGGCTATACTGACACCACAGCGTTCAAAAGAGTTTTGGTGAACTTGAGCGAATTAGAAAAGGCTGTCATTTCAGAACCTAAAATAAGTGGTAAAGATGCTTTTTTGAATGATATACAATCAGTATATGCATTTATCGGGGAATTAAGTCCGGATTCTAAGAATTACAATTTGCTCCTGACACAAAAGAAAAGAGCTATGGAATTATTAGGTGTTACCGACACCATAGTTCGCGATTCAAGTTTTTGCCTTCCGGTATCAAAAATAACATTATGGAATAATAACGAAAATACATATTTATGTTACATGGTTGATAATAAATCAGATAGCATGATGTATCTGTATAAATTTGATTATACCATATTACGAAAATTCTCGTCTCGTGCAGGTTCTATAGATGGAGCTGTTTCTAAAAAAACTTCGCGCGCTTTGTATGGAGATTTTGTGAATGGCGATGTAAGATTTAAACAAACTAAATGTGATAAACAGCTTCAGGTGGTTACATACATCAAACAGGAAGCTATAATGCCTAAAGTAGAAAAATATCCTGAACCAAACTATTTGACACCTGAACAACAAAAAGTCAAAAAACAAAAAGAAGCCGAAAAAGCAAAGAAAGAAGCTCAAAAAGCGAAAGAGAAAGCCAAAAAGGAGAAAGAAAAAGAGAAAAGAGAAGCTCAAAAAGCGAAAGAACAAGAAAAAAGAGAGCAAGATAAAGCCAAAGGTAAAAGTAGCAGTAGTAAAAGCAGCAGTAGCAGTAACAATTCAGGCTACAGCAATCCACAATAAAACAGAAAAGCGAGAATGTAAAAACATTCTCGCTTTTATTTTATCTGCTCAATATAATCAAGCACTTCTGCCCTGCCCTGCCCTTTTTCGGAAGAAGTAAGAAACATGGGTGGTAATTCATCCCAAGTTTCAAGCATTTTTTGCTTAAATATATCGACATTACGCATTGTGGCTGCATGCGACTGTTTGTCTATTTTAGTAAAAATAATTGCAAATGGGATACCGTTTTCGCCCAACCAATCAATGAATTCGACATCAATCTGTTGTGGCTCATGCCGGCTGTCAATCAAAACAAACAGGTTATATAATTGCTCCCGCTTCAAAATATAGGTTTCAATCATCTCACGCAACCTTTCGCGTTGGTCTTTACTGGCGCGTGCGTAGCCATAACCAGGCAAGTCCACCAAATGCCATTCACCTTCATTTATCAAAAAATGATTGATTAAAAGTGTTTTACCGGGCTTGGATGAAGTCATCGCTAAATTCTTTTGCTTGGCAAGCATATTAATAAGCGAGGATTTTCCTACATTAGAACGGCCTATAAAAGCAAATTCCGGCACATTCGTTTCAGGACATTGGGAAATCTTTGCACTACTCTTTAAAAATTCTGCTGATCTTATTTCCATGATATTAATTCTCAATTTTTTAATTCTCAATTCCCAATTAATTATTCATTTTTTCATTGAAAATCGAACAATTGGAAATTAAATACAGTCCTGCAAAGGTAATCAAACCATTCAGGATAAGTAACTCGTATCCAAATTTATATTTGAAGAAATAAGCAAAACCAAAATCCAGCATGGCAATTATAACAAGCGAAAACATTGCAATAAAAGGAACTAACTTATCTTTTGCCTTCCATTTTGTAAACATCCCAAAAGCAAATAATCCCAGCAAAGGACCATAAGTATAGGACACAACACGGTACAGCGTATCAATTACACTATTGTTTTCACCTGTCATTTTTATAAATAAAATAAGTAGAATGATCGTTATCGAAATCGCTGCATGTACAAGAATGCGCGTACGCTTCGCTTTTTGGCTTTTACGCAAATCTATCCCTAATATATCAACCGAAAAAGATGTGGTAAGCGCTGTCAGAGCCGAATCGGAACTGGATAAAGAAACTGACATTATCCCAATAAAAAACAGAATATATACCCATTCGCCCAACCTGCCATTGGCAAACATGGGTAAGATTTGATCCGGATTGCCGGGCAATGCAATGTTTTGTTGCATGGCAAGCAGGGTAAGCAATGCTCCTATCGAAAGAAAAAGCAAATTAACCGGAATAAACATAAATCCGTATGAAAACATATTTTTTTGGGCTTCTTTCAGATTTTTACAGGACAAATTCTTTTGCATCATATCCTGGTCTAAACCTGTCATCACAATGGTTATAAACATTCCGCTAATAAATTGCTTGAAAAAGTTTTGCTTTGAAGCCCAATCATCAAACACGAAGACACGAGTCAGGCTATTATCTTTTAAGATTGAAAAAGTTTCTGAGATAGATGTAGAAAGTTGAGTATTTATTTGGAAGATAATTAAAATAAGCGTTGTGATCAAAATAAGCGTTTGCAATGTATCTGTCCAAATAATAGTCTTTACTCCGCCTCGAAAAGTATACAAAAAAATAAAGAACAAAATACCGCTTACTGTTACTGCAAACGGAATTCCCCATGCCTCAAATAGAAAATTTTGCAACAAAAATGCTGCTATATAAAGTCGAAAAGCAGATAAAAATGTCCGCGAAAGCAGGAAAAACGAAGCTCCGGTTTTGTAAGAATAATTTCCAAACCGTTTTTTCAAATATTCATAAATAGTTATTAAATTGAGTTTGTAATATAATGGGAGCAACACAGTGGCAATAACAATATATCCGGCAAAAAACCCCAATACCATTTGCATATAACTAAAACCAATGCTCCGAACCATGCCCGGCACCGATACCAACGAAACACCCGAAATGGAAGTACCAATCATACCAATGGCTACCACATACCAGGGTGTACGCTGGCTTCCGCGAAAAAATACGACATTGCTATCGCTTTTCCGTCCGGTAAGGTATGATACAACTAATAATAGTGTAATGTATGCAATAAGTATGATTATGAGCATATTGAAAATTTATTGCAAAATAATAATCCTCCCAGAGCTGTTGCTTTGAGAGGATTTTGTTCTGTAATTTTATTATTGTTCAGCTTTTTTCCATTGACTATCCCGCACAGCATAAATGCGTTCAATCATATCTACTACCTTTAATCCTTCCAAAACATTAGTAGTGATTGTTCCTTTTTTCATCAATTTATCTACCACATTTTCAATCACATAATGGTGATTTTGTGCCGATCCTTTATACAGGCCATAATCATTTGGTGGATTTGATGGTGCTAATTCAGGCATTTCGTAATCTTTCACATGACAGTAAGTTACCTCATTCATATATTGTCCGGCAACCTTTACAGTTCCTTTTGAACCAATAATAGTAATTGAGCTTTCAAGGTTTGTATCCCAAACTGCTGTAGAATAGTTAAGACTACCCATTCCGCCTTCTATAAAGTCGAATGTTACCACGCCACTATCTTCAAAATCAGTTAAGTTCTGGTGGCAGAAGTCATGAAAATTACCACTAATATTAGTAATATCTCCAAATAACCAATACATGATGTCAATAAAGTGAGAGAATTGTGTAAACAGCGTTCCGCCATCTAACTCGCCATCACCATGCCAATTGTCAACTTTGTAATAACGATCATCACGATTCCAATAACAATCAAGTTTCACCATATAAATATCACCTAAAGTTTTATTATCCACTAACTCTTTCAACCAAACTGATGGTGGAGAATAGCGGTTTTGCATTACGCAAAATACATGGCGAGAAACCTCAAGCGATTTAAAAACAATCTTTTCAGCATCTGACTTTGTCAACGCGATTGGTTTTTCTATTACCACATGGTAATGCTTATCCAAACTTTTCAGCGCATAATCAGCATGAAATCCATTGGGTGTACAAATGTTTACAACATCAACATCTAAGCCTGCAGCAATAAAATCTTCAAACGAAGTAAAATAATGTTCGGTAATATCGGTTAAACCAACTTTTTCTTTTGGTAAAATATCACACACGGCAACCAATTGAGAGTTACTATCGCGACGAATCATTTCAGCATGGCGTTTTCCAATATGCCCCTGCCCTATTACAGCAAATTTTATCATAGTATTAATTTTCAATTTATAAATTTTCAATTTCCAATTATAACTAGGAAATCTTAGATTTTGTTGTATGAATAATTTTTGTAATTATTTTTTGAATTTCCTTTATTTCTATTAGCAATTCTTCATTAGTCGGATAATGCCTCGAATATTTACACAAAAGCAACCAATATTCTGTTTCCTCTGCTTCTTTTGCTGCTATTTTCATTTTATGAATAAAATCATTTGGACTTTCTGCATGTTGAGCTTCTCTAACATTAGCACCAATAGAAGTCCCTGCTTTCAACAATTGATTAGCTAGAACAAACCGTCTATTTTCCATAAGCACTTCTACAAAATCAATTACTTCAATAGCAAATTGAAATGATTTTTCTACTATAATATTCTTTCGTAATTCTTTTTCCATTGTTAATTGAAAATTATTTAATTGATAATTGCACTAACCTCACCACCTTTCAGCTGATATTTTTCTCCGGTTTCGGGACAAAAAGCTATTCCTGAGTCATCGAATTTCAATCGATCACCATATTTACTTACCCATCCAATTTGTTTGGCAGGATTTCCTACCATCAAAGCGTATGGTTTAACCGGTTTTGTTATCACCGCACCGGCGCCTATCAAAGCATATTCACCTATTTCATTGCCACAAACAATCGTAGCATTTGCTCCAACAGATGAACCTTTTCGGAGAATAGTTGCTTTGTATTCATCCTTACGAGATACATGGCTACGAGGATTTATCACATTAGTGAATACCATAGAAGGTCCTAAAAAAACATCATCTTCGCAAATAACACCAGTATATACCGAAACATTATTTTGCACCTTTACATTATGTCCCAAAACAACATCCGGCGAAATTACTACATTTTGACCAATATTACAGTCTTCCCCAATAGTACAATTTGACATTATATGCGAAAAATGCCAGATTTTAGTGCCTTTTCCTATCGTGCAATCTTTGTCGATGTAGGCAGATTCGTGAGCAAAATAGTCCATGTTTATTTGTTGATAGGGTTATTTGTTTATTTGTTTTCACTTAATCGTTTTTCCTGACTGTTTTTCAGAGCATTCAGTTTATTAGTTATTTCTTTTAGTTGCAAATCAGCTCCCTCAAATTCATTTTCAGAAATAAATTCTAAATCTAATGATGTTATCAATTGACAATAAACTTCTAATGCTGAACCATAAGCAATTTCAGTAAATCTAATTTGGTCTTTTAATGATGAACGAGAGGTCCCTTCTGCAATATTCGAAGAAATAGATATGGCTGCTCTTTTCATTTGTGAAACAAGACCATATTTTTCTTCACTTGGATATTTCTTTAATTGATAAATTCTCACAATAAACTGACGAGCATTTTGCCATACTTCTAATTTTTCAAAAGAATATTGATACTTTTTCATTGTTGATTTGATTATTTATTGATGTGTTTATATTGCACTTAATTCATTTCTATTAGTGTATTGAAATATTGAATTCATTTGTTATTCTTCAAATAAACAAATAATCCTCTCAACAAATCAACACTTAATCCCCTCCAAAACAGTATCAGTTATATATTTTAATTGTTCCTCATCCATTTCTGTATGGATTGGAAGCGAAAGTACAGATGCACTCAACATTTCAGCTATAGGAAAATCTCCTTCTTTATAGCGTGAGTCCTGATAGGCTACCTGCATGTGTAAAGGTATTGGGTAATAAATCATACTTGGAACACCTTTATCTGACAAATATTTTTGCAATTTAGCTCTGTCTATTCCTTTTAGTTTCAATGTATATTGATGATAAACATGTGTAGAGAACGACGACTCTACAGGAACTTGCAATTTATCACAAGCAGAAAAAGCTTTAGCATAAGTAGCAGCTACGCGCTGACGAGCAGTATTATACTCGTCCAAATATTTTAATTTCACATCCAAAATAGCGGCTTGAATGGTGTCTAAACGGGAATTTACGCCCACCATATCGTGATGATATCGCACTACCATGCCGTGATTGCAAATGGCTTGCATTTTTTCGGCTAACTCGGTATTGTTGGTAAAAATGGCTCCGCCATCACCATAACATCCTAAATTCTTCGAAGGAAAAAATGAAGTACAGCCAATATCACCTATACAACCAGATTTAATTCGTTTTCCATCAGAAAAAATATAATCGGAACCTATTGACTGGCAAGCGTCTTCGACAATAAACAAATTATTTTCTTTAGCTATTTGCAGCAATGCCTCCATATCGGCGTTTTGTCCAAATAAATGAACCGGAACAATAGCCTTTGTTTTGGATGTAATAGCTTTTTTTACAGAATCGATAGAAATGCAAAAAGTATCCGGATCAACATCAACAACCACAGGTGTAAGCCCAAGCAAAGCCACCACTTCGGCTGTTGCAATAAATGTGAAGGTAGGTGTAATTACTTCGTCGTCGGGTTTGAGTCCCAATGCCATAAGCGCTACTTGCAATGCGTCTGTTCCATTCCCAACCGGAATGACATGTTTTACACCTAAATATTTTTCTAAATTATGTTGAAATTCAGTTACTTTGGGACCGCGAATAAAAGCTGTGCTGTCGATTACTTCTTGAATTCCTTTATCTACTTCAGTTTTGATCTTGGCATACTGGGTCTTTAAGTCAACCATCTCAATCTTCTTCATACATTTAATTTTCAATGTTTCAATATTCAATTATCAATTGTCAGTTCTCAATATTTCTTTTAATCAATTCTCAATAATTGAGAATCAATAGTGTCCTACATAAATTTCGAGCAAAGCCATTTCTAAATGTGCGATGTCTCCACCACTCCGCTTCTCGTACCACTTCGACTACGCTCAGTGACCGCTCGTCGCTTCGGTCGATATGACGGGCATACTATAGAGAGGGAGAGTGTGGGTTGCGGGGACGCCGCGACCCACACTCCACTGTATTAAAAC
>JAVBLE010000060.1:0-54911 GCA_031553685.1 Paludibacteraceae bacterium | reverse complement strand
TAGAGATTATATCGAATAAGATTATATATAAATGTTGTTCAACGGATTATGAAACTTATTTTATCACCCCAAACCCCTAAAGGGGCTTCTGGCAGATACAAACAGCTCGAATTAAGCCAAAGTCCCCTTCAGGGGATTTAGGGGTAATAAAGAACTGATTTTTAACTCCATAATCACTTATTCGATATAATCTCTATTATTTATTTTGAAATACTTAGCTACTCTTTTCAACCCCTCAATTGTTCAATAATCAATCCAGCCAGCGTAAATCCAAAAATCGCTGTAATATGGTTCAGCGAGCCGTTTACCACTTTGTTCATCATATCGTCCGAGCGTTCGAGCGTAGCTGTATTATCAAGCACTTCGGGGCTGTACACACACATTACCGGCTTAGCCGGCAGTTCGCCTTTGCGCATGCGTTTGCGGATAAGCGAAGCCAGCGGGCAACCTTGCACTTTCCAAAACTCACTTACCCTGATTTTTGCCGGATCGACTTTAAGCGCCGCACCCATTGAAGAAACGAGTGTGGCATTGGTGCGTGTAGCCTTGCGTATCAGATGGATTTTGCTGTTAATGCTGTCAATCGCATCTACAATAAAATCATACTCTTCGATGTGAAACTCATCGTGTGTATCAATACTATATACTTTTTGGACAATATTGATTTCAGCATCGGGATTAATTTCAAGCAGGCGTTTTTTCATCACTTCTACTTTTGGTTGCCCTACAGTTAAGGTCGTTGCATGAAGTTGGCGATTGATATTGGTAGGATTCACACAATCGAAATCGACCAGGGTAAGATGACGAACGCCCGTTCGCACCAAACTCTCGGCACACCAGCTACCAACACCTCCAACACCAAAAATGATAACGCGTTGCTTTGCTATTCTTTCCATTACCTCTTCGCCAAGTAATAGTTCAGCCCGTTGAAATTGTTCGTTTTGAGTAAAATTCATTTTTTAGAAAAATTTATTTAGTACATGACAAAAATCGTTAGGAGGATTTACCAAAATCGTCAGTATCTTTTACCAAAAAGGTATCGACGATTTGCTTAAAAGATACGGACGATTTCGGGCTTTTCTTATCATGTACTCAGAAAAATTCATTTAAAAATTCATCGAAAGACGCACGCCCCATACTTGCTGCTTATTCTGAAAATCACAACCAACCGGAGCGATTGATGATTTTAATAACGGCTCTTTGTATCCACACCAATCAAGTATCTGATTGAACGGATCCATCAACAACAATGCTGTTCCTCCTAATATCTTCGAATTCAATATTTCACTGTCATTTTTAACAATAGCCTTTTTGGCAATCCAAAATCCTTCGCCAAGAATAGACCCTACAGTCGGAGTTACAATCAAATCCTGCCACGAAGGCACTTCGGCAAAAGCCTCTAATCCATATTCCCAGAAAAAAGAAGACATTATCACGCTATAACCAAATGATTCCCACCACCTGAAACCACAACTGCGGGCAGTCATATAGTAAATAGCTCCGGCATAAGGATGAGCAAGATAATTAAGCTCCCAGTCATCTTCGTCCCAAACAGGACCGGCATGTATATTTTCTGTCCATCTACCGGTAAGACCATCAGTCTTCATTTTTTCTTTATCCCATCTGGAAACACCTTCAGGACCAACCCACAAAACACCAAATGTGATAGCAGCCATTCCTATATACATACCCGTACAATACCCTAACCGTGCCCAATCTCTTTTTAATTTGACATCCGAATTATAGGGAGTATTAATTTGTTTAGCAATGAATATCGAATCATATTGGGCGATAGAAATTGAATCATATTTGGAAAAGGAAAAAGTATCTTTGTTCAAATCCTTGACAAAGGTTGTGTCGCTCTGTGCTCTGATAAAAACGGTGATTGATAAAATAAAAAGTAAAAGTAATATTTTTCTCATCTTAAAAAATGTCAAATTTCTCACAAAGGAAAAAATATTTCTTTGAAATAAAAACATTTTTTTAGCATTGAAGTTTTATTTTTGCTTAAAATATTATGCATATCCGTTTTCAGCACAATGCTCATTCAAACTAAAAGCTACGCTTTATGTACTAAAACGCTAAGTCGCTAAGTCGCAACGACGCAAAGAAAAAATCTTAGCGTCTTCGTGTCATTGCGTCTTCGCGTTTTAGTATAGAAAAAAACGAAGTTTTGCGTTTTATTGCTAATAGCGAAGCATCACGAACATTATAAATAATTATCTGCGAGTAATTGCGGATATTCAAAAAAAACTTATACGAAATGGAAAAATTGAAGAATATAACGCATGGAGAAATCTTACAAGAAGAATTTCTTATCTCAATGGATATTTCTCAATACCGCCTTGCTTTTAAGTATGTTTTTTGGTAATTCGGCAAAATTCTGGCTCGGATTGCAAGATGATTTTGATATTGAAAACGCGCAAAATCTTCATCCATCTGCTTATAAACAGATCAAAATAACAAGTTATTTAACTGCTTAAAGAACACTTGCCCGCAACATTTCCCGCTTTCCTACAGGTCCTACCAAGCGTTCGACTATATAACCTGCCGCTTGCATGGCTCGGCGCACGCTGCCTTTGGCACAGTAGGTGGTAAGGATTCCGCCCATGTTTGTATGATTGTAGAGTTGGATGAAAATATCTTCTGTCCACAGTTCGGGTTGCTTCTCGGGCGAAAAGGCATCGTAATAAATCAGATCGAAAGAATTATCTAAGGGCAAGTTGCAAAAGTCGGCTTGTAGTTTTTTAAAGTAGAAATTGTTGGACAATTGGACTTCCTTTTCCCAATCCTCCGAATGTATCTTCTCAAATAGAAGTTGATTTTCTTTATCTCCCCGGGCAAAGTTAAGTTGCTGCCAACATTCTTTTGATAAAGGATATTTCTCAACAGTTGTGTAATGTACTATTTTACCTTGCTTGGCAGCTTCTAATGCAGTGAGATAAGCATTTAAACCTGTCCCAAATCCTATTTCGAGAATATGAATTTCTTTTTTGTGGCAATGATTAAATCCGGCTTCGAGAAAAACATGGCGCGATTCGTTCTCTGCACCATGAATAGAATGGTAGGTTTCGTCTATCTCGGGCAAGTAGAGTGTGTGCGAACCGTCGGCGGTTTGTTTAATTATCATTTATCGGAGTTAGTTTGGCATATTTGAGCAGTAAATTCTTTTCACCGATGGTTTCGAAACTGACTACGGCGCGTAAGTCGCCGGCTGTGCCCGAGAGCGATTTGATTTGTCCGCGACCGAAAAGATTGTGTTCTACCCATTGCCCTTCGGTAAGCCCGCCAATAGTTTTATGTGTAACTGTTTGGTTGGTGGTGGGCAGCTTTTGCAATGGCTTTTGGGGCGACGATTGTGTAAAGACACGCTTAGGTGCATTCTCGGTAAAATTATTCTGTGGGAAACGGTTTTGTCCAAACGGCGAATTTTGTTTTTCAAAACTATTATTGGAAAAAATATTAGCAGACACCGAATGGCGCAAAAACTGCTCATCAATATCTTTTAAGAAACGGCTAGGATTGCAAAAGTCGGTTTTCCCATGCCGGAAGCGCGATTTGGCATAACTGATATGGCAAGTCTCTTTGGCACGGGTAATGGCGACATAGAACAGGCGCCGTTCCTCTTCCAGCCCACGCGGATCGTCGAGCGTGCGGGGCGACGGGAACAGGTTTTCTTCCATCCCTACAATAAATACATGCTTGAACTCCAATCCTTTGGAGGCATGCACAGTCATCAATGTTACTTTTTGCGATTCTTTATCCTCCTTATCGTCTTGGTCGGTCAGGAGCGATACTTCGGACAAGAAATCGGCGAGGGTAGCCACTGTGCCATCATCTTCGAGGCGCATTTCGCAAAACTCGTGTATGGCTTTGAGCAACTCCTCAATATTGTCGCGACGGCTGTCGTTCTCAGGCGAAGGCGTTGCCATCAGTTCGGCAACAATGCCGGAGCGTTTTACAAGTTCCGTTCCTATCTCGTATGCGTTGGTTTCGGTTACTTTTTCGTGAAATGGTTCAATTATATCTCTAAATTTCTGTAATTTGGCAGTTGTTCCGGCATTTACGCCTACATTGTATCGCAGCGTATCGCTAAGCGTTTCCCACGCGCTTACTTCGTGTGTGCGTGCAGCTGCAATGATTTTATCTATCGTTGTGTCGCCAATGCCACGCTTCGGCTCATTAATAACGCGCTTCAACGATTCTTCGTCCTGCGGGTTGATTGCCAAGCGAAAATACGCCAACACATCTTTTATTTCTTTACGCTGATAAAATGATAAGCCGCCATAAATGCGGTATGGAATCGCACTCTTACGCAAAGCATCTTCCAACACACGCGACTGCGAATTGGTGCGGTACAAAATGGCAAATTCGTTGTACGGCGAACTTGTCTTGTGCATATCCATAATGCTGTTGGCTACGGTAAAACCTTCGTCGTAGTCGCTATACACGCTGTTTACGATGATGTGTTCACCTTTATCGTTGGTCGAAAAAACAGTTTTGGGGATTTGCCCTTTGTTTTTGGCAATCAAGCTATTGGCTGCATTGACAATATTTTGCGTAGAACGATAATTTTGTTCCAATTTGAATATCCGGCAATCGGCATAATCATTCTTAAACCCAAGAATATTATCAATATTTGCTCCGCGAAAAGAATAAATGCTTTGAGCGTCGTCGCCCACCACGCAAAGGCGGTGATGATCTTCGGCAAGTCGCTTCACAATGAGGTATTGCGCAAAATTGGTATCTTGATACTCATCGACCAAGATGTATTGGAAGAATGATTTGTATTTCGCCAAAATATCGGCATAGTCGCGAAAAAGCACATTGGTATAATACAGCAAATCGTCGAAATCCATCGCGTTGGCTGCACGGCAACGGTTTGTGTAAGTAGTATAGATATCGACAAACTGCGGCATTTTGAGGTAATAATCGTCTTTGAGCATATCTTGATTGCCACGCCATGCTGCGGGCGAAAACAAATTGTTTTTTGCCCACGATATTCTACCTAACAATTTTTTGGGTTCATACAGTTTTTCGTCCAAAGCCATTTCTTTCAATATGCTTTTGATAAGGCTTTTAGACTCGGATGTGTCGTAAATGGTAAAGTGCGAGGTAAAGCCCAAAGTTTCGGCTTCAGCCCGAAGGATACGCGAAAATATGGAGTGGAAAGTGCCCATCCATAAGTGGCGCGAGGTTTGCCAACCAACCATTTGCGAAATGCGGTCTTTCATTTCGCGGGCGGCTTTGTTAGTAAATGTGAGTGCGAGGATGCTTTGCGCCGGCAGTCCTAAATGCAAGAGGTAGGCAATCTTGTATGTCAGCACCCGCGTCTTGCCCGACCCTGCACCGGCAATTACTAATGAGGCACCGTCGTTGAACAGTACGGCGGCTTGCTGGCTTGGGTTGAGGTCTTGTATGAAATTGGGGATTTGCATTTTTATTTAGAATTTGAGCTACACAAGCAAAATTTATTTATTTTCCAGACAATTTAATAATAACGAATTGTGTCGTGGATCTGTTTCGATAGGGTCAAAACCGTAATCAGGTAGCTTCCGGTCAATGTAAATAGTAGAACCTGAAGCGGTTGCGGTTATCCAATCGGAGGAGAAAGAGGAATAGTAATTCCAGAAATAGCCGGTGTAAGCAATACTGCCGTCAACCAGGAGGGCAAATTTTCGCCCGCAGCAAAGCGGGATGCTGAGGTCTGTTACCCGCTCGACGATTTCGGGCGAAACGATGAGCCAATGCCGTTCTTTGATTGCTGTAATACCTTCTATGTCGCTTGTATCACGCTTTATGATGTACGACAGGATTTCGGAGTCATCGATAAAGGCGGTGTCTTCCAAGTCGGCTTTGGTTACGAAGAAACGCTCCATCACTTTGTCGGTATAGGTGGTGGAATTGTCCCGTAGAAGGTAGATTTTTATTTCGCAGTTCGGGCTGTCATCAATTTGTGCAAAAGCGAGATTGCCAATGAGCAGTATTAAAAAAAGTAGCCAATTCTTCATTTTCAGGTTTGTAGAAAATATGTACAAAGGTAATAAATCGAGTTTCTTTGTCGAAAATTATTTATTAACAAAAAAAATAAACAAAAAGCTGTAGCTTTGCGTTCTTATAATAAAACGAGATGATGAGAAAGTTTTGGCGATTCGTGTTTCGGAAATTGGGTTGGCGCTATGTGCGAACAGTGCCGCAAGTGCCTAAAAGCGTGATTTGTTTGGCTCCGCATACAAGCAATTGGGATTTTATTATGGCTAAGATGGCATATTTGTCTTTTGAGCGGGAACAGCCTTCGTTTTTTATGAAAAAGGAATGGTTTTTCTTTCCTATCAGTTTAATTCTCAATGCGATGGGTGGAATACCGATAAACAGGAATAAAAAGACTTCGATGACTGATTTGATTGCCGAAGAGTTTGCTAAACATGCTGTTTTTCACTTGGCTCTTACGCCCGAAGGTACACGCAAAGCTGTGAGCGAATGGAAAAAAGGGTTTTATTACATTGCCCTCAAGGCAGGCGTTCCTATTCAGTTGGCTTATCTTGATTACAGTAAAAAGGAAGCCGGTATTGGCGAACTTTTTTATCCGACCGGCAACGAAACAGAGGATTTTGCTAAAATAAAACAGTTTTACAGCCAAATAAAAGGGCGTTTCCCGGCTCGGTTTATTGTGTGATTATTTTTTCTTTGCGAATATTTTCTTTCCCCACAAAAAAATGATTGCTGCGAAAAAACGCGGCAAAGCCATCCAAAGGTATGGTGCGCCAATGGCTACAAACAGCATGGTGTCTTCTATTTGCGAGTGATTGAGCGCCAAATGATCGTTCAAATCGCGAGCTTCTTTTTCGTTGATAATACCGTTTTTTACTTCTTCCATCAAAATTCCCGAACCATAAGTGAGTCCGAGAGTTTGCCCCACTACCCAAAGGAATGAACATTTATCAGAAAGTCCTATCAATCTCATCACAGGGGCTATAGTGCGCGAAAGCCATTTGATAATTCCAAATTCTTTCAATACATTTTGCAAAATAATTAATCCGAAAATAATTAGAAAAACTTTGATCGAAAGCCAAAGTGAAAGTTTTGCCCAGTCATACAGGAAATCCCAGATTGTGTTGTAAATGGCTTGTGTAGCTTGAAAAGACGGTTGCGAAAATCCACTTTCAGGTAATATCAAATTAAGGATGAATGCTACAACAAAGCTTGCTGCTAAACGCAATGTAATAATTTTTACGGCTGATGAACCTGTTTTCTTTTGCACGGTTGTTTCAAAAAGCAGATTGTGCGAAATAAGGCACATTGATCCCAAAATAATGATCTGCCGCATATCCAATGCTAACGAAGCGATAATGGCAATTGGCGTATAGAGTGTGAGAAAGATACTGCTTACAAAAACGATTGAAGCTTCGCCCGAAAGCCCGATGATTTTGAATACTGGAGTAAGGTAATGTGATAGCCAATCGAAAAACGGTGTTTGTTGCAATAAGCTTACTGCTAATGAAATGGGCAGCATATATTTGAATATCCAAAAGGCTGTTTTTTTTTGCTTTGGGCAGGGCGTCTTTGATGCAATGATATATGCTGTATAGTATTGACTTCATGTGTCTGTGATTTTTATTTTTATGAGAACATGGTTATTGCACAAAAGGTTGTTACGGATAGAAAAGAGGGTCGAACATTAATCTTCTTCTTGACACAGTTTTGATGGAAAGACCCTAAAAACTTACTTTTGACTTTGACATAGCAAGAAGCTATGCCGAACTAAGGGGTATAAAAAAGAAAGGCTGCCTTCACAGGCAACCTAACTTCCTAACCTTAAAATCTAATACTTATGAAAAACAGTACAAATATATGCGGTTTTATGTTGTAAAACATATTTTCGAGCAAAAAAAGTATTGTATTTAACATTATTTAAATTTTAAGCATTCTCTGTTAATTAATTTAAGCTATCCAATACCTTTTTGTCTATTCGACATAAAGCACTAAGCCTTTCAAATACTCACCTTCGGGATGATAAATGTTAATAGGGTGATCGGCGGGCTGTGTTAACTGGTGTAAAATGCGCACAGTGCGCTTACTTTGGGCAGCTGCGCTAAACACTGCTAACCGGAATTGCTCGCGACTTACTACTTGCGAACAGGAAAAGGTAAACAAAATACCGCCCGGACGAATTTGCTCAAAAGCCTTTGTATTCAATTTCTGATAACCTCGCAATGCATTCCGGAGTGCATCGCGATGTTTGGCAAAAGCAGGAGGGTCGAGCACAATCAAATCGTATTTATCATCAATATTGTCTAAAAATTTGAATGCATCTACACAAAAGGCTTCATGACGAAGATCATTCTCAAAGTTCAACGCTACATTTTTATTGGTTAGTTCGATGGCTTTTGCCGAACCGTCCACCGAATGCACCAATTTGGCATTTCCTCTCATGGCATAAAATGAAAATCCGCCTGTGTAGCAAAACATATTTAATACCGAACGCCCTTTGGCATAATGTTCTAACAAAGCACGGTTTTCGCGCTGATCGACAAAAAAACCGGTTTTTTGTCCGCGCAACCAATCGACATGGAACCGCAACCCATTTTCCATTGCAACAGGTTCGGATACTTTTCCTATCAGATAACCATCTTCTTTTTCATCGTTCAAAGTAGCTTTATAAGGCAGTGTGGTTTCCGATTTGTAATACACATTTTTTAGCCCTTTTACTGTTTTCACAAGCATTTCGGCTATTGCATGGCGCGCATAGTGCATTCCTACAGAATGGGCTTGCAACACAGCCGAATCGGCATACACATCTACAATCAGCCCGGGCAGTCCATCGCCTTCACCGTGGATAAGACGGTAAGTATTGTTATTCGGGTTTCCGGCTAACTCTAAACTTAATCGTAATTGATAGGCTTTTTCAATTTTTTCTTTCCAAAAAGAATTATCTATGGTTCTATCCTTAAAGCTCAATGCACGCACCATAATGCTGCCTATCTGATAATGCCCGACAGCTAAAAAATTATGATTACTGTCAAAAACTTTTACGATTTCGCCTTCTTCGGGCTTTCCGTCAATATGATGTATCGCACCCGAAAATACCCATGGATGAAAACGAAGCAAGGATTCTTCTTTGTGATGTTTGAGGATTATTTTTACCATTTATTGTATTTGTTGAAAAATCAAATAAAAACGGTATTGTTATTGACTAACAACACCGTTTTTCTGTTTTATAAACTAAAAATACTAACGATTATATTTTAGTGTAAAAGCATAATTGGGAGTAGAGCTACCCGGATAAGCATCTGTTATAAGGCTAAAAATATACGAATTATTAATATCTGTAACATTGTTCATAAGCAAAGTAACCTGAGATTTATCTGCATTAAATGTTTGCGTAAATTTTTGTATTTCATCTCCCAAAGGTATTGCCTGAGCAGGTTGCCATGTTCCATAATAATACCTACTCTCTGTTGTATATGTTATAGTTAAAATACCATTATTAAGTTCATAAGTACCTTCGTATTTTAAACTAAGGTTTGCAGGCTGCACAGGAGTCTGAATTGCTTTCTTGCCATTTGTTAAGGTTACAATTACAGATTCAAAGTCAGTAATAGGTTTGTTTTGGTTGCCAGAAGCGTTTTTGTATGTCAATATACAATTACTTGTAAACCCTTTCCAATTACCTACAATAGCAGGAACCTGGTAAGTAGCAGCTTCACTTTCATTGCTGGCAGCATCTTTCAATGTTACTTTAATTTCTTCATTACCTTTTATTTTGGCAGTCCCCATTTTTACTGCAAATTTACCATCAGTTCCAACTGTTCCTTGATAAGTAGCTGATCCAACTCTAAGGATTACATTTGCTTTGGCTTCACCGGTACCGTAGATTGTGGTGGTATCCAAATCTATTTTATTTGTAGTAATAACCGGTTTTGCAGGTGGGGTTATATCGGCTTCTTCAACAACTCCACTATCATTAACAGTTGTTGTTGAGGCTTCGCTTGTTTTACCTGCGATACTGGTTTGCGTAGCAGAGATTACATTTCCTTTTACAGCAGCCGGAATAGTAACCGACCATTTCCCATCAGCACCTACAATTGCGTTGTATGTATTTGTGCCAATTTTTACATTAACTGTGGCTCCGGCTTCACCTGTCCCTTTTACTGCAAGTGCTCCTACAGCAACTCCTTCTAATGTCGGTTTTGCAGGAGTAGGTATTACGGCCGGCGCTGTTATTGTATATGCTTCACTGACATTGCCGGCTTCGTCTGTCAGAGTAACTGTAATAGATGCTCCAGCCGGAATTCCAGGTGCAGGAATATCAATAAACCAATCTCCACCATCGGAAACAGCACCTGTATAAACAGCATTGTTTACAGTAACTGTTACGATTGTTCCGGGCTCTCCTGTACCCGATATTTTTACTGCTCCGGCTTTAATTTCGGCTACAGTAGGGACAAGCGGCGGGGTTGTGTCTTTGTCTTCATCTTTACACGATGAAAAAATAATCACACTCGTTAGAGCAGCAAAAAGAAAATAAGTAATTTTTTTCATAACATTTTGATTTAAAGATTTTTGTTTTACGAGAACAAAAATACAAAAAAACATTTAAAAAATTACTTTTACTTATTTTTTATTTTGTTCCTTTCAACAATCCTAACTTAACCAACTCGTTATGCATCATAAAAGCATAATCGCCGAACCAACTATCAAGGTCGGGAGCTGTGTATGATTTGGAACGAATTGACCATAAAAGCTGGTCGGTAGCAAAATCGTAAAAATTACTTTCCACAGTGTATACCTTATCTACAGTATAATAACCAGGATCGATCATCATAGATCCCCAATAACCGTAATATCCATAAAATCCCATCGGAGCATATACGGTGCCGGGTTGATAATTAAGCTCTTTTTCTACCCGCACTAACGACATGGTGAATACTGCATCGCAACCGGATTGAGAAATAATTTTCTTCAAATCTTCTTTAGAGGCCGGCTGATTGCCAAACATGGAAGCCGGCATCACATCGTGACTTTTTATTGATTTAATACCTTGCTTTTCCAATTGGGCAGCCATTTTATCTTCAAGTGTATTTTTTGCTGCCTGATTATGAGTTATCGCCATCAAAAAAACCGATTTATACGGTCCGTTGTGCTTTACATTGGGGTTTACCCACGAACTGACTACTTCTTGTGTAGAACAACCAAGAAGTAAAACCGGCATCAGTAATAAAAACAAATACTTTTTCATGATTGTAATTTTTTAGATTAATAATATTAAAATGCTTCATTTATACCAAAATAAAAACCGCTCGATCCATACATAC
The DNA here is from genome assembly GCA_031553685.1 of Paludibacteraceae bacterium. Classification (GTDB taxonomy): domain Bacteria; phylum Bacteroidota; class Bacteroidia; order Bacteroidales; family Paludibacteraceae; genus JAFGVL01. The sequence continues at coordinate 43,596 of JAVBLE010000060.1, read as the reverse complement.
CTATGGCGTAATCAAGGCAAAGGTTAGCTCGTGTTTTTTTATTCACCATCACACGCAAACCTATGCCGGCTGCCGGAGTAATGTATTCGCCCAGATAAATCTTCGAATCCGGATTATTGGCTGTTGTGGCATTTACAAATACCACTCCACCCAACAAATCGTTGTGTTTCATCAGTGGGAAACGGTATTCTACCTCGGCATACATCAAATCTTCGCCCCGAAAACGCCCTTGTGTATAGGCACGCCCCGAACGCCCGAATTGATCCCAACCCACTGCCGGAAGATCCATATATGGCACATTCCCAGATGTTACAAAGTTTCCGTACGCCCAACAAGCGATTTGATGGCGCGGACGCTCTTTGTTCAATATAAAATAGTGGCGATATTCTGCCCAAAGCATGGTCGAGTTTTGCGAACTCCCCAAAAATTCAGGGTTCATCCTGAAAGATAAAAATGCATACTGACCGCTATAAGGGTTTACCACATTGTCGCGCGAATCCAACAAGCCATTGATCGAAACTCCCGAAAGAGTATATTTTTCAGGATTAAATCCATATTTTTCGCTGTAAGCGTAATGGCTGGTTATTGTCGGTGGAACGGTATCTAAACGCAACTGCTGGTCATCAATTTTACTGTGAATATCCAAATGATAACCTAATCCGGCATAATAACGGGTATCGCCAAAGCGCTTCAAAAAAGTTTCGTGCAACCGCAAATAATCAAACTCCATCATTTGGTCACTTGGAATTCCTTGGCTAAATAAGTTATCATTGTATTCGTAACCTGTCGAAACCAGTTTAGCCGATTGTGGTCCCGAACCTAAGCCAAAAGTAGGTTGCGAAGTGATAAAATATCGCCAGTCGCCCATCAAGTTCCACGAATCACCATCCAAAAAAGCTGTTGACTTACAAGTAAATAAAAATTGCTTTTTAGATGTATAAATAAGTGTTGCTAATGCCGACGACAAATGCGTCGTTTCAGGATTTCCCATTGTCCATGTAAGCGAAGGTGCTACACCGATCATAAAACCCGATGTAGGGTTATAACCAATAGCAGGCAACGGAATAACCCTGAGATTTTTTTCCTTTTTCAATGTCGGCACTTTTAGCGTATCTATCCCCGAAACGGCTGCTTCCTGAGCTGCCAAAGAAATCGAAAAGAGGAACAATATTGTCAAAAACAATATTTTTATATGCTTCATAATTTATCTAGATATTATTTTTGGCTTTTAGTATCGTCTGTTTTCGGTTCTTCGGTTTTTGTTTCGGTTACCACATATGCATCTTGCCCGTTTTGCGAAATCGGTTGATAGAATGTACCATTGTATTCGACATATTTTTTACCATCAACGGTTGTTTCCTTTGCTCCTTCGGGCAATTTAGTAACAACAGCACCCGCAGGCGGAGCCACTACTTTATATTTACTGCTCGATTTCACATAGTAAGCTCCTCCATAATAGTAGTATGTTTTACCATCCACATCAAGTTTTGTGTAACCATCGGGCAAATCCGAAATTTCAGCTCCGATTGGTGCCGGAACCACTTTGTAGCCATCGCCACTTTTTTGATAATAAACACCTTCGTCATAGTGGTATTCCTCATTGGCAATTGTAACGATAATAGCCGTAGTAGCCACTGTTGCTACAAAGAAACCTACCGGATACCATGCCGGACCCCAATAATAAGGTACAAACGGATGGTAATAATACGGATAATGCCACGCAGGAACTGGCACCGGACGAACAGGCACCGGAACAGGAACGGGGCGAACAGGCACAGGCACCGGACGAACTGGTACGGGGCGAACAGGCACCGGACGAACCGGTACAGGGCGAGCCGCCGGAACCGGACGATAAGTGCGGACAGTAACGCTACCATGTGCAAAGCGTTGAGCTACGGCTTCGGAGGCCATCAAAAATATACTCAAAAACGGAATGAATATATACAGGGTTACCTGTTTGAATGCTATATTTTTCATATCTCTGGAAATTAATTCGTTAATTACTTATTTATTATTCCTTACTTCACCCATTTTGGTTTCTTTAGCTGCGGGTGGCGCATTAAACTCGAAGAGCGAAGCAGGCAAAGCCGGATTCAGTTTCCAATCAGAATATACAGCTTCAAACTGCGATTGCCCGTTATCATCCTTATAAACCAATACCATTTTAACCGGCAAAAAATAATCGTCTTCGGCAATCCAAAACTGGAAACCTGTACCGTTTACATCATTTCCGGCAATATGGAAACAGTTTTGCCCGTTCACCTTTGTAATGCCCAAATAGACCAAATTACCACCCGTTTTCACAACATCATCTGCAAAATCGGGGTAAAAGAAATCGGCAGCCGGAAATTCAATGCCATATTTTTTATTTACATTATCAAACAACTGAATTACATCTCCCGAAGCCGAAATGGAAGCATAGTGATTTTTGTCGAATGAATAGTAATTGAACTTCGAACCATTATAAAACATAGAACGGTTACCTTTATCGCCCATCGAACGCATTTTCAGTTTATCCGGAAATTGAATATACATTTCCGCTTCATCCGAATGCTTCACATAACCCAAGTTTTCTTGAAACACATCATAAGTTGTATGTGTCAAGAAACTACATGATTGCAAACTTTGCATGGTTGTATTCATACGGTCGAGAGTATACACCGCCAGCGAATCAACCCTATTTTCTTTTGCTTGCATTGACAGCAAAGCAAAAACGAGACTGATTGTCAGTAAGAATTTCTTTTTCATATCATTTCTTTTTAATTTAAAATGTTTAATATCAGATATTTATGATAGATAAATATTGTTTTTCTAATTAATTATGCCACAAATTTATTCAAAAAAGCGATTAAATACCTAATTGGGCGTATAAAAAATGTTAATCATAAAATTTATTGGATGAATGATAAAGGCTCGATATTGAAACATAATCGGCATATACTGCATTCGCGTGTTTTGGGTGAGGTGGTCTTGTGTGTGATTGACCCGTTCAATCAAATACTGGGCTGGTGTGGATACAAAGGCAAGCAACAGTTGCAGGCAACCGTGTTCCCGTAGGGTACAATATCCGAAACCGGCAAACGGATGGAGCATGAGTTTCAGGATAGGATTGAAGTAAAAAACACTCCAGGTTGTTGGGGACTTGGAGTGTTTAGTTATTAGTTTAAAACCCTTTCCTACAAATACGGCACAACGGTTTCCAGCCGGCTACCGCGCGAACCTTTTATCAAGATGGTTTTATTGCTGATTGGATTTTTTTGCAAGTACTGGATAAAATCATCTGTTTTTGCAAAATGAGTAAAACCGGTTTGCGTTGCCGAGAAGCATTCGCCAATTAGATAGATATTCGAAAAATTATTTTCGGTTAATAAATCAACAATATGTTGATGTTCTTTGGCGCTATCTTCGCCCAGTTCGCGCATATCACCGAGTATAACGGTTTTGTTATCGGCAGTCATTTGAGCAAAGTTTGCCAATGCTGCCTGCATGCTGGTTGGGTTGGCGTTGTAGGCGTCGATAATCAGTTTGTTTTTCTCGGTTTGGGTAAATTGAGAGCGGTTGTTGTGCGGTTGGTAGTTGCTCATTGCATCGCAAATTTGCTGCGGTTCCACACCAAAATAAGTGCCGATACAAATTGATGCTAAAACATTTTCGGCATTATAAGCACCAATCAAATTGGTTTTAATTGGATAGATAGAATTATCACCCTCTTGGTCGCTGAGCGAAGCCGAAGCGTGCCAAGACATTTCGAGAAATGGCGAATTACCCGTAATAATACCGTTTACCAAACCGTTTTTGTGTTCAATGCCGTAACCAATGCGATCGATACCTTCGGATTTTTCCATTAAAATAGGGTTGTCGAGATTGACAAATGCCACGCCACCTGTTTCGCGCACAAAATCGTACATTTCGCTTTTCGCCTTTATCACGCCTTCAAACGAACCGAAACCTTCCAGATGTGCTTTGCCCACATTGGTAATAATTCCGGCGTTGGGCGCTGCGATATCCACCAACGCTTTAATTTCGCCAATATGATTGGCGCCCATTTCTACCACAGCGATATTGTGTTGAGGAGTTATGCTAAGCAATGTAAGCGGCACACCGATATGATTGTTCAAATTTCCCTGCGTGAAAAGCACCTTGAATTTTTTAGCTAAAACTGCCGAGATTAACTCCTTGGTGGTTGTTTTTCCATTTGTTCCGGTAATGCCGATAACGGGCAAGCCAAGTGCAATACGATGGTGATGAGCTAAATCCTGCAAGGCTTTTAGTACATTATCGACTAAAATGATCTTATCATTACCGGCAACTTGCGTATCATCTACAATGGCGTATGCACAGCCTTTGTCTAAAGCTGCTTGCGCATATTGATTGCCGTCAAAACTTTCTCCCTTCAAAGCAAAAAACAACGAGCCTTCGGGGCAGTTGCGACTGTCGGTCGTAACTGCAGGATGTTGCAGGTAGATATGATATAGTTGTTCGGTAGTCATCGTGTTTTACTTGGACGGAATTTACAGATTTTTTTAGTTTTCGAAAAAAACATATTCTGTAAATCTCGTAAATTCTGTCAAAAATTAAATTATTTTCTTTATCAATTCATCAATCGAAGCAAGCTGTTGTTCGCCTGTTTGCATGTTTTTCAACATCACTTTGCCGGCAGCCATTTCATCGCTGCCTACAATCGCCACAAACGGGATGTTTTTATTGTCGGCATACGACATTTGTTTTTTCATCTTGGCGGCTTCAGGATAAATTTCGGCAGCAATATTTTGCTCTCGCAACGCATTCAACCAAGGCAAGGCATAACGGATTTCATCATCTCCGAAACATACAAACAGAATTTGCGTATTGTTAAGCGAGTCGATAGGATAGAGGTTGAGCTGATTCAATACATCATAAATCCGATCGGCACCAAACGAAATGCCTACCCCCGAAACTCCTTGCAATCCGAAAACACCTGTCAGATTATCATATCGTCCACCGCCCGAAATGCTTCCCATTTCCACGCCTTTGGCTTTCACTTCAAAGATAGCTCCGGTGTAATAATTCAGTCCGCGAGCAAGCGTAAGATCAAGTTCTATCTCGGTTTTTATTTGTAGATTTTGGGTGAAATCGAAAATCGTTTCCAATTCCTCAATTCCTTTCATGCCAATTTCTGATGAGGCTAAAACGGCTTTAAGTTGCAAAAGTTTTTCGGCATTTGTTCCGCTCAGTTGCAAGATGGGTTGCAGTTTCTCAACCGCATCGGCAGGAATACCTTTCTCCTGCAATTCCTTGTTTACATTATCAAGTCCGATTTTATCCAACTTATCAATAGCAACCGTAATATCCACAATCTTATCAGCAGCGCCGATAATCTCGGAAATGCCGCTCAACACTTTGCGATTATTGATTTTGATTATTACCTCAATCCCAAAACGGCGATACACTTCGTCGATAATTTGCACCAATTCCACTTCGTTGAGCAAAGAATCGCTACCTACGACATCGGCATCACATTGGAAAAACTCGCGGTAACGCCCTTTTTGCGGACGGTCGGCACGCCAAACGGGCTGTATCTGATAGCGTTTAAACGGAAAACTGATTTCATTTTGATGTTGCACCACAAAACGGGCAAAAGGTACGGTAAGGTCGTAGCGCAAACCTTTTTCGCAGATTTTCTTTGTTAGAGACGCAATATTTTGCGTCTCTACGGTATCAACACCATCCATAAAATTACCCGAATTCAATATTTTGAACAACAGTTTATCACCCTCCTCACCATATTTTCCCATCAAGGTAGAAAGATTTTCCATCGCCGGTGTTTCTATTTGCTGGAAACCATACAGGCGAAAAACCGATTTGACGGTATCAAAAATATAATTGCGCTTTGCCATTTCGGCAGGTGTAAAGTCGCGCGTTCCTTTGGGTATTGAGGGTTTCATATTTGTAGGATAACATTATTGTATTGCATTCAAAATCATATCAGTAGCGCCTTTGTGGCTTTGCACAAATTCGCCCGCTTTTTGCCCTGTAACTTTATATGCAGAATTAAAGATATTTTCCAATTCTGTATAATTAGAAATTGAAAATCCGCCGCCGCAAGCAATCAATCCACGAGCTTCGACAAAGCGTTGGTAGTTTGGTCCCCAAACAACGGGAATAGCATACACAGCCGCTTCCAGCACATTATGAATGCCTACCCCGAAACCGCCACCAATATAAGCAATATCCGCATATTGATAAATGGACGAAAGTAATCCGAAGTTGTCAATAATTAAATAGTTGGCTGTGGCTACATCGTTTTTGTTTGCTTGCGAATAGCGCACAAAACCGCCTTGCAGCTTTGCTTCTATTTCCGAAAGGTGCGATTCGTGTATCTCGTGTGGTGCAAAAAGCAACTTGATGTCAGGATGTTTTTGTTGATATTCAATCAATAAATCTTCGTCCTTTGCCCACGAGCTACCGGCTATGATTAACTTTTGTCCATTTTTGAAAGCTTCAACAATGGGTAATGGTTTCCGTTGTTTGGCAATCTCAATTACACGATCGAAGCGGGTATCACCACACACTTGAGCAGTATTTATACCAATAGATTGCAAAAGTTGTTTCGATTCTTCATTTTGAACGAAAATAGTTTTAAAAACCTGCAACACCCTTGCATAACTTTTTCCATACCATTTAAAGAAAACTTGCTCTTTGCGAAAAATGGCTGAAACCACAAAGGTAGAGATATTATTTTTCCGGCAAGCCGACAGGAAATTTATCCAAAATTCATACTTAATAAAAATAGCTTTTTGAATATTTACAGAAGAAAGAAATCGGCGTACATTGGTGCGAGTATCCAATGGCAAGTAACAAATAAGATCGGCACCCGCATAATTTTTGCGAACCTCATATCCGGACGGCGAAAAGAATGTAAGCAGGATTTTGCAATTGGGATTTGATTTTTTCAAACCCTCGATAATCGGTCTGCCTTGCTCAAATTCGCCAAGCGACGAGGCGTGAACCCAAATATATTCGGTTGTTTTGTCAGCTTTTTCGTTTAAGTAGGCAAAGACCTGCCGTTGTCCCACCCATCTTTTTTTTGCTTTAGCAGTAAATAATGAGGCAAAAAAGATAAGTAAACCGTAAAAATAAATTCCTATGTGATAAAAAAAGATCATCTGGTATAATCAAAAAAGCAAATCCCAAACAGTTAGTAAGGGATTTGCACTTTATTTTTATAATGTAAAAAATTAACGGCAGAAGCGTTTTGGCACACAGAATGTATAAGCTAACATAAATTCATGCGTTCCATAATTTTTATTAACCATCGAATTTAAGAAGAAGTTATAAGCATAACCCAACTGCCATTTTTTAATTCGCAAACCAACAATGGGTATAAGCGAAATAGGTTGACCTAACTCTTCGTCAAGATTTTGGCGGTATGAAAGCTGTGTCCACCAGCCAAAATCATCCATTTCATTGTTTTGAGCATATTTCAAGTTCAATTCCAATTGTTTATTGCCCGTGTTTGCATAGTTGAAATTGATCGAAGGCTCCAAAGAACTGTTTGCTGACAAATCAAATGTATTTCCAACAAATAAAAATCCGGTCAATGGAGCAGCCGGTTCATAAGTGCCATAATTTAGTGGCTTAAATGGGATTATGTTTGTAGCAGACAAGCCGGCAAAAAATCCGTACGAAGTATAATATACACCCACATTGGCGTTTGGCAAGAACTCACTGAACGAAACATCGGCAGGGTCATCTGTACCATGACTATCATACGATGCCTGGCTTACTTTTACCGAAACCCCAAACGAAAGCTGTCTGTCCAACATTACATTTCTCAAGTATTTTGCTCCATCGCTCATAGGTATATGATATGCAAAAGTAGCTTGTCCTCCCAAATTACTGAAATTCGGCGTGCGGTCGTTAAAAACATACGCTCCTAACCCAACATTTTTATCAGTAAGTCTTGTGCGGAAAGTAAGCGTTTGCGTAGCCGGTCCATCGCGCCCTATCCAGTTATTTTTGGTAGTAAGCATAAGATGAGTACACTTGTCTGCTCCCGCAACTGCCGGATTTATTAAATAATAATTGAAGTGGTACTGATCATAGATAACACGCTCTTGAGCCGATACATGAGCAGCCATTAGAGCAAAAAGAGCAAGTAAAAGTAAAGTCGTTTTTTTCATAAGTATATCTTTAAATCTGCAATTTACTGAACATAAGGCTTTTGCTCAGCAAAAATAAGTTTAGGACTTAAAAATCAGTTCACAAAGATAAAAGAATTTGTAAAACAAAAACACCTATTTGCGGAAATGTTTTACTATTTTTACTTTATGTTTTTAAAACACAACGCTTTAAAAGTAACTTAAATATTTGATTTTTATTGTATTTCCAAATAATTTTCTTCAAAAATAAATCTATATTATTTTTGCAAAAAGATAAATACAGTTATAAAATGAAAAAAGCCATTTTCCCCGGTTCGTTCGACCCGTTTACTATCGGACATTATTCTATTGTAAAACGAGGACTTGATATTTTTGATGAAATAGTAATTGCTATTGGAGTAAATCAGGCAAAAACGCCTCTTTTTTCACCCGAGCAGAAAAAAAACATTATTCAGCAAGCATTCAAAGATGAACCTCGCGTAAAATTAAAAGAATATAATACGATTACGGTCGATTTTGCCCTTGCCGAGAAAGCCGGTTTTATACTTCGCGGATTGCGCTCAATAGCCGACTTTGAATATGAGCACGCTGCTGCCGACACAAATTATAAATTGGCTGGCATTGAAACCGTATTGCTATTTACCGAAGCCCAATATTCATTTATATCATCATCTGTAGTGCGCGATTTAATCGCATTCAACAAAGATATATCCGCATTTTTGCCACCAAATGTCAAAATTTGACCGATTTATTTTTTAGTAATAATAATTTCAGTTCGTCGGTTAAGCGCGCGACCTACATCAGTATTATTGTCGGCTATTGGGCGGTCTTTGCCATAACCTTTATAAGACATCCGGTCGGCATCAATACCCAATGAAATCAGATAATCGACCACAACCTTAGCACGGCTTTCTGATAATTTCTGGTTATATTCGCCCGAACCTTTGGCGTCGGTATGTCCGCCCAATTCAACGCTTACTTTCGGGTTTTTTGTTAAGAAATCAGCTACTCGTTGCAATTCCCCTTTCGATTCAGGTTTCAAAGTCGACTTATCAAAATCGAAGAAAACATTTTTCAAAATTACTTTTTCTCCTACCGCAATTGTATGCAAGTTTATCACTTTCGGCGTTTTCAAGCTATCTTGCTGTAATAGTTCTCCCGAATAAAACATATAATTTTTCTTGCTTACATTATATCCATATTCTTTATCTGTAGGCAAATAAGCTGTAAATTCGCCCGTTTCTTCATCCGATATAGATTGAAAAACTATTTGGTTGTCAGCTAATTGAAATACTTCTACGCGCGCTTGCAAAGGTTTTTTTGTTTCAGGGTCAACCACTTTTCCATCAAAAAAATCCATCTTTTTGGGACGCAAATCTTCCGGCAGAACTATTTCGTAAATATCTTTCCCCCGACTGTTTTTCTGAATGCCGTTAGATGACAAATAAGCCTTATCACCCTGCGCATTCACGCAAAACCCAATTTCATCACGATGCGTATTAATAGGGTAACCCAAATTTTTTGCAATGCTCCATTTGCCTTTATCATCACGCTTGCTATAAAAAATATCAAACCCACCCATGCCCGGATGCCCTTTCGACGAAAAATACAAAGTATGATTATCCACATGGATAAACGGCGAAATCTCTGCTTCGGCAGTGTTTACCTCAGCCGGAAGATTTTCGGGCACACCAAATTCCAAATAACCGTTATCCAAAATTTTTACTTTACTCACCCAAATGTCATCCCCACCTTGTCCGCCTGGGCGACTACTGGCAAAAAACAATTCGTTGCCCGCAGCCGAAAACGAAGGGGTCGTTTCCTGAAATATTGTATTCAAAGGTGTTCCGGGATTAATCGGGTTACTCCATCTATCCCCTTTTTTAATAGAATAATAAATATCGCAGTCGCCCAAACCACTCGGACGATTGCACGCCACAAAAAACATATACCGTCCATCAACCGAAAAATTTTGAGCGCCTTCATTTTGGTCAGTATTTAATGGCGGTTCTATAGGAACACTTTTACCCCACTTCCCATTTTTATCAAGTTTACTAAGATATATATCTTCTTGTATTTGCCCTGAAACTTTTCCTTCTGAAATACCTAAATATACAGTTGTCAAAATATTTTTACCATCGGCAGTAATACTTGGCCAATAATCATCAAACTCCGTATTTACATTCGTTAGATTAACCGGCTTAAAATCAATTGGATGTCTTTTTAAGTCCAAAGCTACATCGCACTTTTTCTCCCACGCAGGATATTTTCCCTCAGCCTTTTGAAACGCAGCCTTAGCCTTCTCATACTCGCCAATGGCATAATATTCTTTCCCCAAACGAAAAACTGTTTTATCAAAATATTTCACCTCCGGACGCGCAATTTTCTCCAGATAATAAATAGTACTCGCATCGTCCCCCATTTCCTTGTACGACGATGACATAAGCCAATAAGCCTCAATATATTGATTGTCAAGCTCAACCGCCTCTTTCAATCTCTTAATCCGTTCTCTGGGGTCGCTCACCCAGCGGGCTTCCGAATAAACATCGCGAGCCTTTTTCTCTTTCGACGACAATTTTTGAGCTTCGGCAACTATACCCACAAACAAAAACAACAGCAACCAACCCAATAATTTCTTCATAACCTTATAATATATTGTAAAACTAAGGCACAAAAATAAAAAAAAATGCTATAACACCGAAATGCACAACCATAAGCAACAATTAAATAAAAACATCATGGCGTGACTCTTGTCTCCTCCCCATTTTAAAGGCGTTTACTTGCTGAGGTTGTTTTTTCGAGCTACTCTGTTGATCTGTTACCGTAAGTTTTCGGTATCCGTTCCGCCCTATAAAACCTTTTTGTGTTTTAAATCTAAAACCTTTTTATCTCAAAAAGATAAAAATCGAAAGTAGATAAATATTTTTTCTTTCTTTTTAAAATTCATATCAAAGTTTCTTTTTATTTTTTCTATTTTTGCCATTCAAAAAATTTTTATTGCGAAAATTTATGCAAGAACAAATCAAACAAATAGCCCAACGACTGAAAGGACTGCGTGATGCGCTAGACTTATCGTTGGTGCAAATGGCTGAAAAAATGGGTATCGCAGTTGCCGACTATGAAAAATACGAAAGCGGCAATTCAGATATCCCGATGAGTTTCCTTTATGAGGTTGCCAAGACTTTTAATGTAGAAATGGCGTCGCTCATTTCGGGCGATGATGCCCACATGTCTGCCTATTTTGTTACCCGCAAAGGGCAAGGGGTTTCGATAGAGCGCACTAAAGCATATAAGTATCAGGCGCTGGCAATGGGTTTCAAAAACGCTAAAGCCGAACCATTTATAGTAACGGTAGAGCCGAAACCGGAAGATACGCCAATGACCTTAAACACGCACCCGACACAAGAATTTAATTTAGTGCTCGAAGGGCGTATGTTATTCCAAATAGCCGGTAAAGATTTAATCCTCGAAACAGGCGACAGCATTTATTTTGATGCCTCCAAGCCACATGGAATGAAAGCTTTGGACGGAAAAGCGGTAGAGTTTTTAGCAATTATATTATAGTTGGCGAGATAGTGAGATTGTGAAATGGCAAGCAAAAGCCTGTTCACTATCTTACCATCTTACCATTTCACCATCTGAATTTATGTTAGAAAAATATGTAAAGAAAGTCGAATTCGACTCGTACGAAGATTTTAAACAAAACCTCGAAATAAAAGTTCCTGATAATTTCAATTTCGCTTACGACATTGTAGATGCATGGGCTGGGAAAGAACCAAACAAACGGGCGCTTTGCTGGACAAATGATAAAGGGGCGCACCGCGATTTTTCATTTGCCGAAATAAAAAAATACAGTGATCAGGCTGCGTCTTATTTTCAATCTATCGGCATAGGCAAAGGCGACAAGGTTATGTTAATACTTAAACGCCGTTATGAGTTTTGGTTTGCCATTATCGGATTGCATAAAATTGGTGCAATAGCTATTCCTGCAACTAACTTATTAACAGCAAAAGATATTATTTATCGTTGCGAAGCAGCCACCATCAAAGCTATCGTTACTGTTGGCGAGCAAGTGGTTATTGACCATGTAAATGCTGCTAAACCAAACTGCCCGACAGTAGAAAAGCTAGTTTCGATTGGCGAAATTATCCCCGAAGGCTGGGATGATTTCAATGCCGGATTGGCCGCAGCAAAACCATTTGTTCGTCCTGCACATGTAAACGATAACGATGACATATTCTTATTGTACTTCACTTCGGGCACAACGGGCAATCCGAAAATGGTTATCCATGACTTTACCTATCCGCTCGGACATATTGTTACCGCTAAATATTGGCATACGCTGCACGAAAAAAGTTTGCACCTCACCGTTGCCGATACCGGTTGGGCAAAAGCTGTCTGGGGAAAATTGTATGGACAATGGATTGCCGGAGCTGCTGTTTTTGTGTACGACCACGAGAAATTTACACCTGCCGACATGCTCCGGATGATTTCGCAGTATAAAGTAACTTCGTTTTGTGCTCCGCCAACGATTTTCCGTTTTATGATTCGTGAAGATTTAACTAAATATGATCTTTCAGCTCTTGAATATTGTACCATTGCAGGCGAAGCTTTAAATCCTGTTGTTTATGAGCAATTTTATCAACTAACGGGAATCAAGTTACGCGAAGCATTCGGGCAAACCGAAAATATGCCCATCATCCTGACCACCCAATGGAACGAACCAAAACCCGGCTCGATGGGATTACCCAATCCGTTGTATGATATTGATTTATTGACACCCGACGGTCGGTCGGCTGAGGATGGCGAGCAAGGCGAAATTATTATGCGTACACCCAATGGCCGTCCACTTGGACTGTTTTTGGGATATTACCGTGATGAAGAGCTGAGCTACAATGCTTACCACGATAACATTTACTATACCGGTGATGTGGCTTGGCGCGACGAAGATGGTTACTATTGGTTTGTTGGGCGCAACGATGATGTAATAAAAAGTTCGGGTTACCGCATTGGCCCTTTCGAGGTAGAAAGCGCACTGATGACACACCCAGCCGTAGTGGAATGTGCTATTACCGGCGTGCCCGACGAGGTGCGCGGACAAATAGTAAAAGCGACCATTATTTTGGCAAAAGATTACAAAGAAAAAGCCGGCGAAGAGTTGGTAAAAGAAATTCAGGAGCATGTAAAAAATGTAACTGCTCCATACAAATATCCCCGTATTATCGAATTTGTAGACGAACTACCAAAAACTATCAGCGGAAAAATCCGTCGGGTGGAAATTCGGGAAGGGGATAAAAAGTAATTTTCTAATCAAAATAACTCTTGCCAAACCAATCTGTTTTAAAAAAAAGTCAGGGTTTCATTTCAAAATGAACCCCTGACCACTTTTAAAACAAAGCCCCCAAATCCATCCGGCACAAACAACAACGAAAATCCAGACAAATCGGGGGCTTGAATTACCTGTAGAGACAAGGCATGCCTTGTCTCTACCATTTACGGCGTTACACTCGCCGAACACCCATCCGTGCGCGTATAAGTAAAGGTAACAGACCCACTGCTTACACCCGTTACCACACCCACATTCGTTACCGTAGCCACGCTCGGGTTGTTGCTCACCCAAGTGCCGCCCGTTGTGGGCGAAAGCGTAGTCGTACTGCCCGCACAAATCGTGGTGGAACCGGTGAATGACACAACCGGTTTCGGCGTTGTGCTCACGGCGACATAATCGGTTATGTTTCCTCCGTTTACTACTGCGCGGAAGCGAGCCGCTTGCGGCAGGTTCTCAATCACCAAGTTTTCGGTTGTCTGGTTTATATCCGTCCAGGTACTGTATGGACTGAACGAATACTGCCACTTACTTATCGTGCCTGTGTATCGGCTCAAAGTAACTGTAAAGCTGCCTGCTCCTTCGCAAATGCTTTCGCAGGAAGAAGCAATAATCGGCTCTTCGCCGATATACCAAATCCGTTTGGTGCCGGACTGTTCGTTAAACAGTTTTGCCGTCCTGCCCGAAGTACTTGCGGTGGTAGCATTCATGGTAAAGGCGTCGGTATCAGAGCCTGAGTTCAGTGCTTCAACTAAGTCAATACGACTACCGTCCCAAGTGGAAAGCAGATCGAGTACAATCAGTGTCGAACCGCCGCTTTTCTTTGCTGTTCCCGATACAGACAAATAGCCTTTCGTGCCGGAAGCATTGGTGTTGGCAGTAATCGAAGAGTAAAGCCTCGAACCGCTTTCACCTACATAATTACCCGTGAGGGTAAACTGGTTTTTCTGCAGCCCTGCTGTGCCTGCACCTAAGTATAGCTCACCTATGCTTTTGTTGGTAAGGCTGCCGTTGGCTAAGGTTGGGTGGGAGCCGATGGTTGCCCTGCCGTGCAGGTTGCTCGGGACTTGTGCTGCGACAGGGATATTAAGCCCTATTATAAAGCTTAATACAATAAATAATTTTCGGATAAGATTCATAGTTCCGGTTTTTAGAATTATTTATTGATTTGCTTTTTCAACTCGTCAATTTGCGCTTGCTGCGCTTTGATGGCTTCGATCAACAGCGGTACAAGTGCGTCGTAATTCACTCCTTTGTAGCCTTCGGCATTGGTGGTTACCACTTCGGGAACTATCTTTTCTACTTCCTGAGCAATGACTCCATATTGTGTACCGGCAGGAAATCCTTTGTCTTTCCACTTTTCAGTATCAAATTTGTAGGTTTTACCTTGCAGTTGCAGTACTTTTTGCAGTGGGTTTTGGATGGTTTGGATATTGGTTTTGTAGCGAGCGTCGGATACATTTGTCCAGGAGGTGCCGCCGGCGGTACCTGCTACTTGGAGTTTGTAGGTGGGGGTAGTAGTAGTGCCTATGCCGACATTGCCATTTTCGTTTAAATGGATAAAAGTTTGTGGAGTGCCTATATTCATTGAATATAAAGGGGTAGTTCCATCTCCTCTGTAATATACAATAATATAAGGACATCCTCCTCCCACTCCATTTGCCACCCATTGTATCCCTCCAATACGATTTCCGGCTATAGCCGGTAATGCCCCATCAGTTCCATTACTTCTTTTGAATACAATTTGTGAATCATCCTCAATTCCTTCAAAAAGTATATCATTACCTACAGGATTAGACGATCGCAAGGTTAATCCGGATGTTGGATTATTAGTTCCTATTCCTAAATAGCCATTCACAAGATTGGGAAAAGTAACCCATTTCCCATTTTGATACACATAAAATGCTTTGTCTGCTAAATTGTACACCACCATGCCCTCTTTCTCAAGATTAGTTTTGTTGGTTCCCGAGATTGTAGACAGATTAACCTGCGGAATCATTAGCCCCAGGTTTTTAGCCGAAATCTGACTCAAGTCCAACACAGAACCTGCTACAGGCGCAGCGCTTGTTCCCACACTCATTTGTGCATTTACACCTGTTGTAAATGCGGCTGCCAACAGGATTGACAGCGAAAGAAAAATCTTTTTCATTGTAAATAAAAGTTTTTGTTTGCCTCAAGTCCCCGTTGGCAGGTTTGTAGAATTGAAAAAGCGTGGGACTATGATTTTACTCGGAACTGAGGTCTTAGACTACCTAACGCCAAATAAACAAGCCCACGCCGTATTAAACGATGTGAGCGTTGACTATTTATTTTTTGGCGTTTTTGAAAGTGTCTAAGTTTCAGTTCCCAAAATAAAAGCGAACGCTTTTTGTTTTTAATAAAATTGGTCCGACCGTTGTCGGTTATGTAAATGCAAAAGTAGGGATATTTTTGGAAAATGCAAAAAATGTATGCCGTTCGTAGGGGCGTTGCATGTGGTCATTGTAGGGGCGTTGCATTTCGACAAGCTCAATGACCACATGCAACGCCCCTACTGGTTCGGCGTTTTGAAACGCAAAACCAAAAACTCCTCGTCAGGAAACGAGGAGTAGCGGGTTTTTATTAGCAGGCAATTTGTTAGTTAGTCGGAAATCATTACTTTTGCAAGGATTATTTGGCATAAACTAAGCGCGAAGCATTCGCGCCGGGAAGCGTGAGACCCTCGCGCTTAGTTACGCGAGAAGTTCGCGCCATGTTTCGCGAAAGGCTCGCGTTAAAAAAGATAAATCTAAATAAATTTTCATTATGAAATATCCATGAGCAAAATGCACACCAAGCACAATGACTATAATCATGGATATTAACTCCCGTTGGTCGTTGACCTTCGGTTCCACATGACAAATAAAAATAAAATTATAGACAGATGAAAAAGATTACCCGGCATATCCCAAACACACTTACTTGCCTCAACTTGTTTGTTGGTTGCGTGGCTTGTGTATTTGCTTTTGTAGGCGAGTTTACCACTGCAGCGTGTTTAATGCTTTTGGCAGCCGTTTTCGATTTTGCCGACGGTTTGGCAGCTCGTGCTCTGAATGCATATTCCAAATTGGGCAAAGAATTAGACTCGCTTGCCGATGTAATCAGTTTTGGCTTTTTGCCGGGCATTATTTTATTTTCATATTTTGTAAAGATATTACCTGCAGATATGTTGTTTGCCGATATGTATCCGGATATTAATTGGGTATATGCTTCGGTTGCTTTTTTTATTCCGGTTTTCTCGGCATTGCGTTTGGCAAAATTCAATATCGACACGCGTCAAGCCAATTCGTTTTTAGGGCTTGCCACTCCTGCCAATGCTATTTTCTGGGGATTTCTGGTAGCCACTTTGAATGAAAATACACCCATATTTGAGCCGGTTATTTCCTATATCGTTTTAATGGCATTGATGGCTATATTTTGCGGATTGTTAATTGCTCCTGTACCCATGTTCTCATTAAAATTCAAAGACTTTTCGTGGAAAAAACATAAAACCCAATACATCTTTTTAATGGTAAGTGCAGTGTTGCTTATTTTATTCCAACTATCAGCTTTTCCTTTGATAATCGGGTTTTATATTGTATTGTCATTAATTCATGATAAATTGCTGTAATTTACTATTAGACGATTTACCATTTACTATTTTCCCCAAGAAGAAAGCTCCAATTGTAAATTGTAAATTATCAAATTGTCAATTAAAATGTCTTACTCACACAAATTCACCCAAGCAGCCGATAAAATTGCGTTCGACCTCAAACATCGAGCGACAATAAAGTTCAATATCTCGCGTTACAACGCTGCTGTAGCTGCCGGACGCGATCGGTATGCCAATTTGGAGTTGGCAAAAGACCGTGCCGCTTTTATCAAGCGCACTGTACTTGCTAACTGGGAAAAATATTTGATACAATTTGAAGAAAACGCTGTGAAAAACGGCATTACGGTGCTTTGGGCAAAAAATGCCGATGAAGCCCGTAGCCACATTGGACAAATTATAAAAGAAAACAACGCCAAGCTTTTGGTCAAAAGCAAATCGATGACTACCGAAGAAATCGAGCTGAATCATTATGCCGAAAGCGTGGGTTGCGAGTCGGTCGAAACAGATTTAGGCGAGTTTATTGTGCAGGTTGCCGGCGAAAAGCCTTACCATATTGTAACACCCGCCATGCACAAAAGCAAGGAAGATATTGCCAAATTATTCAACGAGAAGTTTGGAACTCCTATTGACAGCACTCCTGAAGAAATGACCGGTTATGTGCGTGGCGTTTTGCGCCGCAAATATACTTCGGCAGACATTGGTGTAACCGGTGCAAATTTCCTTATTGCCGATATTGGTGGCATAGCTGTAACTGAAAATGAAGGTAATGGCGTGATGTCCACTTCATTTCCGAAAATACATATTGCCATTGCAGGAATTGAAAAGATTATCCCATCTATGAATAACTTAGGTTTGATTTGGCCCCTGCTCGCCTCACACGGCACAGGGCAGCAGATTTCAAACTACAATACCATTTTTACCGGAGCAAAGAGAAGCAACGAAACCAATGGACCCGAAAAGATGTATGTTATTTTGCTCGATAATGGTCGCACCGATTTATATGCAGACAGCGATTGCTACGAAGCTTTAGCCTGTATCCGCTGTGGAGCGTGCCTCAACGAGTGTCCGGTTTACAAAACCATTGGCGGATATACTTACGACACCACTTACAGTGGACCGGTCGGTTCGGTAATTACACCATTTTTTCGAGGGTTTAAAGATTTCGGACATTTGAGTTTTGCCTCATCGCTGTGTGGCGCTTGTGCAACGGTTTGTCCGGTTCGAATTCCTTTGCCTCAGCTTTTACTCGAAAACAGGCGAAAATCGGTTGAAAAAAATCTTCGACCTGAGGTAGAAAAAGTTGCCATGAAAGGATTTGTGTATGTAAGTAAACATCGTTCACTATACAATATGGCTTCTTGTCTGAAAAATGTTACCTTTGCACCGCTTAATTTTACACTTTGGGGACCCAAGCGGAAAATGCCGAAGTTTGAAAAATCATTTGCAAAACAATATGTAAAAAAATACAAATAAGGTGTAATGAGTAAAGTGTAAAAAATCAAATCCCTCTTACTCTTTGCTCCATCACATTATACTTTAACCACATGAAAAATTTACTGAAAATATTTCTGGGAATAACATTTTCGATAGCTCTGTTTAGCTGTGCCGAAGAATATAAAGACACAAAAGAGGCTGGCGAAAAATATTTGGTAAAAGTAGCCAATCAAGGCACTGAAATGCTTTCGTACACAAAAGATAATCAGTTGATATATGTAAATGCACCCATTCAAGTCCTTTCCGATGGTTTGATGTACGCCGTTTATTATACGAATGAATATGGCGAATATCCACGCACAGATATTATCACTTATGTTTCTCTCAACTATAAAGGATACTTTATCGACCAAAAAACTTACTTTGTAAACCCTGAAGGTACATCAACAGTATATTATTCAGGATTGCCTGCCGGTTTGCAGGAAGCTATTCGCAAGATGAAAATCGGTTCGAAATGGAAAGTGTGGGTGCCACAAAGTTTAGGTTATGGCAAAGATGGCTCGAGCAGCCCTTTTGTCGACCCTTATTCGACTTTGATTTACGAGATTGAATTATTGAATGCTTATTAAAATCAATCAAAATGAAGAAATTAATTTATATTATAATAGCCTTATTTACAACTATCTCATTGCAAGCGCAAGATCTCGAAATTAATGCCGGATACACTATGACCGGATTGCAACAATCGCAAGACGGTATTGATGGAGGCTCATTCAAATTGCTTAAC
Source organism: Paludibacteraceae bacterium (assembly GCA_031553685.1). Classification (GTDB taxonomy): domain Bacteria; phylum Bacteroidota; class Bacteroidia; order Bacteroidales; family Paludibacteraceae; genus JAFGVL01. The sequence goes on along the minus strand of JAVBLE010000060.1, from coordinate 24,298 downwards.
GGTGCTCATGCCGGTGTGCAATGGGATTTTGCTGTATTTAAAACAGTTCCTCAATTGAGTCTTACTGCTGGGCTTTGGGCAGAAATGCGTGCCGGACGATATGATATTGATTGGCGCGAAGAAGGTACAACTGAAACTCGAATATTATATTATGGAGTAATTCCGGTACATCTTTCATATCGTAAACCAATCAATAAAAACAGTAATTGGATATTTTTTGGCGGTCCCGAACTAAGTGTGGGTGTGTATGGCGAAACAAACGAGCATTATTATTTAGGTACACAGGCTCAAGTGGATGATAAAAGCCCGTTTGGCGATGAGATGAACCGTTTTGATGTGAGTTTAGGTGTGGGCGCTGCTTACGAATATCGTCATTTGCAATTTAAACTTTCGTACGATTTTCCACTTACCAATAGTTCAAAAAATGATGATCCAAGCACTTTGCGCCAACATAATTTCCGTTTCACCATGGCGTATTCGTTCCGGAAATGGAAGTAATCTAAGTTAAGTTCTCTAAAACCTTCAAGCCATCATTCAAAGCTCTCACATCATGTGTGCGGATATAGTCGGCGCCATGCTGGGCGGTGTATAACTCGGTAGCCAGAGTAGCAGCACCTCTATCTTTCGGGTTCGGATTTCCGGTAATATTTCCCAAAAAAGATTTTCGCGAAACACCAATCAAAACAGGCAAGTTAAATTCGGACTTTATCTTCTCAATATTTTTTAAAATAAAAATAGAAGAATCCGGATTTGAGCCCAAAAAATGTCCCATACCCGGATCAAGTATCAATCTTTCTTTCGGAATACCGGCAATAATCAAATCTTTTATTCTTTTTTGAAAAAAAATGATCATTGAATCAAAAACCTCTCGCGGATTGGTTTCTACAATAGTTGCCGCACCAATGCGTTGCACCGAGTGCATAATGATTAATTTACAGTTTGACGCGGCTAGTTCAGGATAAATCTCCGAGTAAGGAAAGCCTTGTATATCATTCAGATAATCCACATCCTGTTGCATGCAAAACCGCTGCACTTCAGGATTAAATGTATCGACAGAAATAGCTGATTTTTTCTCTTTGAGGAAAGAAATAACAGGTTTCAAGCGAGCTATCTCCTCTTGGGTCGAAACCGGATTGGTATTCGGATTGCTCGAAGCTGCTCCAACATCAATAATATCCGCCCCGCTTTCCAGTAACTCTGAAGCATGCGCAATCGCTTTGTCAGTTTGAAGAAACAGACCGCCATCCGAAAAGCTGTCGGAGGTAATATTGAGTATGCCGAGAATTTTAGGAGAAATCATTTATATCAAACTCCTAATACAATAGAGGAATCTATGTTTAGTTTCAAACTCATTTCGCGTGCAATTTTCAGGGTTGGTTCGCTTTTGCCTGAAAGATATTCACTTAATCTTGACGCGCTTATGTTTAGCAATTTTGATAATTTAGCTTGCGTTAGATTCATCTCAAACATACGCAGTTTAAGTATTTCAACCAATGACGGCGCAGTTATCGGATATTTTTCTTCTTCATAATCGGCTACCAAATTCGACAACAGCGACAATTCTATCAAATTCTTATCCGTGGACGGTGTTGAATTGTCTACAAGTAGCAATAGCTCCTCTATTCGTTCCATTGCTGCTTTATGTTCAATGGTTGTTTTGATTTTTGTCATAATCTCAAATTTCTGCACAATTAATTTTGTCGTATTCGGCATGAGTGCCAATAAAGCGAATGAAAACCATCTGTGGTTCAAATAAAATAATAGCAACCAAGCGATACGAGTTTCCTTTTATATTAAATACAAAGCGTTTATCACCAATAATGTCCACACTATTAAATGATGTTTTTACATCAACAAAATTCAACCAAGCAGCTTTTTTTGTTTTAGTGTACCACTCTTTTAAAGCAGATTTTGCGTCAGCATGTTTGGTATAATAATCTATAATGGCTGCATGCGCTACTATTCTCATATTTGATTTTGCAAAAATAACAAATAATATTCTGAAATATGCAATAATATTCTAAAAGTATGAATTTTTATATTTAATTCGTTACCAAAGTTCCGATATTCTCACCCAAAATCACCCGCTTCAAGTTACCGACTGTATCCATGTCGAACACATAAATCGGCATATTATTTTCTTTGCACATGGTGGTTGCAGTCAAGTCCATCACCTTTAAATCACGGTTATAAATTTCGTCGTAAGTAATAGTATCAAACTTCGTAGCAATCGGGTCTTTTTCCGGGTCGGCAGTATAAACGCCATCCACACGAGTTCCTTTGAGCATTACATCAGCTTCAATCTCGATGGCACGAAGCGACGAACCTGTATCGGTTGTGAAAAAAGGATTTCCGGTTCCGGCAGAGAAAATAGCCACTTCACCTTTCGTTAGGCTTTCAATCGCTTTTTGTTTGCTGTAAAATTCACCGACCGGTTCCATGCGGATAGCCGTAAGCACTCGCACCGGAACGCCTTTTGTTTCTAATGCCGAACTTAACGCCAAGCTATTAATTACCGTTGCCAACATACCCATTTGGTCACCTTTTACACGATCAAAGCCTTTGGCTGTCCCGCTTAGTCCACGGAAAATATTTCCACCACCGATAACAATGCCGATTTGTACACCCAGTTCGGCTATTTCTTTAATTTGCTGTGCATATTGTTCGAGGCGAACTTCGTCGATACCGTGCTGCTTATCGCCCATAAGCGATTCGCCACTGAGTTTTAGTAGGATGCGTTTAAATTTCATTCTGTATTTATTTGATTATTTAGCTTTTATGAAAATAAAAGAATTTATTCTGATTGTAAAATTTGTCACTTCTATATGTTGTTTCTATCATTGTGGCATAAAAGCAACTATCTTTCTGTGGCAATGCACGAACCTGCGGCTTAAATCAGAAAGATAGTTTTTATATTTTCACAAAAATACATCATTTTGTGCTTATAAGAATAAAGTTTTTTGCAACTGCTTCTTTTTCAAAAAAGATTACCCACTTGTTATTGTACAAAATGAATGTTATTTTTGTCAATCAAAAAGAAAAACTATGTATCATCCAATTGCCATAGACCGGAAAAACCTTACCATCATGGGGGTCACATTTCCCGATTTAAAATCGTTGAACAGTGCGGCTGCCGCGATCGGATCTAATATGTACGAAGGATTTGAGCCGACTGAAAAGAAAGTGTTGTTAATTCGTGATTATATAACAAGTAAAATTACTTTTGCTCAATTTGTTACTGCTCTAAAAAGCAAAGTGTATGCTTGATAAATACAAATACATTGATCCTGAATTTATTTACACCGACCCCGAAACAGGTGTTCTACGCAATTTGGCAGACATTACCGACCATGACTTGTTGATACTGTTGGAAACAGGTGCAACAAGCAAAAGGATGAATGAACTACTTGAACAACCTATCAAGATAAAAAACTCCACCACACTGTTTGATATCCACAAATATCTATTTCAAGACATATACCAATGGGCAGGGCAACCCAGAACTGTGGAAATAAGCAAGGGAGGCACTCCGTTCTTTCCTCGAAAACGCTTTGATAGCGCACTTGCATATATTGACACACTGATTTTGGAGTACAGGTCAATTCCCGAAAGCAACAAACCTCAACTTGCCCGCAAACTCGCTGAAATATTGGATAATATTAACTATTTACACCCTTTTCGCGAAGGAAACGGGCGTACTCAACGCGAATTTTTACGCCTCTTGGCTCTCGAAAAAAACTTGGAGCTTAACCTCAATCCACCCGATAGCGAAGATATTTATGAACGCTACATGTCAGGAACAATAAACGGCGATGTAGAAAAACTATCCAATTTGATTTTGGAATTGATACAATAAGACCAACCCAGTGTAGTAAAAATAAACAGTAGCGTTTTCAGAAAATATCAGCCGCTTGCTATTCTGCCGAATGAATATTATTTTTGTACAATAATCAATAAAACATAACAACTATGTTGCACACATCATCTTTTAATAATATAGTAAAGGCAATATACAATTTACCGGTCAATGATAAAATTGAACTCAAAAATTTATTAGAGCATAATATTGCCGATGCTCGCAGAGACGAAATCTTTGCCAATTACCAACAAGCCAAAGCCGAGCACGAAGCAGGAAAGCTAACTTTTTCGGCTGACATCAATAAACTAATGAAAACATTAGTATAAAAAACATTCCTAAATTTACTCCTAATATAAAATTCAAAAAGAATCATCACATGTCACACGCAGTTCAATATATAATAAATGATGATGGCAAAAAAAATGCTGTTATTGTTCCTTTTCGCGAGTGGGAATTGCTTACAGCCCGCTATCAAAAACTACGCTCCAAATACAATGTGCTTTTAGGTATTCAGGACAGTTTGAAAGAGATAAAACAGTCCATAAAGCAAGGTAAGAAACTACAAACTTTAGACGAATTCTTAAATGAAAATAGTAGTCAGGGTTAGTAAGGCATTTTAGAAACAAGCAAAACCACTGTTAAAGAAATTTGCTTCGCTTTCAGGCGAATTGAAGCAATTGGCCAATGATCTATCTGAAAACCCGTATTTGGGTAAGGAACTTATGCCGGGCATTTATAAAATCCGCCTTGCTATAAAAAGCAAAGGGAAAGGAAAAAGTGGAGGAGCAAGGGTGATTAGTTTTCATCAAAAAGAAACAGGTATAATAGGGATACTGAAAGATGAGGATAATGAACATACCGTTACGCTGATTGCTATTTATGACAAATCTGACACCGAGAATATTACAGATAACGAGATACGAAAATTGATTGAGAGTATGAGTTTTTAAACTATCGAATATAAAACATACAACATTATAAAACAGAGCTGTCATATTTTGCAGCTCTATTTTTTTATCAAACTATTTCTTTTTCAAAAATATTCATACTTTTACACCCGTGTTAACATTAAATATAGTGTATGTTATTTCTTCTAAAAAACACCGGTTTACCTGCCTGTAATTTGCGTACCTCGCAAATTATATTAACACACACACACACACACACACACACACACACACACATACACACATACACACATACACATACATTCGCGCGAGCGTAATTTACTAAAAAATTCTTTTATAAAAAATATTTCCTCACTAATTTTTGTAAGGAAAATCGGCATGCCTCCAATCGAAACTTTTGGGTTTTGGTTGGGGGATTTTTGTGTTTGTACTAAATGAATAAAGCAGGGATGATAAAAACTGAACAGGCAACTCAGATTAACCCCAATATCAATTAAAATCAAATTTTCATGGAAGAAAGAAATTTAGAAACAATGGCATGTACTTCTTGTGGAGAATCGGTATTGTCTACCGAAAAATTTTGCAAAAACTGTGGAAAACCGCTTGAACAAAAAAAAGAAACTAATGATGCAGTAGAAAACCCCAATAAAAAGGTCGTCTTGACTTTTGAAGCTTTGAATCAGAGTGTAAAAGGCGTTTTAGGTTTGGGCAATGGTAAAGACCCTTGGGGTATGGATGCCAATGTTGTATATTCAATTGAGGTAGATGGCAACTTTATAGGCAATATTAACCCCGAAGAAAAAATTGAGACCTTTGTTACAAAAGGAAAACATAGCATAATATTAAAACGCAATAAGAGTTTCATACCAAATGAAGAAAAAATATCGGTTGAAGATAATCAAACAATCCTTTTGTATAGCTCGTATTATTTCTTTCCTGCATTCCTAACAAACCCTTCCGATATAGAAAAAAAAGAAATATTGCAACGAGACAAAAAAATAGCAAAAACAGGGGGTAAAGCTTGGGTGGTACTTTTGATAGTAATGGTAATTCTTTCCTTAATACTCTTGCTTGCAGATTAAATAATTTTCAAATTAACCGATTAATATAGAATTTCAACAATAATACTAGATGAAAAAATGGAAACAAAAAAACATGGAAAAGAACTTGTTGTAGAGGATGGACACCCCGCCTCATTCCGCAATGCAGACGGAAGCATGAAAAATATCTATGCCGACGATGGGAATTTAACCGAAGAAGGAAAAACAGTAATGCTTCTACGCGAAACCCTGTCGAAAGAAACACACAATGATGAAAAAACAGATAAAGAACGGAAAAGAAATAGAAAACTAATTGGCTGGGCTGTTTCGGCAATAGCAATTGTGTTTTTCTTATTGTTTTTTCATATATACATTTCTAATACCGGTGGGTTTGATGTATTTGCCAAATCATCACCAACTTTTAGCCATACATTTATTACCCAACAAGATGCTAAAGCTGTGATAGAGAGAATAAATAATGCTTCGTCTCTTGCTGAGCAAACATCAATAAGGAACGAAGCTTTTGTAAAACGACTGTATGACAGAGGTATTCTCTATACCATAGAAGATTATAATGAAGAAGATTATTATCTATCAGCCGAAGGAAAAATGATAAGAAAAGATAAATGGGAAAAGCCACAAAGTAATCCAGTTAATGAAGAGCAAACGGAATACTATAAGTATTATTTATACGGAGAATCTGGGGGAGAGTGGAAAACCCTTGATGTAAAAATTATTTTTGGGAAAAAAGACATAAAAGTTGTTTATTCTGAAGGAGCAAGTACTTTTGTTATAGTAGGAAAACCTAAATATGACAAAGATGAGAACTGTACTACCTACTCTGTTTATTATATCGACAATGCCGATAAGGATATAATAGAAATTACGAGGTATAAAGATCGAACACATATCCAATATATACCCGAAAGTGGTGAATATGAAATTTTCACAAAAAATAAACCGGAATATTATTAAATAATCGTAATTTCTTATGAGAAAAATATTTTTAACTTTTATCGTGTTTGCTTTTGCGCATATCGTTTCTGCGCAAAACAAGCAAACAGTTGTTGTTCGTCCCGAAACATATCGCGAGAAACAAGAACGCGGAATGAGGGATGTTGCTGAATTTCTCAATGACCTCGGTGCACTTACCAGTTCCGGCAGTAAAAATAGAGCAGACTGCCTTAACAAGGTAAAAAGCAGCAGATACAGCGTATTTGTAAATGAAAAGCTGGCAGATTGGAAGAAAAAGGGTGATTTTGAAAAAACGGCAGACTGGCAAAAAAGATTACAAGACAGCGCGGCAATAAAGAAAGCCGAAATTCAAGAATCTGCTATAGACGACTATGCAAAGTCATTGAATGTGCTAGAGCAGGGTTATTATAGTTTTCCTAATGAACTTAACGATTGGTTTTATGATTCGAAAGGACAATATAATGCTGATAAAGAAGTGTTGGTTGTCAATACTTTTTGGGGGAATATACCGATACCTATTCCCCTTGATGAGGCAAAAAATATGCAGAATATTAGTTATTTGCGTAAATTAGAGGCTCGTTTTTTTATTCAAAACGACCAATTGGCACTACTTTTACTAACATGTGGTAAATATATTTACGAAAATCCGTCTCAATCAGCACAAATCTATCACGAAAAGAGGCGCGAGTTGGAACAAAAAAGACGCCTACAAGAAGAAGAGCAGGTTCGCCTACAAAATACTATATTTGAGCAGGTTGAACAAATGCCTCAATTCCCTGGAGGAGAAAAGGAAATGTATGCATTCATGCGAAAAGAAATGACTTATCCACCTTCTGCATTGGAAGAAAGAGTACAAGGGCGTGTAGTTGTTCGATTTGTGGTAGGTGCAAATGGAGGCATTAGAGAAATAAAAGTGGTACAAAAAGTGGATCCTCGTTTAGATGAAGAGGCGGTTCGTTTAGTAAAACAGATGCCAAAGTGGATGCCAGCTAAAGACGAAAATGGAGCTGCTGTCAGTGTATATCACACTTTGCCTGTGATATTTAAAATAAACGATGCAGGTAGTGGAGGAACAGGTTCAGCTAGTGGCATAGGTAACAGTCGCGGAGCTGGTTATGAATGCTCACTCGAAGGACGCGGAGCAAAAACCATTGAGAAACCAAAATATGTTGGTAATCAGGAAGGAACAGTTATTATTTCTATCGGAGTAGATAAAAAGGGGAATGTAGTAAGCGCCTCCATCAAACAAAGAGGAACCACTATTTCCGACTCCGACTTGCGTGGTGAATGTATCAAAGCTGCGTATGCTGCCAAGTTTACAGATGATGCCAAAGCAATAAATACGGTGTATGGCGAAATTACTTATCAATTTAGACAACAACAATAGAAAATGTAAGTCGCAGCGGATATATATCCGTTGCTTAATAACTCTGCAGGAGCTGTGCCCATTCCGCAATGCGGAAACCCTAAAACCTCAATGAAAAACCCATTCCGCAAATGCAGAACGGGTAAAACCAAAAGGAAAAACAAAAACCGCAATGCGGAATTAACAAAACCACAAGGGAAAACCCAAACCGCATTGCGGAAAACATAAAACTATCAGGGGAAATCAATTCCGCAAATGTAGAACGAATAAAAAGACAGGAGTTTAAGAATTCCGCAAAATAAATTGGGGGTTCACTGTCGAACAAACACAATATTATTCACAATTAAATACAATCGATTATGAAAATTACAAAAATTAGATTAGAGTACCTCCAAAACGAAGAATGGTACACCTACGAAACCTTCCTTATCAAGCTCATTAAAAAGACCGGCAGTGTGGCGGTAGCATTGGCAGCGTTGCTCGCGTTGTTGGAGCAAAACAATGTGGATGCCAACGCGGCATTGGAGATTATTCGCAAAAGCCGGCTTACCGAAGATATCGAGCAAGCCGACCTGCTGCGCGACCGTCTGATTGGGGCGTTGAACAACTATGTGCGCTCCTACCTCCACGACATCGACCCTGCCAAACAGCGCGCCGCTCGCAACCTGATGATAGTGATAGACCACTACAAAAACATGGCAAGCGCACCGCAAGACCAAGAGAGCGGTATGATCGTCAATTTCGTCAAAGAACTCGAAGAAAAATGCGCCGACGACATGGCAGCCATCAGCCTAGAAGAGCGCAAAGACCAGCTTAAAACCGTCAACCAACAGTTTATCACCCTGCAAAACCAGCGCAGCATCGACACCGGCGACCAAACCACACTCCGCATGGTAGGCATCCGCCGTGATGGCAACGAACTGATCCGGTATATTTACTCGCAAACCGAGATATTGCTCAAATCGGCAGCCACGCCCGAACTCACCCAGTTTGCCAACGAGCTCGACGCCGAAAACCGCCGTGTCAACGGCAACCTTCACCGCAAGGGCAGCAATGGGAAGGACTCTCCTGAAACAGGAACAAATGAATAATACATTCTTGATAAGTCAGGGCTTCACTCAAAGTGAAGCCCTGATTGTTTATAAATCTCTACTTTTCAAGCCATCCAAGCTCCCAATGAGCATGGATGGTTTCTATTTGATAAAAAAGCTGTACTTTCGTCCTGTCAAATTTACAATTCGGCAGGACGAGATACATTGTTTTTGCGACAAAAAATACAAACAAGATTTTATGGAATTAGATAAAAACGGGATTGCATTAGGCGAAACCACCGAAGATAAAAAAGCTCGAAAGAAGTTTATCCATGAGTTTTACAGAATTTGGAGCGTACAGAACCCTACAAAACAAATTTTCAACAAATCATTAAATGAGTATATCTCTGTAAAACATATCTCGGTAGAGGAAACTTCGGGGCAAGCGTCAACAAGATATAGTTAGATCATTATAATCTGTCACATTATTTACTTATAAGTATTTGACATAAATTAGTTTAAAGAAAAATAGAATTACTTTTGTCCCCTATGGGAGGAGTAAATACACCAATATTAACAATAGAACAACGAGAAAAATTATTGTTTGGTTAAAAAAATGGTTCAAGCCATTGTTTTCGAATGCGTTGCCAAAGTATCCTACTCAAATCGGAGAATCGAAGCTCTGAAGAAGTCGGTTCTGTAACCGGAATGTGTTCTATAAGTGTAAATAATTGGGTAAAGCGATTCAATACATTTGGAATAGAGGGTTTACAAACCAAACCTGGTCGAGGTCGCAAAACCATCATCAATGAAGTTGAAGATAAAGCAGCCATATTGGAGGCTATTAAGCGCAATCGTCAACGCTTGCAAAATGCAAAAGCAGAATGGGAAGCACAAAGTGGCAAATCAGTGAGCCGCGTAACTTTTAGAAATTTTTTAAAAAGCTTGGCGGTCGATATAAACGAATAAGGCTTCGCAGTAAAGGAAAACCTTTGAAAGAATATTATCAGTACAAACTGCAAGAACTTAAAGAACTTGAGCGTTTGAGTCAATCGGGAAAAATAGACCTTTATTATGGAGATGAATCTCATGTATGTAGTGAGGGTTATGTTCCTTATGGCTGGCAGTTTGCTGATGAACAAGTTTGTATACTGAGTGAAAGAGCCTATCGTATAAATTGTTTTGCCCTTATAAACAGGCAATGTGCTTGTTATTGGAAAACAACAGAACATCACATTGATGCCCAATTGGTATTGGAATATTTGGAAGAATTTTCTTTTCAAATACATAAAGATACATTCGTTGTGTTAGACAATGCAAGCATACATAAAGCCAGAATTATTCAAGAGAGAATTCCTTATTGGCAAAAAAGAGGTTTGTTTATTTTCTTGCTGCCTCCTTATTCTCCACATTTGAATATTGCTGAAACTATTTGGCGTAAATTGAAGAAAGAGTGGATAAATCCTGAGGATTATTTGAATAAAGACTCTTTATTATATGCTACAAATAGATGTTTGGCTGCATTGGGGAAATCTCTAATGATAAAATACAAACTGTTTAATATAAACTAATTTTTGTCACATACTTACTTCTGGTGACAAAATCTTAGTGTTTTACTATCTTATTGTCTTAGCCTTTCAGTACATAAAGGAAACAGAGTTTCTACCGTATTTATTTTTTGTAAGATTTTTACAAGATATAATTTAGGAAGGATTTTTGCAGAGTAGCGTTTAATTTTTATATTTTTGTGCTCATAAAATTTATGGATATGAATATTCAGGAATTGAAATTGAATTTTATACAGGAATTTAACTTTAAGCGATGACTCGACTTCGCTAGACATGACAATCCCGCAATTAAAATCAAAAAAATCATAAAATAAAATCTAAAAAAATGAAACGCATTATCCTGCCACTCGCCCTGTTGCTATCAAGCATGATAACATTCGGGCAAGAAATTACGCAAGCCGAAGTGGACAAACAGTTGTCAAACCTGCCCTTTGCTTCGTTCCCTATCAAAGTTCCAGCTTTTAAAAACAAAGTTTATAACATTACCGATGCCGGCGCGGTTGGCAATGGGGTGGCGAAGTGTACTGAAGCGATCAATTCTACGATTAAGAAATGTTCGAGCGAAGGCGGTGGCGTGGTGCAAATTCCTGCCGGACTGTGGCTCACAGCTACCATCCGTATGCAAAGCAATGTGAACTTGAACCTTGCTGAAGGAGCTATTGTAATTTTCAGCTCTGACCTGAACGATTACCCGATTATTGGCGAAGCCGGAAAATACAATATTCCCGACTTGATTGACGGCGAAAATCTCGAAAATATCGCGATCACCGGAAAGGGCGTTTTCAATGGCAATGGGCAAGACTGGCGCATGGTGAAAAAGGAAAAAATCACCGAAAAACAATGGAAGGCATTTGTTAAAACCGGAGAAGTGAGCGAAGATGGTAAAATGTGGTATCCACGCAAAGGTTTTATAGCAGGCGAAAAACTGTTGGCTTCGAAAAATAAAAAAGATATAACGAAAGAAGAATACGAAACGATTGTAAAGCCGAGCCTTCGCCCCTATATGCTGGCGGTATCGAACTCGAAAAATGTATTGATCGAAGGCATTACGCTTACCAACTCACCTAAATTTGCGGCTTACCTTCGCGGTATGACCGGCATGGTACTCCACGATGTGAAAGTGAAAAACGAATGGTGGTATCAAAATGCCGACGGGCTGGATGTGAGCGCAAGCAAAAATGTATTGTACTACAAATGTATGGTCGATACGGGCGATGACGGTATGTGCCTGAAATCGGGCAATTCGAAAAACGGCGAGTTTATGATGGAAAATATCGTAATGCGCGATTGCAAGGTGTTCCATGCACATGGCGGTTTTGTAATCGGCAGTAATACAGACGGGAAAATGCGCAATATCTTTGTGGACAATTGCTCGTTCAACGGCACCGAAACCGGTATCCGCGTAAAAAGTGGAGCGGGTCGGGGAGGTAAAGTAACCGGTGTTTTCTGCCAAAACCTTTATATGAAAGATATCGAAGGCGAAGCAATTGTTTTCGAACTTGAGTACGAAGACAAGGGAGCTGTAAAAACCAAAGATATGAAGATTGAAGATGCCAAAATTCCCGATTTCGATGGTTTCTCAATCAAAAACATATATTGCGATGGCGCTAAAACAGCGATTTCAATCGGTAGCAACGAAAGTGCTCATGTAAAAGATGTATTGTTCCAAAATATTGTGATCAAAGCCAGAGATGGTGTGAAAGCATCCTTAGCCGAAGGTATTACATTCGACAATGTAAATATCATTACCGATGGGCAAGCGTACCGTTTGAGCAATTCGTCGAACATTACATTCAAAAACATCAAAGACATGCCGTCAACCGGTTCTTACATCAAGATTTTGGGTGATAAAACTAAAAATATCAAGATTGAAAATTCATCCATCCAAAAAGAACAAATCGAACTGCAAGACGCACAACCAAGCGTGCTTACAATCAAGTAAACAAGATATTATCTTTAACCCGTTGGCAGAATTAAACATGCTTTGGCTTAATTCTGCCAACAGGTTAATTAAGGAATTGAATGGCTTGAATTTTTCTTGCCTGTTAAATATTTCAAAATAAATAATGATACATTTTTACAACCATAATTCTATTAGTCAGAGATTGCATGGCTACAGAGCTTGTCGAACAATCTATAAAGTAAAAAAATAGAGTATTACTGCGGATAAGCATCAATTTTTTTGAGTAAAAATTTAAACAACTCCTAATCCAAATACAAATAATCATAGTGAACCAAAGGTCGTTGACCTTTTTTCCCGATAAGTGAACAGGCTTTTTCGCTGTCATACTGAACTTTCCCGACACCCATTTGCACCCCATTCTCATCTATTATTTTCACAATATCATCTTTTTCAAAATCGCCTTTGATAGCAGTTACTCCTATAAAAAGCACTGAAGTGGCTTTGTTTCCTGTCAAGGCTTGTGCAGCGCCCGCATTGATGTGTATTTCTCCTTTGGTAAAACTTTCGCTGTGGGCAATCCATTTTTTTACCCCCGATATTTTTTTATCATTAGCAATGAACTTCGTACAAATTGTTTGGCTGTTTTTTACCAATAGGTCAAGTAAAATATTGTCTTTTTTGCCATTGGCGATAATCACGGTAATACCTTCGTCGGCCACTTTGCGGGCAATAGTGGTTTTGGTAAGCATGCCACCCCGCCCGAACGATGATTTTCCGGTTTGGATATACTGTGTCAAACCCGTTTCGGAACTCACCTCGCGAATTACCTGTGAGTTTGGATCGTTTGGATTGCCGTCATAAATTCCGTCGATGTTACTTAAAATGATGAGTGCTTCTGTATGCATCATGGTTGCCATAAGTCCTGATAGCTCATCATTGTCGGTAAACATGAGTTCGGTAACCGAGATAGTATCATTTTCATTTACGATTGGAATTACATCCAAAGCAAGCATCTCTGTGATACAATTTTTTTGGTTTAGGTAATGCCCGCGCGAACCGAAACTTTCTTTGGTGGTAAGCACCTGTCCGCAAAAAATGCCATGCTTGCGAAATAGCTCATAATAATGATTGATCAGTTTAGCTTGCCCCACTGCCGAAAATACTTGGCGAGCTGATACCGGATCAAGTTTTTTAGTCAACTTTAATTCACTTCGCCCCGAAGCTACAGCACCGGAAGAAACAAGAATGATTTCCACGCCATCTTTATGCAACCGTGCAATCTGATCGACCAATGCCGACATGCGTTCCAAGTCAAGCGTTCCGTCTTTGTGAGTCAGAACATTACTGCCGATTTTTATGGCTATCTTTTTATATTGGTAACTCATTTTTAAGTCCGTTTCTTTGATTTCCACCAAATTTGCAACAAAAATAATAAAAAAAGAGTCCATGCCACTATGCAAAGCACCATCAAAGCATCAGTAATGTCGTGTACAACTCTGCCTGATTCGGTGTCGAAATAGTTGCCTGCCTCATTGTAAGGAAGTTGTAGGCGGTTATAATAAAAAACCGAAATGAAAATATTGAAAAGCAGGAAAATGCTTATAATAATTTTTTGATAGGTAGAAATTGCTGTCATTTATGAAAAATTAAAACCCTTCCATTTCTTTATGGAAGGGTTATGGTTTGTGTTATTTTTTATCATTATCGTCTTTTTTCTTGTCCGGATTACCAAATGCTAACCCAATTCCAAACTGGAAATTAAAAGATCTCAAGTCTTTGGGGATATAATTTCGTGTAGCATACGATAATGGCACCTGGTCGGCAAGGAAGTAAATATTGACGGGTCCTGCCTTGCCTTGTAGTCCCAAACCGAGTGAAGAATAAGTTCCACCCAAAAGTGTGTATGTGAAACTTGCACTAAAGAATTTGGCGGGGCGGAAGTTGACCGAAGCAGTAAGCTCTTCAAATGCCGTTTTGTTGGTAAACAGCGTGGACGACAACAATCCAAAACCGATTTTATCTTTCAAAATACTATATTCGCCACCAATATTCAAGCGAGTCGAAAGCATGGTTGTATAAGCATCGTGAGTGGCGTTGGACGAAAAAGCCTCTTCAAAAGCAGTTTTAATGGAGTCTATTTTTGCATCCATATCGTCGTCAATGTCATAGTCAACACCATTAAATTCAAATCGACCATTCAAACCTGCATTTACTGTATTTTTCTTCCACCGGATAAAACCCAAATCGGTAACTCCGGCTGAAAGTTGCAAGTTGGGCAACAATTTATAAGTAGCTCCCAAATCAATAGCAGCTCCATAGTTGCCAAAGAGCGACGAAGTTTTAAATGTGTCTTCTGTATCAATGTTTTCCCAATCAATTGACCCATCATCTTTTATTGGAATAACAAGCATTGGTATCGAAGCGTTGAGTTGAGTGTTTCCTTCAAAAGCCCATTGTTCAGGACCTGCAGTCAGACTTAAACTCTCATTTTTACTCGAAAAATTGGCTTGCCCGATAAGGAATTTAAAATTTCCACCTACAGTTAATTTTTCACCCAATTGGCGAGAATAACCAAAGGCCAACTCGGTGTAAGAAGTAGCTTTAACTCCCATTTTGTCAAAATTATACACAGTAGTGTTTGTTGTATCTACCCCGTAAATCATCAGTTTGAACAAATCTTTGGGCAAAAACATATTGGCAGATACCTTTTGTGCAACCCCAAAATTAAAATAGTTTTTTTCTTTGAACCGGAATCCAAAACTCAAAACACCTAAAGAGAAATCTGAATTTATACGGGTTGTATTCGGAAGCGAATTGTAAAAGCCATCAACATCTGCTTCGGGGTGCAAAAAGGTAATGGTGCTGTCTCTTCCATTTATTTTTTTAGTGAAGATAATATCATTAAACCCTACCGCATTATTGCCAATTTCGGTTCTGAATGCAGAAAATATCGGCATTCCGACATAAACATTGTAATTAGGCTGAAAAGCAGGATTGAGTAAATATCGCTCTTCAATATTTTTCATAAAATAAAGCGTATTCAACTGCTGTGCTTGTGTAAATATTGCAACAAGAGCGAATAATCCTACTAAAATAAATTTTATATATGACTTTTTCATTTTTTTATCAAATAATATTTTACCATTGATTTTTCTTAAAAACTAACTCCTCCTATAACAGCAACACTTGCTTTTACTTTTAAGGAATCGCGCATTCTCAACTTAATTTCAGAATCGCTTGTACGACCTTTTGTTGTAAATGTCAATTTCAAGTGTTTAGCCTTTTTCAAATAGTCGATGGTTTGAGCATTATAACGAAGGGTTAAGAGTTTTTCTTTTGGAACAAAATTATCCTGAACAGATCCATCATTATTTACATTAGCAGATTCTATGTCATGCTCATACAGTGCATTAGGAACAATAATTGGGTTTTTATTTTCGTCCAATAATTCCACTTTAAGCATTACTCCTAACGGAAGGGAATTGAATACACGCAAATCTAATTTTGCAGAATTTGCCACTTGCAATGCGTCTTCAAGGTCAATGTTATCAATCGTATCTGTATAAGTAATTGATCCCTTGAAATGAACCGGTATTTTAGCTTTTACATTGATAGAAACTTTACTGTCTGAAGCAATAAATTGTTCTGCCGTGTTATCCGTTTCTTGCCCAATGCCAAAATCCAAATCGAGGAATAATTGGTCAATATTCATACGGTTTTCGGGGCTTCCAAAGAAATTTTGTATTTCGCCTTTGCCCGGCTGATTATTGAAAATAATACTTGTATTAGCTTCACTGCCATGATTGGAAGGGCGATTCACAATCCTTGTTGTACCTGGTAGATTATTCTCGAAAAGAGCTTCAATTTTTTTAGCCGGATCCAGTTGCTCGGCACGCAGTGATTTAATATTTATTGCCACAGGAACTCCCACATTGTTTTTAACTGCCAATTCCACTTCAGGACTCAACGGATAAATAGCAGTGCCTTCAGGTAGATAATCCCTCAAATGAATTGGAACAACTTTTTTATCATCATCATAATCGACAGCTTCGCGCTTGTAAAATTTTCCATAAGCAACAAACTGAGATCCTGCATCATGAAAATCTATTTTGAAATTAAGATAAGTAGTCTGACTTATAGTAGGACCTCCATTTTGTCCGGTAAATGTCATTTTGATGGGTATTACTTTCTCCTTAATCGGGTTGTCCGTTGTGTTACCTTCATTTAAAAGCACAATAAAATCTTTTGGGCCAACTACTGTAGGCTCATTTAATTTGATTGGCAAGTTTTTAACTATTACAGGATTACCATCGAGATGGGTAATAGGCATCTCAAAATCTGCCTTCATCATTCCATCAGGAATGTTGACATTCGATTTTACGGTAATAACAATAGACGAATTTCTGAATACAATCCGGTTAATAACTTGCTCATCTTTCTTGTCATTTACTTGAAAATTATAAACAGGATTAATCTCGCAAGAAAAATTCACACCCGATGTAAATGAAACTCCGGTAGTTTTAATCTGATTAAGAATGGCTTCGTCGGCAGGAGTTATAGGATTGAAATTTTCGAACAACAAGTCATTTATTCCATTAAGATATAAATCTTCAGTTTCGTAAGTTCCAAATCCAAGTAAGTCTTTAATATCGGTTGGTATTCCATAATCAATAAATTTATCATAAAGTAAAGTAACAACACCATTTGTGCCGGTACTGTCAATACGAATGTCAGTTCCCAAAGAAGGATCATAATGATATAGCAAATTCTTGACAGTAAAGTTTGCTTCGCCAAGAGGTATCGCTAACGAACGGGCTAATGTTACATCAGTCGAAAGATTATCCAAATTAATCGTTTCGTCCACACACGACGAAAACATTAATATTCCTCCTATGCAAAGGGGGATTAATGATTTTTTCAATACAAAAATTTTCATACGCCTGAAATTTTAATTTTTTACAAAGAAACAAAAATAACAAATACTTTGTTTGTTTTCAATTAACATTTTTAAGCAAAAGATTTTTTTAAACCCTCAATCACCTGATACACAACCGGACAAGTCTCTGCATTTTGAATGGATAAATTAGCTATCTGATAAAACTTTTTCCGATCGGTGTGTGGATATTCGCGGCAGGCTTTGGGACGGTTTTCATAGATCGTGCAATGATTATCCGTCATCAAAAACGGGCACGGCATGGATTGAAACACCATATCGCCGTCTTCATCGGTGCGTAAATATGTATCATAAAATACAGAAGGCTTCATTCGCAGCGATTTTGCCATTCGTTCCACATCTTTATCCGTAATGCGTGGTCCCAAAGTGCGGCAGCAATTGGCACAAAGCAGGCAATCCATTTCCTTTGTGTACCTTTCATGGAGTTCGTACACAAGGTTGTCCGCAGTCATCAATTTCTTTTTGTTTTTCTTGAAAAATAATTTCGACGATATCTTTGCCTGTTCAGCCAATCGTGGCAATTGTTCCAAATCAATCATTTACGGTTTTATCTTATTTATAGTTAGGGCAAACGCACGAAATTTGCCCTAAAGTAAAAACAGTCAGGGCTTCACTTTGAGTGAATCCCTGACTTATCAAGAATTTACGGTTTATTCTCGGTGTTTTATGCTCTCGGATTTTCCGAATAGGAAAAACCTTGTTGTTTTTTGTTTTCGGAAATTCCGAACGGGCAAAAACCTTGCACTTTTATAGTTTCGGAAATTCCGAACAAACAAAAGCTTGTGTTTTTATCCTCTCGGATTTTCCGAATAGGAAAAACCTTGTTGTTTTTTGTTTTCGGAAATTCCGAACGGGCAAAACCTTGCACTTTTATAGTTTCGGAAATTCCGAATGAATAAAAACTCGGTGTTTTACGCTTCCGGAATTCCCGAATGGATTTTTACTGCTTATTTTGGCTTTTTGGAGTTTCTTTTTGATAGTTTCTTTTTATTGTCGGAGTAAAACTCCTTTTGAGTAAATTAGCAAATTTCGTGCGTTTGCCCTAATTTATAGTTCAAAAGTAAACAAACTAACGCAATTTTTTGTACTTTTGTGCACTTTTTTCAACCAAAAGGATTTAATTATGTCAAGTTTATTGAGTGAAAAGTTAGGACTGTTCACAGCTCCCCAAGAAGTGATGGCGCAAGGGCTTTACCCTTATTTCCGCGCTATCGAATCAGACCAGGATACGGTTGTTTCTATTGATGGAAAAAAAGTATTGATGTTTGGGTCAAACAGTTATTTAGGACTTACCAATCATCCTAAAATAAAAGAAGCAGCCATTGCAGCCGTAAAGAAATATGGTACAGGCTGTGCCGGATCGCGCTACCTGAACGGAACACTCGATATTCACCTCGAACTGGAGCACCGTTTGGCAAAGTTAGTAGGCAAAGACGAAGCGTTGGTATATGCAACAGGATTTACCGTAAACTCGGGCGTAATCCCTTGCTTGGCAGGTAAAGACGATTATTTGATCAATGATGAGTCGAACCATGCTTCGATTATTGAAGGAAAACGCCTTTCGTTTGCCAAACAACTGAAATACAAACACAACGACATGGAATCGTTGGAAAAAATGCTTCAACGCTGCGAACCCGACAAAGTGAAAGTGATTATTTCGGATGCCGTTTTCAGCATGGAAGGCGATGTGGCCAACCTGCACAAAATGGTAGAATTATCGAAGAAATACAATGCTTCGTTGATGATTGACGAGGCGCACTCATTAGGTGTCTTTGGCGATCATGGTAAAGGGCTTTGCCAACACATGGGCGTAACCGATGATGTGGATTTAATCATGGGTACATTCAGTAAATCGCTCGCTACTATTGGCGGATTTATTGCGGCGGATAAAAACATTATCAATTACATCAAACATACTTCACGCACATTGATTTTCAGTGCAAGTATCACGCCGGCTTCTACCGGTTGTGTACTCGCAGCCCTCGATGTGATGGAAGAAGAAACATGGCGACAAGAAGCCCTTTGGCGCAATACCGAGCATGCTTTAGCCGAAATTCGCAATGCAGGTTTCGAAATTGGGCACACCTCTACGCCGATTATCCCGATTTATGTACGCAACAACGATAAAACATTTATGCTTACGCGCATGTTGATGGACGACGGCATATTTGTAAACCCTGTAGTAACGCCTGCCGTAAAACCTGAAGACACGCTCATTCGCCTGTCGTTGATGGCGACACACACCATTGCACAAATTGACGAAGCGGTAGAAAAAATCACCAGAAACGCTAAAAAATTAGGAATTATCTAATGAAGACCGTCCAACTAAAAGATAAAACATTTGTTCTTTCCATTCCTTCCGAAAAAATTCAGGAAGAAGTAAAACGCGTTGCCGAGCAAATTAATCGTGATTTGGATGGAGAAAATCCTATTTTTATTTGTGTGCTTAACGGTGCGTTTATGTTTGCTGCCGACTTGATGAAGCATGTAAACATCACTTGCGAAATCACTTTTGTCAAACTGTCTTCGTACGAAGGCATTTTCAGTACCGGAAAAGTAAAAGAAGTGCTCGGGCTGAGCGAAGATGTAGAAGGACGCACCATTGTGATTATCGAAGATATCATTGACACAGGTTTGACCATGTCGAAAATTGTCGATTCGCTTCACCGTTTCCACCCCAAACAAATCAAGGTAGCCAGCTTCCTGCAAAAGCCTGACGCGCTGCAAACCGAAGTGCCCTTAGACTATATCGCCATTCAAATTCCAAACGAATTTATTGTAGGTTATGGTCTCGATTATGATGGGCTTGGTCGGAATTTAGCAGATATTTATACTTTAAAGATTAAAGATTAAAGACCGCTTTGCTGAAAGACAAAAGACTATTTTTGCGTTTGTTTTTATTCCAGGTTACTGAGCTTGTCGAAGTATTGTCTTCCGTCTATTATCTTTTATCTACTGTCTATTGAAAAAACATTAATCATAATAAAACCATGAAATACATTGTACTATTTGGTCCTCCAGGATCGGGAAAAGGAACTCAAAGCGAGAACATTATTAAAAAATATGGTTTCGGACACATTTCGACCGGCGATGTGCTTCGCGCCGAAATGGCTAACGGAACCGAATTGGGCAAAACAGCCAAAAACTATATCGATCAAGGTCAATTAGTGCCCGACAGTTTGATTATCGACATGCTGGCAAAAACATTGGATGGCTTCGGCGATGCCAAGGGAGTTATTTTCGATGGCTTCCCGCGCACGGTAGCACAAGCCGAAGCCTTGAAAATAATGTTGGCAAGCAAAGGCGGCGATGTGTCGGTAATGATTAACTTGATTGTTGACGAGCAGGAACTCATTACCCGCCTATTGAAACGCGGAGAAGAATCCGGTCGCTCGGACGACAACTTGGAAACCATTCAAAAACGCTTGGACACTTACAACAACCAAACAGCTCCAGTAATCGGTTTTTACAAAGCCGAAGGAAAATTGGCCGACATCAAAGGTGTAGGTACAATAGACAGCATCTTCAATGCCATTTGCGTAGAAATTGAAAAATAAAATTCAGTTTATTCTTACAATATATTAAGCAAAAAGCTATAGACTGTTAAAAAAAGGAAATTCCATGCCCCTGAAGACATGGAATTTCCTTTTTAGCAATGTGCTGTTTTTACCCTTCTTTCAAGGTAAACAACACCATTTTAATTTGTAATTTGTTACCTATATTGATAACATCAACCACCGATTGGAGAGGCAAATCCTTATCGGCTTGCAACACAACATTAACCTCCTCGCCTTCTTTCTTCGTTTGCATGGACTGTTGCAAAAACGGTTCAATCTCCTCAAACGCCACCTCCCTGTCATCCAGGAAATAATGCATATCTTTAGTAATAGCCAGTTGGATAGTACGCTTCATCGTAATATCCTTAGCCGACGAAGCTCGGGGAAGCAATACCTTGATAGCCGTAGGCGTTACCATAGTAGAAATAATCAGGAAGAACAACAACAAGAAAAACATGATGTCGTTCAGCGAAGCAGTATAAACCTCTGCCGTCCTATTCTTTCGTCGTTCAATCTTCATCGTTAATCACTGCTTTTTTCTTAATAGCAATAGCCGGGTTCTTCTTGAACTTGCGGATACACTTAACAATCTCATTCGTATCCTTATTCATCTGGTTCACCGCGCTATCTATGCGTCCGTTCAATGCATAATAACCCGCATATGCAATAATACCCACAAAAAGCCCCGCACCCGAACAAATCATTTTCTGGTACAAACCATCAGCAATATTCGCAATATTCAAATCATTAGTAACCGATATATTATAAAAAATCTTGATCACCCCAAAAATAGTACCCAGGAAACCCAGCATCGGAGCAATGGAAGAAGTAATGCCCAGGTAATTCATCCGCGTTTCCAGGCGGTTTATCTCCAGTCCCGCTTCAGCCTGCATTGTTTCCTGTATCTCATCCACATCATGCTCTATCTCATCCAATCCACCTTTAATAACCCTCGCCGACGAATTGTCGATAGAAGCACAAAATAACGAAGCCTTGTCAATCTTACCCTCTTCAATCAGTTCAGTCACACGCGACAGCCAAACCTTATCCTTTTTATTCGAACGAAGAATAATAACAGACCGTTCGATGATAATATACACCGCCAAAACAAACAACAAAGCAATAGGAATCAAAATCAACCCCCCTTTTTGCAATAAACTGAAATAACTCTCTTCCACCACAGGACTGTTAGCTGTTGTGGCAACCGTATTTTGTAATAAAACAAACAATAAATTCATCTGTTAGGAAATTATTTTTTAAGAGTAAATTATGAAAAAATAAGCCCGACGCTTAAATTAACTGCCAAAGTTAGTATTTTTTTAATCTCGCTGTATGCGAAAGTTATAAACAGCAAACCCCACGCCCTTCCTCACTCGATAATATTAGTCAAAGCCCTACCCATCGAAGCATTCGGATAAGCAATATACAACAAGTTACACAAAGTAGGCGCAATATCAAGCGCCGAAAAACCGGCGGGAAGCGAGCGGCTCTTCACCCGCCAGCCACTCAAAGCAAACGGAACATAATTATTCACACGGCTCGAAACCCCCGTCCTTTCCGTCTCCTTATTAACAGCCGCCCAACCCGGTTTCAGTACCAGCAAAATATCCCCCGATTTATCCTTGTTATACACACTCTGTGCTTGCCGGATACGCTCATTCTGGTAAGCCGACGACAACATGTCCTCCCCCCTGAAAGCATACTGAACCCCCTGAAAACGCACCATAAAATCAGCCACCTTCCTCTCAACCTCATCATAATCCAGCCCCTTCGCAAGAATAGCTTCATGGTTCAAAAAAATCTGCCGGTTATCATACCCCTGAATAAACTCCGCCTGCCCATACAACGACATCAAATAAGTACTAAGCAGAGACATCGCCTGGTCGGCCACAAAATAACCCGAAGGCATATTATAACTCCTCAAATAATCCGGCGAAATAAACTCCGTTTGCGATCCATACAAAACATACAGTGTAGTCCCCTTCCCGCACAAAGCATCAATACTATCCGTCAGCACCCTCAACTCCTTATCCAAACGAAAATAAACATCCTGCATCTCCGAAGTCAGCACCCCCGTATTCCCCTGGTTAAAAACCTTCACCGTAAACTGCAAATTAATCAAATCCGGCACCTCATCAATCCCCACATACTCCGACCGGATCGCCTCGATAGCCGCCTCGCGCACCAAACCATTCACATACGGCGTCTCCTTAAACCGCTTCCACGACCCGTTCCTGTCCCGCACATCACCAATCGCGTACGAAAAATGAGCCGAAGACAAACTCTGCTGCGACTTCGCCATATAATACGAATCCAAATAAAGATTCGACCAAACCTTCTGTTGCAACCCCTCCACTACATTATCCCCATTCATCTTAGCCGCAAAACCAGGCAACACAGGCGAATAATAAGCAGACGAAGCCCACTTGCCCGTCACATCATCCACCCACACAGTCGCATCCCCCCCATGACCGCTCATCACAACCGCCTCCTCAGCATTCAACGCAACCGTAATCACCTTAGCCCGCCCCTGCGTATTTAACTTCAACTCATCCGCAAAAGTCGTCGCCAAAATATTTCTCGGCGAAACCATCAAACCCGTATTCACACCCGCCCTATCAGGATCATAAACAAACGAACGCTCCTGCCGCGAATTCTTATCCCAGTACCTCTCCCCGCAAATCCCATGTTCCGAAGGAGTAGTCCCCGTAACCACCGACGCATAATCAGCCGCATTCCCTACCGCCATAAAAGGGTAGGAGAGACTCTTGCTATAACACCCATCCCGTATCAAACGCCGGAAACCATACACATCCAAATCATTCCAAAAAAGCGACAAATAATCCGACCGCAAACCATCTACTGCAATACACACAATCAATCGCGGGCGCGGAATCGTATCCAGCCGTTGCCCAACCATCGGCAACAACAATAAAAACAAAAAACAAACAAACAAGACAATCCTTTTCATATCATCCAATTAAAAAATTACTTAGTAGAGATTATATTCAATAGTGTTATATGTGTAGTGATGTTCAATAAATTATGAAACTTATTTTATCACCCCAAACCCCTAAAGGGGCTTTTGGCAAATACATACAGCCCAAATTAAACCAAAGTCCCCTTTAGGGGATTTA
>JAVBLE010000027.1:0-5991 GCA_031553685.1 Paludibacteraceae bacterium | reverse complement strand
AATATTTATGCAAAACAGCTACGACTCCTTCGGAGTCGAATTTTCTTCAACAATTAAATATCTATAAACATGTGAACCCGCCGGGTTCAATACTCTCTATCATCAGACAAATAATGTAAACTAATTTTTATCACATACTTATCCCTTTTACTCTTAAAAAAAGGATTCGTCATACCGCGCTCGGTTGCTGTACTTCGGCTTCGCTCGGTTGCTGAGCGAAGTCGAAGTATGACGCGGTATCGCCCATAAAGCAATTAATAGTTATTATGCGATTGCGGGTCTGCTGAACTTGATTAGTTCCCGATGGTCACTGACCGGTGGTTCAGTGCCGCAATGACAACAATAGTAAAAGAGATAATTCTGAAAGTTTTTTAATTACCTTTGTCTTTACTTTTAAGTGTAAGGTGTAATTTTTAGCTCAAACACAGAATTATCCATTCTTTATTTAACTGCAAATCTTCAAAAATTACATCAAAGATAAAAAAACAAACACTAACTTCATTTCCATAATCTATTTTACTCTTTAAGATGAATATAGCAGCATTAGTTTCGGGAGGTGTAGACAGTTCGGTAGCAGTACATTTGCTAAAAGAACAAGGCTACAACCCAACTATTTTTTACATAAAAATCGGCATGGAGGATGAACATGGTTACATCGACTGCCCTGCCGAAGACGATATGACCATTGTAAACTGGCTTGGGCGGCACTATAGATTAAAAGTTGAAATGGTGTCGCTGCACAAAGAATATTGGGACAATGTGGTTGCCTACACCATCGAGGCTGTAAAACGCGGACTTACCCCCAACCCGGACATGATGTGCAACAAACTGATTAAGTTCGGTTATTTTGATCAGAATTGGGGAAAGGATTTTGACAAAATTGCTACCGGACACTATGCTACAACTACCGAAATCGGCAATAAAACCTACCTTTCGACCTCTGCCGACAAGGTAAAAGACCAAACTTATTTCCTCGCACAAATGAACGGGTTGCAAATAAGCCGTTCTATGTTCCCCATCGGACATTTGCCCAAAAGCGAAGTGCGCGAAATTGCCGTAAGAGCAAAACTTCCGTCGGCGGCACGCAAAGACAGTCAAGGCATTTGTTTCCTTGGGAAAGTACACTATAATGATTTTATAAAAAGATACCTGGGCGAGCGGAAAGGCAAAATTATAGAGTTTGAAACCGGCAAAATATTGGGCGGACACAATGGTTTTTGGTTTCACACCATCGGACAGCGCAAAGGGCTTGGCTTAAGTGGCGGACCTTGGTTTGTGGTAAAAAAAGATGTGGATGAGAATATAATATATGTATCGCAAGGCTACGACCCCGAAACGCAATACGGAAATGTAATTAACCTCAAAGGTTTTGATTATATAACCGATGCTTACACGCTTTCGGCTGTGGAACAGGGCGAAACGGTCGATTGCCTGTTTAAGATACGCCACACGCCGGATTTTACTGCCGGCACGCTCCAGAAAATCGGCGATATTTACCGTATTCGCGCTGCCGAAAAGCAACAAGGCATTGCTGCCGGACAGTTTGGCGTGATTTACGACACGAAAGCGGAAATTTGCTTGGGAAGTGGCGAAATCATTGGAAAATAACTATTTATTTTCACCTATTGTATTGGTAATGACAGTTGCATTAAGTGTTCTGCCCTCTTGGCGCGGGAACTGAAATACAAGTATCGGAGCCGCCAAAAATGATTGTTCTTCATACCGGCTGACATCAGCAGAGATATACAAGTTTTTCTCTGACGATTTCACATAATTCAGCTCAATTTTTGTCTTCATATTGGTTGGACGGCAAATAACGATCCCGACTGTATTTTTCGAAAAATCAGGTGTGTCAATTGTATTGCTCATCGTTTTGGCAACGCCAAGCAAATCGTCCATTGCCGCTTTATTATCTACCAGCAAAAGTTCCGCATCGTCTCCGGCTTTATGTATATGCGTATTTCTTAAAAAATATCCTTTTAATATTGTATAAGGTATATCTTTTGCATTTTTATCCATCGGTTGTGGAGAAGTAAGCTCTTTTGAGGTACGACAGCTCATAAACAAAATAACCGGCAACAGGAAGAAAAATATTTTTCTCATATTCAAATGTATTTTTTAGCAAAGATAATACATTTACTGTCAAATATGCTAAACGAGCAAAACATTGAAATACAAACATATATTGCAATATTTCATTCCTGTTAAAATATTTATTTTATTACAAATGAAATATTATTTATCTTTCGGAACATTTTCTGTGAAACATATCAACCATTAATCATCTGATTGTATGAGTTACTTAAAATTTGACAAGAACCTGTTGGTTAATCTGGAAAAATCGCTGACTAAGGAAATGCTTCGCACCAACCGGTCGGGAGCATACAGCGCAACTACCATTATCGACTGCAACACGCGAAAATACCACGGATTGCTGGTGGTGCCAATTCCGGAGTTCGACCACGAAAACCATGTTTTATTGTCATCGCTCGACGAAACGGTAATCCAACATGGTGCCGAGTTTGAAATGGGTATACACAAGTATGAGGGCGACCATTACTCGCCCAAAGGGCATACATACATTCGCGAATTCAATATCGAAACGGTGGCTAAGACGACTTACCGTGTGGGTGGTGTTATTTTGTCGAAAGAGCGTGTTTTTATTTCGCACGAAAACCGCATTTTAATAAAATATACTTTGATCGAATCGCATTCGCCTACTATAATCCGGTTAAAACCGTTCCTGGCATTCCGCAGTGTAAATGTGCTTTGTGTTGAAAACAATATGATAAACCGCGATTATACGGAAATTGACAATGGAATTTCGATGTGCTTGTACAAAGATTATCCATCCTTGAACATGCAATTTTCTAAAAAGGTCGATTTTGTTTCAAACCCCGATTGGTACAAGGGAATTGAATATTTCAGGGAACAAGAACGGGGTTACGGTTTCAAAGAAGATTTGTTTGTGCCCGGATATTTTGAATTTCCGATGAAAAAAGGCGAAAGCATTATTTTTTCGGCAGGGACAACCGAAAGCAAATCGACAAAACTTAAATCAATGTATGAGGATGAGATTACGAAACGGACTTCGCGCCTCGATTTTTATCATTGCCTGAAAAATGCCGGACAACAGTTTTATAATAAGATTGACTGCGGGCATTACCTGATGGCTGGTTATCCGTGGTTTAAGTGCCGTGCACGCGATCAATTTATTGCGCTTCCGGGCATCACTTTATCTACCGGAAATGTGGATTTATTCGAAAAGATAATGGGCACTGCGGTGCAGGCTATCGAAGACTTTATAACCGGAAAGCCAAATACTTCACAGATAAATGAGATAGAAAAACCGGATACATTGTTGTGGTTTTTGTGGGCGATACAGCAATATGCTGCATACGATTCGATTGAGAATGCCGCCGAACGCTATGGACAAATTACAGGTAAAATATTTTCTTTTATCCGGAAGCAAAAGCATTCTAATTTGTTTTTGCACGACAACGGACTGCTTTATACCAATGGCTACAATAGCCCTGCAAGCTGGATGAACGGGATTGTTCTTGGTCGCCCGACGAACCCGCGCAGTGGTTATTTGGTGGAAATAAACGCTTTGTGGTACAATGCTTTGAAGTTTGGTGCTGCTATTATGCGTACTCATGACGAATTTGCGGCTGACACTCTTGACTATCAGGCTGAAACGGCTCGAAAGGCATTTGTGCAAATATTTTGGAATGGCAATTATTTATATGATTGCGTGGATGGTGATTTCAGGGATAAAGAGGTGCGCCCGAATATGATTTTTGCAGTGTCGCTGGCTTTTTCGCCTCTTGAAAAGGCGCAGCAGAAGTCGGTTCTTGATATTGTAACGCGCGAATTGCTTACTCCGAAAGGTTTGCGTACACTTAGCCCGAAAAGTGGCTATTATCAAGCCGGATATTATGGCAACGAAATTGAGCGAAGCTATGCTTATCACAACGGTACGGTATGGCCATGGCTTATTGGGGCTTTTGCGGAAGCATATCTGAAAATCCATCGTCAAAGCGGATTGTCGTTTTTGGAACGAATGACCATTGGTTTTGAGAGCGAAATGAGTGAACTTTGTATCGGGACGCTTAATGAACTTTTTGATGGAAATCCACCGTTTAAAGGGCATGGGGCTATTTCGTTTGCGATGAATGTGGCTGAGATTTTGCGTACGCTGAAGTTATTGAAAGATTTTGAGGAGCATTGTGCTAAAAAAGAATAAATGGTTTTCGGCTTGGCATTATTATTGTTGAAAACCGGAATTGTTTTTTCACAGTAAAAACGGCGTACTAACCAGTCCGGAAGGGTAGACACACCCTAATGATATTTAATGTTTGATTTTTTATTTAACGATTTATGAGAAGAATTGGATTTATTTTCACTTGTTTATTTGTTTTAATCGCATTTGTACAGGCAAAAACCGACAATGGTTACGCCATTGACATTACTGCTCCTCAATCGGCTGGTGAGCCTGTGTTTTTGGCGGGTTATTTTAATGGAAAAGTTTACAAGGTTGATTCGACGAACTTAAACTCGAAAGGGAAAGGCGTTTTGACAAAGAAAAAGGCTTTGGATGAGGGTTTGTATCTGGTTTATTTTTCGCCAAGCCGTTATTATGAAATGCTGGTAGGCGCGGAGCAAAAAATAACGGTTAGAATTGACACGACATCTGCTGAAAAGAAATTTATTGCTGCCGGAGCTCCCCAAACTGAGGCTTTCGAATCGTATGCTAATTATATGATGCAAAAACAAAAGCAACAGAAAGCATTAATAGAGGAAATAGAGGCGGCTAAAGGTGATGCTACCAAAGAAGATATTGTAAAAGAGAAGATGAAAAAGCTGGATGAAGAAGTACAAGGGTATCAAAAGTCTTTGGCTGCACAATATAAAGGGCAAATATTCGGACTGTTTGTCAAAACGCTGATTACACCGCAATATCCGAAAGAATTGATTGGCGGCGACCCGAATGATAAAAATTTAGCTATAGCCCGTTATCAATATGCTAAAAATCATTATTGGGATAATTTTGATTTGGGAGATCGCCGTTCGTGGAGGCTTAATATATTGAACAGAAGTTTGGATGAATTTACCGGGAAAATACTGTTCCAGATACCTGACAGTATTATTCCTGAGGCTATCAACCTGATTGAGAGGAGTAAAAAAGATTCGATCTGTTTTGAATTGATGACGAATTATATGATGAACCTTTCAGTACAGAGTAAGGTGATGGGCATGGATAAATTGTTGGTAACGCTTGCCGACAAGTATTATTTTTCGACTCCCAAACAAGCTTTTTGGGCTGATTCTACTTTGATGAAAAATATTTCGTCGGAGGTGAAGAAGATTCGCTACAACTTGATTGGAATGACGGCTGCCAATTTGGCACTGACCAAATATGACGGCACAAGATTCAACCTTTTTGATGTGAAAGCTCCGATAACTTTGCTTTATTTCTTCGAACCTTCGTGTGGGCATTGTAAACATACAACTCCATTAATCCATGAGGTGTATGAAAAGTATAAGGACAAAGGTTTTCAGGTGATTTGCATATATAATTTGGTGGACAAAAAGGAATGGACCGAATTTTTGGATGCCCATAAACTTAACGACTGGATTAATGCTTGGGATCCTATGCGCGAATCGTATTATTGGCAGTTTTTTGATGTTTCGACTACTCCGGGAGTATTCTTACTTGATAAGGATAAAAAAATCATTGCTAAAAAAATAGATGAAAAGACTTTGGAAATGATTTTACAAAATGAACTTAAATAATTGAAAATAAATTTGAAAAACACTTTACTTTTCATTTAATTTATTTATTTTCAATAGAGATTATATCGAATAAGTGATTATGGAGTTAAAAATCAGTTCTTTATTACCCCTAAATCCCCTGAAGGGGACTTTGGCTTAATTCGAGCTGTTTGTATCTGCCAGAAGCCCCTTTAGAGGTTTGGGGTGATAAAATAA
>JAVBLE010000038.1:0-13421 GCA_031553685.1 Paludibacteraceae bacterium | reverse complement strand
GCCTTGACGAAGTTGTTCGATGGCTTCTTGCTCAAAGTTATTGTAATTAAATTCTTTGTTGTCCATTCTTTTGTCTGTGTTAGGGTTGTAAAATTATTCTTTTTTACCTTTCCCCGTTGACACAGTTTAATGAACAGACCCACACAGTTTAATGAACAGACCCGTAAAAGGTCGGCATTCCGACCTTTTTGGTCGCTATGCCGACCAATTTTCCCGGTGCACCGGTCTTTTTGGTCAGTATTCCGGTCTTTTTACTCAATGTGTCGACCATTTTGCCCGGCACTCCGACCCTTTTGGTCAAAATTCCGACCTTTTTGCCCGGCATGCCATCCTCTCCGGTCGATGCACCGACCAATTTACTCAATATACCGACCTTTTTGGTGAAACTTTTCTTTTGTTCGTTCAGGATAATTATCTTTGTAATCTTTTAGAAAATATTTAATACGAAATGAAAATAGCGATTGTAGGCACCGGATATGTAGGGCTTGTTACCGGCACATGCTTTGCCGAAATGGGTGTAGATGTAACTTGTGTAGATATTGATACAAAAAAAATAGAATCGTTGAAAAACGGCATTATACCCATCTACGAACCCGGATTGGAAGAAATGGTTTGCCGCAATCAAAAAGCAGGACGGTTGCACTTTGTGTCCGACCTGACCGACTGCCTGCACGATGTCGAAGTCGTTTTCAGCGCCGTAGGTACTCCGCCCGACGAAGACGGCAGCGCCGACCTCAAATATGTACTCGAAGTAGCCCGCACCGTTGGGCGAAATATTAATAAATACACCCTACTCATAACCAAAAGCACCGTTCCTGTGGGCACGGCAGCATTGGTAAAAAAAGCCATTCAGGAAGAATTGGACAAGCGAGGTGTGTCGATTGATTTTGATGTAGCTTCGAACCCTGAATTTTTAAAAGAAGGAGCAGCCGTAAAAGATTTCATGAGTCCCGACCGTGTAGTAGTAGGCGTCGAAAGCGAACGAGCCAAAGAACTGGTAACTAAATTGTATCGTCCGTTTTTGCTCAATAATTTCAGGGTTATCTTTATGGATATTCCTTCTGCCGAAATGACTAAATATGCAGCAAATGCCATGCTCGCCACCCGCATCAGCTTTATGAATGACATAGCCAACTTGTGCGAAATTGTCGGAGCTGATGTAAATATGGTGCGCAAGGGTATTGGGAGTGATTCGCGCATAGGAACTAAATTCCTGTATCCGGGCTGCGGATATGGAGGATCATGTTTCCCGAAAGATATAAAAGCATTGATCAAAACTGCCGATACAAACGGGTATGATATGCAGGTGCTTCGAGCAGTCGAGGCGGTGAATGATAAACAAAAAGAAATTCTTTTTGATAAATTATCTAAGCATTTCAATGGGAATCTTGCCGGAAAAACCATTGCACTTTGGGGGCTTGCATTTAAACCTGAGACTGACGATATTCGTGAAGCACCGGCTTTTGTCTTGATAGAGAAACTAATCGAAGCAGGTTGTAATATCCGGGCATTTGACCCCGTAGCGATGCCCGAAACTCAACGGAAATTGAGCCAACCCAACTTGAATGACAAAGTACATTTAGCAGCCGACATGTATGATGCTACGCTCAATGCTGATGCTCTTTTAGTAGTAACCGAATGGAAAGAATTCCGCCTGCCAAGTTGGGAAGTAATCAAAAAATCGATGAAGCAAGCCGTCGTTTTCGATGGACGGAATATTTATGATGTTACTGATTTAAAAGCAGCAGAAATAGATTATTATTGTATCGGAAGTAATTCAAAAAAATAAATCTTTTTCATCGTGTTAGATATCCAATTAGATAAAATCCTGTTTCTCGATATAGAAACTGTTCCGCAAGTAGGCAATTTTGCCGATTTGCCGGATGAAATGGCACACCTTTGGACTGAGAAGGCACATGCCCTGCAAGCCCGAAGCCCCGAGCGCTATCCAATTGAATGGACACCTGCCGAATGCTTCGAAAACGGAGCAGGTATTTACGCCGAATTCGGCAAAGTGGTTTGTATTTCGGTCGGATTTATTTTTTATCAAAATGGTGAAATGTGTTTTCGCACCAAGTCCTTTTGTGGAGACGATGAAAAAGTTTTGTTAGCCGAGTTTTCATCTATGTTGATTAAAAACTTTTCTACACACTCTCTTTGCGGACATAATATTAAAGAATTTGATGTGCCGTATCTTTGTCGCCGCATGTTGGTAAATGGGCTCTCATTACCGCCCATGTTGCGCATAGCAGGCAAAAAACCCTGGGAAGTGCAATTGTTGGATACATTAGAATTATGGAAATTCGGTGATTTTAAAAATTATACCTCGCTCAAACTGTTAGCAGCCATCTTCGGTATTCCAACGCCAAAAGACGATATTGACGGAAGTCAGGTGGCAGGCGTATATTACAAGGAAAAGAACCTGAAACGCATTTCTGTTTATTGTGAAAAAGATGTGGCAACAACGGCGCAAATCCTGTTGCGTTTTGTAGGAAAACCAGTTATTCCGCAAGAAAGAATATCAAACGGAAACTAAATGCAATTTGCAAATGAGCTAATTAGCAAATTTGTAAATGAAATAGTCTGTTTTTAAGTTGATTTTTTGTATTTCATTTGCAAATTATCAAATATGCTAATTTGCTAATTAATATTTTTTATGGAAAACTTCATTGTTTCGGCATTAAAATATCGTCCATCCACCTTTCGGTCGGTGGTGGGACAACACGCATTGGTAACCACACTCAAAAATGCTATTGCCACTAATCATTTGGCACATGCTTACCTGTTTTGTGGACCGCGTGGAGTTGGGAAAACTACCTGTGCCCGTATCTTTGCCAAAACAATAAACTGCCAAAACCTTACTGAGGAGCACGAAGCTTGCAACGCTTGCGAATCTTGTGTGTCGTTCAATGAGCAGCGTTCGTACAGCATTCACGAACTGGATGCTGCTTCCAACAATTCGGTGGAAGATATTCGTTCTTTGATTGACCAAGTGCGCATTCCACCACAAATCGGGAAATACAGCGTATATATCATCGATGAGGTACACATGTTGTCGCAAGCCGCTTTCAATGCATTTCTGAAAACGCTCGAAGAACCACCTGCACACGCTATTTTTATTCTCGCCACAACCGAAAAGCATAAAATCATTCCGACCATTTTATCGCGTTGCCAAATTTACGATTTTAACCGAATCAGTATTTCCGACACGGTGGCACATCTTCAATATGTAGCGCAAAAAGAAGGAATCACTGCCGAGCCCGAAGCGCTTAATATTATTGCGCAAAAAAGTGACGGCGGTATGCGCGATGCCCTTTCCATTTTCGACCAAGTGGTGAGCTTTTGTGGCACGAATATCACCTACAAAGATGTGATCGAAAACCTTAATGTGCTCGATTACGATTATTATTTCCGTTTGGTCGATGCTTTTTTGAGTGGAAATGTACCCGAATCACTGATGATTTTCAATGAGATTTTGAGTAAGGGATTTGAAGGCGGACATTTCACTTCGGGGTTGGCGGCTCACTTGCGCGATGTGCTTGTGTGTAAAGACCCTAAAACAGTAGAGTTACTTGAAGTTGGTTCATCTATCGGGGCGTCGTATCAGAAACAAGCGGCTGCCTGCGAGGTCAATTTTCTTTATAAAGCGTTGAAAATAACCAACGACTGTGATCTCGACTACCGGCAAAGTAAAAACAAACGCCTGTTGGTCGAAATCACACTTATCCGGTTATGTCAATTAATCGGACAAAAAAAAAATGATGTAATCCCTTCTGCCGATGACGAACCGGTTGTAATTCAAAAAATATTTTCGCCCGAAGAAAAGAAAGAGTCGCCGCAATTGGTTGCTCCACAGCCTATAGCGTCGGCTCCACAATTGGTAGCGGTTGCGCCGTCCGCTGTGCCTAAACCGGTTACACACACCATGCCGCGCTCCATCTCAATAAATAATGCCAAGCCTGCAACCGAAGCAACGACAGCACAAACGGCTGCCGCAAAACGCAGCACAACTTTTACACAACAACAACTTTCGCAGGCATGGAAAGCATTTATTGCTACCATTGAGGACGATACTTTCCTTTTGCAAGCCATGCAGCCCAATTTTCCGATATTACAATCGGAACTTGCTTTTGAGGTGGTTGTGGTTAACTCATTCCAAAAGGATTCGCTCGAAAATAACCGTGAGAATATTTTGAAATATCTGAGCGATAATCTCCAAAATGACAATTTGCAAATGCAAGTTCGTATTGATGAAACGAAAGACGATGGCAAAGTGCTTTTTGCTTCCGACCGTTTTGAGGAGCTGATAAACGAAAATCCTGATTTTCGCCGTTTGGCTTCGGAATTGGGGTTAGAAGTAGAATAGGGGCATGTAGAAGCGTTGCATGCAACGCCCATACAACAATGTAATTTCATTATTGTAAAACCAACAAAAAACCGTATTTTTGTCCAACAAAAAATCCATGATAGAGATAATTCCTGCAATAGATTTGATAGATGGTAAGTGTGTACGCCTTTCGCAAGGCGATTATGCGCAAAAGACTGTTTACAATGAAAATCCGCTCGAAGTAGCCAAACAATTTGAAGCAGCCGGAATTCGTCGCCTTCATTTAGTCGATTTAGACGGAGCCAAAGCGCAACACATTGTCAACCATAAAGTATTGGAAAACATTGTGCTCAACACTTCGCTCGAAGTCGATTTCGGCGGTGGGCTAAAATCCGACGAAGACCTTCGTATTGCTTTTAATAGCGGAGCGTCGATGGTTACAGGCGGTAGTATAGCGATTAAAAATGAAGAAATATTCCTTTCGTGGGTAAAGCAATATGGTGGCGAACGCATTATTTTGGGCGCTGATGTAAAAAACGAAAAACTCGCCGTTTCCGGTTGGACAGAGATTACCAATCAAGAGCTGTTGCCGTTTATCGGCAAGTTCAAACGCAAAGGAGTGTACAAAGTTATTTGTACCGACATAGCCAAAGATGGCATGTTGCAAGGTCCTTCGGTTGATTTATACCGGAAAATATTAAATCAATATCCCGATTTATATCTGATTGCAAGTGGGGGCGTAAGCTCCATTCAAGATATTGAAGAATTGGAAGAAGCCCGTGTGCCGGCTGTTATTTTCGGTAAAGCCATTTACGAAGGAAAAATAAAATTAGACAACTTGAAAAGGTTTTTATAAGATGGCAATACTTTCAATGTTTTATGGAATCATTATCAATATGTATTATTTTGATAATCGGAAACACCATATTCCACACATTCATGTGAAATACCAAGAATATGAAATGGTTGTGTCTATCCTTGATGGATCGGTATTGGAAGGAGAAATTCCTATAAACAAAAGAAAATTGGTAGATGCTTGGATAGTAATACATAAAGACGAATTACTTGCCGATTGGGAGTTGGTGATTGCCGGTGAGCGAATTTTTCAAATCGAACCATTAAAATAAAAAGTTATGAATCCGCGAGTAACCTCTGTTAGTCCGCTTGCCGATTATCAACTATTGCTGACTTTTGATACCGGAGAGCATAAACAATTTGATGTAAAACCCTATTTGACAATGGGTATTTTTAAAGAATTACAAGATTTGAAACAATTTGCAACTGTACATCTTGCTTTTGGAACAATTACTTGGGATAACGGTGCTGATTTCTGCCCTGATACATTGTATGAAGAAGGGAAATAAAATTAGACAAATTGCAACGATTTTTATAAGTTAACAGCTATTAGCTCATCACTCATTACTAATATGAATATTGATTTCGATAAACAAGGCGGATTAGTGCCCGCCATTATTCAAGATGCTGTAACAAGCAAAGTGTTGATGCTTGGCTATATGAATGCCGAAGCCCTTAAACAAACGCAGGAGAGTGGTAAGGTAACTTTTTATAGCCGCAGCAAAAATCGCCTTTGGACAAAAGGAGAGGAAAGCGGTAATTTCCTCAACTTGGTTTCAATGGCTATTGATTGTGATAATGATACATTGCTGATAAAAGCAAATCCTGTTGGACCGACTTGTCACACAGGTGCAGATACTTGTTGGAATGAAAAAAACGAGGAAGACATTATGTTCCTCAAATATTTGCAGGATTTTATAGACAAGCGATTTGTCGAGAAACCAGAAGGCTCCTACACCACTTCACTTTTTGCCAAAGGTGTAAACCGCATGGCGCAAAAAGTAGGGGAGGAGGCTGTAGAAACTGTGATCGAAGCTACTAACGGCACAGACGAAGGCTTTTTGTACGAAGCTTCCGATATGATTTATCACCTTATTGTATTGCTTACTTCGAAAGGGTATCGCCTCGAAGATTTAGCACGCGAATTGAAGAAAAGACATAAATAAGAAATTCAAAGATTTAAAATTCAAAGAATCAACAATTAATTTTCAAACTTTGAATCTTTGAACCTTGAACTTAATATAATGGAAGACAAAGATTTATTAATAAAATATACTTCGGTAAATATTTTGCAAGCCGAAACGGTAGTACTTAAAGATGTAAATTTAGAAGTCCGAAAAGGTGAATATCTTTACTTGATCGGAAAAGTAGGAACAGGGAAAAGCTCATTGCTTAAAACGCTGTATGCCGAATTACCGATTGAATCGGGCGAAGAAGCCAAAGTTTTTGACTATGATTTGCTCAAACTTAAGCGCAAACAAATACCAAGCTTGCGCCGTCGGATGGGCATTGTTTATCAAGACTTTCAATTATTGATAGACCGTACTGTATATGAGAACTTATTATTTGTACTCAAAGCTACAGGATGGAGCAAAAAAGCCGATATTGACCTTCGTATCAGTGATGTGCTCAAGCAGGTAGGTATGTCGAACAAAGGGCACAAAATGCCGCACCAACTTTCGGGAGGCGAGCAGCAACGGATTGTGATTGCACGCGCATTGCTCAATTCGCCAGACATTATTCTTGCCGACGAGCCTACCGGTCACCTTGACCCCGAAACAGGAAATGGAATTGTGCAATTGCTTCATACTATTCGCGAAGATGGTACAACTGTAATTATGTCTACCCATAACTTGAATTGGTTACAACAATTTCCAGGGCGTGTACTTCGTTTCGACGATGAACAAATAATTGAAGAAAATAATATTTAGAGTAAAGATCAAAGAACAAAGAGTAAAGACATTTTAAACCATTCTTTACTCTTTCTGTCTTTTGTCTTTACTCTTTATTCTAATTTTATGAATGAGCTTATCCGTTATCTGATTTCCTTTTTGTTGGATGTGCCTGAAAATTCAGATCTCATCCAAACAGTGGGATATACAGCGGATAAAGGAGCGTTTCCAACCTATAAAATAGTTATTTTTCCTTCCGGATTTTTTGAAAGTGAAAACTACGGAAAACCGGTTTCACTGCCGGCTTTGCCTCTCCAAACTATTAACGAAATTCCTTTCTTGTATGGAGAACCGATTATTGAAAAAGTTGGCGATACAATTATTTTGTATGCCGACTTAATTGCTTCAACATTTTTTTTTCTTACAGGTTACGAGGAATGGGTTCGTGCCGATGGACACGATAAACATGGACGATTTTTAGGTACAGAATCGTTGGCTTTTCGTCGCGGATTTTTACATCGCCCTGTAGTGGATGAATATGGTAGATTATTGCGCCGACTTCTTAAAGAACAAGGTGTCGAAATAGCCGAGCCCAAGCAGCAACTAAGTAAAATCTACCTGACACATGATGTAGATCATCCTTTTCAATATCGAACTTTGCGAGGTTTTTTAGGCGCATTTTATCGTTCAATTAAAGATAAAAAAAATGAAATTCCTGCGGCTTTTCGGTCATATTTCGGCAAAATAGAAAATGATCCGCTTTTCACTTTTACTTTTATTTTTGATGAAAATAAAAAATTAAAAGAACAAACTTCCGTTCCGGTCGAAACCATTTTATTTTTCAAGTCGCCTGTCAAAAAAGCTTTGCATGATACCCCTGTCTATAATTTGAAGTCGAAAGATATTCAATGTTTATTCCATTTTTGTAAAAAAGAAAATGCGGTAATTGGCTTGCATGCCAGTTACCGGTCGGGCGATGAGTCCAGTTTGATTTTGCAGGAAAAAGAAAAACTAGAACAGGTAACCGGTGTGAAAATCAAATATAACCGCCATCATTTCTTACGCATAAAAAATCCGATGGATATGCAATCGCTTGTCGAAGCAGGAATTACAGACGATTTTACGCTTGGATATGCCGATGTGGCAGGTTTCCGTTTAGGCACTTCGCGTGCGGTGCGATGGATTAATCCGCAAACGCTTGCTGTTTCCTCTTTGCAATTACACCCGCTTACGGCGATGGAAGTGAGCCTGACCGGCGAGCGATATATGAATTTGTCCGAAAACGAGGCTTTTGATTATCTTTGTATTTTGATAGAAAACGCTCGGGAATTTGGTGGAGAGCTGAATTTGTTGTGGCACAATAACTCATTTGCCCAAACAAAAATCAATCTAAAAGGGTTATATATTCGAGTAATAGATTATTTGAGAAATAGCTAAAAATCTCTATTTATGATGAAAAGAATAATACCACGCAAACTTATATTTTTTCGTCGTTCGCTGAAACCATGGTTTCGAAAAGTGACCGGAAGAAATACGCAGCATAAGGATTTAATTCCTGTGTTGCATATACATCTTACAGATCATTGCAATTTGAATTGCAAGGGTTGTGATAACTTTTCACCAATTTCACCCGAAGTTTTTGCTTCAGTCGATGTGTTCGAAAAGGATTGTGCACAACTTTCGGCGTTGGGCGGCGAGTGTATGGAGGAAATTCAGCTTTTGGGAGGAGAGCCGTTACTGCACCCTCAAGTTACAGAATTTATGAAGGTGGCGCGTAAATATTTCCCGACGGTTCCAATAACAATTGTGAGCAACGGTTTGCTATTGCTTAAACAACCGGACGAGTTTTGGGAAAATTGCCGGCATAATAAAATCCGGATTGTGGTAACCAAATATCCGGTGAAACTTGATTTTGATGCGATTGAAAATCATGTGATTTCTCAAGGTGTGCCATTTAGTTTTTATGGAAACACACGCGAAATTCCTAAAAATATGGAATGTGTTCCGCTTGACTTAACGGGTAAGCAAAATCCGCGCGATAGTTTTTTGCGATGCGCTCGCGCAAACCGCTGTGTAGCATTGGATAATGGTAAGATATATACTTGTTCTCTTATTCCATATATAAAATATTTTAATGCACAATTCAATAAAAATCTCGAAGTGACTTCGGCTGATTATATGGATATTCATACTGTAAAAAATATGAATGAAATATTAGATTTCCTTTGTAAACCAATGCCTTTTTGCCGGTATTGCAATATAAAAGGAACAATTTATGATGTTGGTTATGGCGTGTCGAAAAAGGATATTACGGAATGGATAGGGAAATAAAAAATATATTGATATTGTGCGATGTTTTTCCTCCTGCTTTTGCTCCGCGAATGGGATATTTGTGTAAATATCTCCCTGATTACAAATGGAATCCGATTGTTATTACCGAATATTTTCCGCAAAATATCTATCAAAACTTGGTGCCGCCTAATGATGTAACCTACATCAATTATTATTGGAAAGGTAACAAACCTAATCGATTAAAATACGCATTTGTGTTTTTGACCAATTTGTTTTTTGACTATAAAACTTGGGTTGTCAAGAAAAAAGCGCGTGTCCAGATAAAAAAAAATAATATCTCACTCATTCTTGCCTGCTCATCTTGCCGAACCTTTACCATAGCGGCAGCGAGCCAATTGAGTCGGCAGTATAAAATTCCTTTCGTTGCCGACTTGCGCGATATTGTCGAACAATTTCCACAAAATGAACATATTAGCAAAAGCATATTGGGGTTGAAAATGGTTAATGATTTTATAAGCTCCATTGTTTCTAAAAAGATTATTCGCCAGAGAAATAAATCTTTGCAGAATGCCGAAGTTGTTACTTCTGTTTCGCCTTGGCATGTGGAAACGCTGTCTGCATACAACAAGAATGTGAAGTTAATCTACAATGGATTTGATGCCGACTTGTTTATCCCCAAAACTGTTGTAAATAAACAATTTGTAATTACTTATGCAGGAAGGATTGAAAGCCAAGCGTTGAAAGATCCGGGTTTGTTGTTTGAAGCAGTAAGATATTTACATGAGGAAAAAAGAATAGATCCAAAACGATTTCGAATATACTTTTATTTAGTAGATAAGATATCGGAAAAGATAGTATGTACGCTTGCCGAAAAATATTCAATTTCATTGTATGTAGAATGTTTTAAGAATATACAAAATACGGAAATTCCCGAAATTCTTAACAATAGTTCCATATTATTGCTTTTGGCAAACAAATCGTCTGAAATTGGTACTCCGAGAGGTATAATGGGGACAAAGACCTTTGAATATCTTGCCATGCAAAAGCCTGTTTTGTGTGTGCGCAATGATGAGGCTTGCATCGAAGAAATGATCAATGATGCAAAAGCCGGATTTTCTGCAAATACAATGGAAGAGGTAGTATGTTTTATACAGGAAAAGCAGGCAGAATGGGAGCAAACCGGATATACACATCAATCGGTAAATAAAGATTTTGTACAACAGTTTTCGCGTAGAAATCAAACAGAACGGTTTGTCGAGATATTTAATTCGCTCATTGAACAATAGAAAATTAATTTTGTTACAGAAGTGCTTTCGATTTTAATACCAACATATAATTACAACTGCTTTTCGTTTGTGCAATCGCTGCACGAACAGGCGGAACTATGCCGAATTTCTTATGAGATTATCGTAATAGACGACGCTTCTACTCAAAAAGAAATTGAAAACCGGAAAATAAACTCGCTTTCTAATTGTCAATATATTGAGTTAGAACAAAATATAGGTCGTTCGAAAATGCGGAATTTATTGGTCGAAAAAGCACAGTATCCTTATTTGTTGTTTTTAGATTGTGATTCGGCAGTCAGTTCGGCATATTTTATTAAGAATTATTTGCCGCTATGCCTTCCTAAGATAGTTTGCTATGGCGGACGAACTTATGAAAATAATAAACCGGCAGACAATACCTATTTAAGGTGGAAATACGGCGTAGAGCGCGAGTCGAAACCTGCTGCCGAACGAAATAAAAATCCAAATTTCGGCTTTTGCAGCAACAATTTTTTAATTGATAAATCGGTCTTTGAAACGGTGCAGTTCAGCATTGTGCTTGAGGGTTATGGGCATGAGGACACTTTGTTTGGATTAGAATTATTGCAAGATCAAATAATTATCCAGCATATTGATAATCCATTAATTCATTTAGGGTTGGAAAATGCGGAGAGTTTTCTTTCCAAAACAGAAAATGGTCTAAAGAACCTGATTATTATTGACAATATTTTGAAAGAAAAATATCCCGAAATACGGAATCATTCGAGCTTAATTCAGACACGAAACCGTATTGAAAAACTCTGTTTAGGAAGAATATTTGCACTTAAATTCAGATTGTTCAGGTTGGTAATGAAAAGAAATATTTTAGGCAAAGCCCCAAGTCTTTTTATCTTTGATTTATATAGATTGGGGTATTTGTGCAATTTAGATCACAAGTCCAACCGACAATAACACTCCAAAAATCACTAAATTTCTTGCAGTTAATCCAAGCACTTTGTTCAATTCTTTCCCTTTGTAGATACGACACATAGTTAGCCATGAAGTAATGTGGAATGGCAAATAAAGAAGAGGTAAGACGCTTGCCCAGAAAGATTTATCTAGAAAGAATAAACAAAGTAAAACGGCAACTATTCCATTCAATAAATAAAAATATTTCCCAAAATTCTCTCCGAAAATAACAATCGTAGTTCGTTTTTTACTTTGCCGGTCAGTATCGCGGTCGCGAAAATTATTGACTATCAGAATATTGATAGCGCCCAATCCAACCGCGCTTCCTGCTACAAAAGCCATCGGCTCAAAATATCCCGCCTGCACATAAAACGAAAACACCACCGCCACCAATCCGAAGAAAACGAACACAAACACATCGCCCAATCCATTGTAAGCCAAAGGAAAAGGTCCGGCTGTGTAAGCTAGCAATGCCACTACACAAACGATACCGACAATAATCATTGTCCAACCGCCGTAATACACCAATCCTAAACCAAAGCAGCAAGCCAGCGCAATGACAACGCCTGTGCCGATAATCATCGCTTTGGGTGCTATCCAACCCGAAGCTACGGCGCGCGGCGGACCTAAGCGGTTTTCGTCGTCGGTCTTTTTGGCAAAATCGAAATAATCATTGCTAAAGTTGGAGGCAATCTGCGACAGCAAAGCAAAAAGCAAACAAAGCAATGCCGGAACGAGCCGGAACCCACCCGTATGATAAGTCAACGCCGAAGCCACGAATACCGGCACCGAACCCGCTGCCAATGTTTTGGGACGAGTGGCTAAAAGCCATGCTTGCAGGGAATTTTGACGAATATTGTTCATTATTGTTTCAATGCCGCTTTAGTGAAAATGTATGCCGGAATATCTTGGTCGAATTGTACTTTGGTCATGACGAAATCGGTTCCGTTACCATCTTTGAGCATATCTTTATAATTGACGGACATGGGAAACCAACGCCCTTGAATCTTCTGAATGTTTGTCAGTGTCATGCGTTTGAGCAACTGTCCGCTTTTGGCATAAAGCTCTTGTTTAACAGGCACTAAATATTCTTTATCCACCCATATTTTTTGCGAGTAATAGGCTACATCGCTTACTTTGGCGGTGAGGCTTAGTACCCAAGTGGAGCGATTGTTCACGGTTTCGTCGCCTTGCAGGGTGGCGGTGTAGGTATCGGTTAGTTTTCGGTCGTCCATCATATCTTCGTACGAGAGGTCGGAGCCCATTACGGATTGGCGCAACATGTGTCCCGAAATCTGAATCGTGCGATCGGTCGATGGGGAATATATCCACAGCTGTCCGTCGAGTTTGAGCATTTTGGTGCCTTTCTCGGCAGCGGGCGAAAGGTATTCGGTAAACGACTTTTTAGTACCTTCGGCGTAACTCTTGGTAGTGATTGTGCGCGTGGTGCGTTTGCCTTTGATAGTCATGCTCGACTCGAACACACGGTTTTTGGCAGACATATTTTTGTCCACTTTGTCCAAAATCTCGTTGGCGGTTTGGGCGGTTGCTGCGCTTGCCAATGAGATTATTATGGATAGAAAAAGTATTTTTTTCATGATTGATGTTTTTTGACAGGTTAATTATTACATGACAAAGATTATTCCAAAGCGTGATAGCAATGTCGTCAACTTAAGGATTAAATCCAGAAATCGACCGTCATGTCGACCTTGTGGAGGTACTGTGTTAGTTTCCAAATTATTTTTGACGAAAAATTAAAATATTTATCTTTGTATCAGCCAAAGGAAGTCATTGTGCGATTCTTTGTACTGAAGACTATCCTGTGTAGTGGGAACTTCTTTT
>JAVBLE010000076.1:0-17916 GCA_031553685.1 Paludibacteraceae bacterium | reverse complement strand
GGCTCTGAAATATGATGGGCATGTAGATCATTTTTACATCTCTGATTTATTCAATCTTGAATCATATTGCTTAAATTTAAGCCGCGGCACGCCACGGCTCTACGACGGTTCCTATTTTGATTATAAAATATCTGCTATATCGAATATCTGTAAAAATTTAAACAAAACACTTATTTTCAATTTAATACAAATTCTTGTCATTGGTACCGAAGCGACGAAGTATGAGGAGCGAAGTGGAGACATCGCATTAAATTAATGGCTTCATCTTTTGCGATGTCTCGACAAGCTCGACATGACGGGAAGTTTTCCATTATTTTGCTATATTTGCAGTTGTTATGAAGAAATTCTTTTTTGTGCTTGCCTTTTTTTGTTTTGTCTTCGGTTTATACGCTCAAACTGCTGCAAAGAAAACACTAAAGCCTACCGCTCAATATAATCCCGATAGTATTTACATAAGCGCCGATAGTGTTGTTTTCAACCTTGATACAACAATATTATTGCGCTATCCCGCTACACGAGGTGGCACATATATAGTTCCTTCCACAGTAAAAGTAATTGGCGAAACGGCTTTTAAGAATAGTTTCCGGTTGGTTTCGGTTGTTATTCCCAATTCGGTAATGACCATAGGTTGGGACGCTTTTGCCAATTGTATCAATTTGGAAACCGTAACAATAGGAGAGGAGG
Source organism: Paludibacteraceae bacterium (assembly GCA_031553685.1). Taxonomy (GTDB): domain Bacteria; phylum Bacteroidota; class Bacteroidia; order Bacteroidales; family Paludibacteraceae; genus JAFGVL01. The sequence goes on along the minus strand of JAVBLE010000076.1, from coordinate 17,232 downwards.
TACACGATATTGGCGATGGTGCTTTCCGCAATTGCTGGAGCCTGACCGACCTGAAAATTCCTAATTCAGTGGAACGGATTTGGGGCGACGCTTTTCTGAATTGTATCAGCCTGACACATATTACTTTGCCGCCATCGGTTACCGAACTGCAATACGGGGCTTTTTCGGGTTGTCGAAACCTGGTTTGGGCACGATTGCCTATTTCGCTGACGGTTATTTCGGGCGGATTGTTTAAGAATTGCCGGAATTTGACCGCAGTCGAACTTCCGCCATTTATCAATAGTATTGGCAATAATGCTTTTCAAGGTTGCAGCTCTTTGCCATTGGTGTATTTGCCCGATTCGATCAGTTATATTGGCAATAATGCTTTTCAAGGTTGCGTATCGCTCAAAGGAATTAATATTCCGGCTTCGGTAACAGCGATTGAGGATATGGCTTTTGAAAATTGTGTTTCTCTCACTTCCATTTTACTGCCCGATACCTTGACTGAAATTGGTAACTCGGCTTTTGCCAATTGCCTTAATTTACAGTCAATTCGTCTTCCTGCACAAGCTACCTATTTAAATCCGCGTGTTTTTGAAAATTGTATCAAACTAAAAGAAATTGAGTTGCCGGAATCTATTACTAATATCTCACATTCAGTTTTCAGAGGTTGTGAGAATTTGCGGCAAATCAATCTTCCCGAAGGGATAAAAGAAATTTCGGACGATTGTTTTTACCGTTGCCGGAAGTTGGACGAAATTGTTATCCCGAGTTCGCTAACGCAAATTGGGAATAATGCTTTTGCCCGATGCGAAGATTTGAAAACCATTAATTTTCCTGCCGGATTGGCTAAAATAGGTGATGGCGCTTTTGCCCGATGCGCTTCGTTGAAAATGGTTAAACTACCCACTTCGTTAAAATCAATTGGAAATTCGGCGTTTAGTTATTGCGATGATTTAGATTCGGTTTCAATACCTAAGACTTTGAAAGTGAATAAAACGGTTTTTGAAGGGTCGAATAATTTATTATTCCAAAAACCAGTAATTGCAGCAGACACAGATATTGTAACGGCAGATAGCCTTTTAATTCTCAAAAATGAGAATTTTACGGCTTCCAATGGTGTCATTTTCAGTAAAGACCAAACCCAGTTGTTGTGGTGTCCAACCACGATGAAAGGTGATTATTACATTCCTGAAAGTGTTACAAGCATTGCTCCCAAAGCGTTTAGCTCATGTACACAGTTGGATTTGATTTCAATTCCGGTTTCGGTAAAAGATATTGGAGTAGAAGCGTTTAATAATTGTCTGGCAGAAATTAAAGTGGCGGATAAAAATACAAATTATACCACTATTGAAGGTGTATTATTCAAAATAGAGAAAAAATACCGCAGTAAATATATTCTCGTTCGATGTCCGATGGATAAAGAGGAATATACGGTTTCCGATTCGGTTTTCAAAATCGAAATTGGCGCATTTAATAATTGTCGTAAATTGCACTCCATTACCATTCCGGCTACGGTCGACCGGATTGTAGAGGGTTCGTTTACCGGTTGTACCAGTTTGCGGTCTATTTATTTATTGTCCGACGATCCGAAAAAATTGTTTGCCCTGTATCCATATAGTTACGATTTTTTTCCGCCTGCCGAAAAGGTTTTTGTCGGGGTCGATTTAAACAAGATTACACTTCATGTGCCCAAGTATTCCAAAGGATATTATTTGAGCGGCGATTGGGGCGATTTTGAGCATATCGTATTTTCAAATCAAGGTTTTACCCAATATCATTAAGTTAAATTGGGGTTTTACCTCCAATGAAGTTCTGACTAATTGAAAATAAAGCTAACCCGATAGATAGGAAAGGCTTTTGTACAAGCCCTGTCAATATTTTCCTTTCGTTTGCTCAGTATGCTCGGCAGCGCCATAGCCCGAAATGAATATTTCGGTGCGGCGGTTTTCGCGGTGTTCGGGTTCGGAGCAAGGCACGCCGTTGGTACAGCGGTTGCGGGGGCGCGTTTCGCCATAGCCTTTGGCTGTAATATTATCCGGATTTACTCCCTTGGAAATAATATAATTGACAGCCGATTGTGCACGGGCTTGCGACAAAAGGATGTTATAAGTATCCGAACCCCGACTGTCGGTATGCGAACCCAGTTCCACTTTCATAGTAGGGTTATCTTTCATAAACCGCACTAATTTATCGAGTTCCGTAGCCGATTCGGGCAAAATATCGGACTTGTCAAAATCATAGTAGATGTTTTTCAGTACAATCTGTTGATTCGTTGCTACAGCTAATTGTACAGTATCCGTTTTTACCGCGCTGACAGAATCCATATAAACCATTTTTTTAGCCTGTATATAACCAATAGCATCTACCGTTGCCAGCACAGACGATTTCAACTTTTTGGCAACCATACCTGTAGAATCGGTTTCCAACCGCGTGCTGCCCAAAGTTACGGTTGCCTTTTCGATAGGCTGTTTGCTCATTTCGTTCAGTACAAGCAAGTGATAGTCCAAGATTTTTTCTTGCTTAGCAGGATCGGTAGCCGGAGGTGAAACGAATTCCAATTTTTTATAATTCCCATTGAAAATGAAACGGTAAATATCATCGTCGCCCTCGCCGGTCGGTCTGTTGGATGAGAAAAAACCATGTTTCCGGTTTTTATCAATAACAAACGAAAAATCGTCGTACCGCGAATTTACAGGCGCGCCAATATTTTCGGGTTTGTCGAATTTAAAGCAACAAGGAGCTTTTGGTGTTACAAAAATATCCAAGCCGCCAAGTCCTGCCCGCCCATCCGAAGCAAAAAACAACAAAGAATTTGCACTGTCAAAATAAGGAAATTCTTCATTGAATTCGGTATTGATTTCGATACCCGCATTCACAGCTTTACCCCATGAACCGTCCGCATTTTTTTCCACATAATAAATATCCGAACAACCATACCCGCCGGGCATGTCGCTTACGAAGAAAAGCGTGCGCCCATCTTCGGACAGTGCCGGATGCCCCACCGAATACGCCGGATTATTCAGGTAGAAAGGCTCCGGCTCGCTCCATTTCCCATCTTCCCATCGGGCAAAAAATATCTCCAAGCGTATGGTATTATCTACAATCGAATCGGAGTAATTATTCCGGTTAAATGCAGCAAATGTGTAATTATTCGAAAACGAAATAGGTCCCTCGTGCCACTTTTGATTTAGTTTCTTATCCCAAAACCGGATTTTCTTAAACTGTTTGTCCTTGTCCAAATCAGCCTCGAAAATAGACAGGAACGACTTTTTGTTCCAAGTGTATTCGCGCGTCAGAAACGGGCGGCTTCCCTTGCGTGTAGAAGTAAAAACGACTGTGTTGTTTTTATAAAAAACAGCTCCAAAATCGCTGTTCTCATTATTGAAATCGAGATTTTCTATCTGGTAATCTTTATTCTTTTTCTGCCAGGAAGCCGCTTTATCTTCCGTTTCAAAATAATTTTTGGCACGCAAATCATCCGGTTTCTTCTCGCGGATTTTCTCCATCCATTTTTTTACCTGCCCATATTTATTGTTTGTTTTGAGCAAAAGGGCGTAGTTATAATAATCGTCGATTGTAGCCGCTGGTAGGTCGATAAAACGCTTGTAAACATACTCAGCTTCGATATACTTGTGGCGGTTACGGTAGCTTTTTGCCAAATTGCGCAACTCCTCAACCGTTAGTCTGTCAATCCCCTCGTAGCTGTCAATCGCCTTATCATAGTTGTATTTATCGTAATATTTTTCAGCCCTTTTCTCCTTTTTCGATTGCGAAAAAAGAAACAAAGGCGAAAATAACAGTAGTATGATTAAAACCTTCTTCATCAGTTATAATATTTAGCATAAAGACAAAAAACAAACATCATATTCATTCACAAATAAATTTCATCAGGGTGTGGTTGTTGAGCCTGTCGAAGTGCGTCCCCGCTGCATTCCCATTTCGGTTGTAGAGACGCAAGATTTTGCGTCTCTACTGCTTCGGGGAATTTTTCCCCCATCAAGGGGAACTCTTCCCCTTGTTCGGGGAGTTCTTCCCCCATCATGGGGAACTCTTCCCCCATCACGGGGAACCCTTCCCCCATCATGGGGAACCTTTCCCCAAGTTCGGGGAGTTCTTCCCCCATCATGGGGAACTCTTCCCCTTGTTCGGGGAACTCTTCCCCATCACGGGGAACCCTTCCCCAACTTCGGGGAGTTCTTCCCCAACTTCGGGGAGTTCTTCCCCCATCAAGGGGAACCTTCACTGCAAGTGAAGCCCTCATTTATTATCATTAAAACGCCGTAAAATAACGCGGAGAACGAATCTTTTTGTTTTCCTTGAATATGAAATCATAAGTAATCACGATTTCGTGCGAACCGTCGTTGTATTTCGAAGTCGTATTTACAAATGACCAGTCGAACGAATAACCTACGCTCAATTGCTGTGTGATATAGACGCCTGCCAATACCCCGACTGCATCGCCTGTGCGGTACATGGCACCCAGCAGAAACCGGTCGTAAAACAGGAAGCTGGCAGTCAAATCGACTTCAATAGGTGCCCCTTGAACGGCTTTCACATATCCGGTTGGCTTTAGTTTTATATCGCTGCTTAACGGGATAATCCCGCCGGCAATCAGGTAATAATGTCGTTTTTCGACCGAAAGGTTATCGGCAACGGAATAGGCATAATCGTTTTCCAACAATTTAGGAGTTGACAATCCGGCGTAGAAATTTTCCCGGTTGTAATAAATACCAAAGCCAAAGTTGGGCGAGAAAACGCCATCGTTCACCATAAAAGCAGGGTCGTTGCCGGTGTCTAATTTCAGAGCCGATAAGTTGAAATTATAATTATCGAAACCTACTTTTAAGCCCAGCGCCAGCTTACTTTTTTCGGTAAGGTTGAAGCGGAAAGCGTAATCGATATAAACAGCTGTGTTGTGCACCGGTCCTATTTTATCGTTATAAACCGATAATCCTAAATTGACCGCATCGGTATAAACGGGCGAATGTGCAGTAAGTGTTTGTGTGCGGGGCGCACCTTCAAAATCTACCCATTGTGAGCGGTGCAGGGCGGTTATCGTCAGCGCGTCGCGACTACCGGCGTAGGCGGGGTTTATTCCCAATGTATTATCCATGTAGTGTGTGTACATGGCTTCCTGTTGGGCGTGTAATGCTGTGAAGCTAAACAGCGAAAACAGGATTATAAGAATTGGTTTAATGTATGACAGAACGGCGAGCCAACCCGCGTATGCGGATGCGCGAGGGATGGAAGCGGCACCCCGCAGCGAACGGAATGGGAATGCAGGTAGAGACAAGGCATGCCTTGTCTCTACAAACCGGATAGGAATGCGAGCGAGGAGTACAGCGGACAGCCCGACCCCGCCGACATGGGTGGAGACGCGGCGCTCCGCGTCTCTACAACCGAGAAAGGGGGAGAGGCGGGGGCGCGCCCAAATTATTTTTTTGAAAAGTATAGTCATGTACTGATGCTTCATTCGTTACTTTGCGATGTATATATAGCCTTTTTTCGCTTTCGAACCGTCGCCAAGGTCGAGGATATAGAAGTAAGTGCCAACGGGCAACACATCGGTGCCGATATTGCCGCCTTCGTAATTGCGCCCGTCCCATTGGTTCATATAGGGGTTGCCTTCGTACAGCTTGTTTCCCCAGCGGTTCAGGATTAAAACATGATTGTTGGGATAAAGTTCAATGTTTTTTATTACAAAATAATCGTTGATGCCGTCGCCATTGGGCGAAAAACCTTCGGGAATGGATACTTCGGTAGAAAGTACCGAGAGGTTTAATACCACCAAACTGTCGCATCCATAGCGGTTTTGCAGCAGATGGCTGTCTTGCAGTTCGCCTACTTGATGCTGCACGGGGAAATGAAAACCATATTTGTTGTAACCGGTTCGGCCTTCGTAAATGGAATCTTTTATCTCTGTTTTGTTTACCGGATTAATGGTCAGATTCAATGTACTAAGGCTGTCGCAGGTAGTTGCGAGGTTGAAATAATCGGTGTAGATGCCTGTTTTGTCGTATAATTTTCCTCCAAACAGAACCGGATTTCCTTCGCAACGCACTTCTTTGATCGTGTCGTTATAAGTGGGGTTTACGGTCATGTTTAGCTGTTCGTAATACTGGCAACCTTTTGTCTTTTTTATCTTGTAGGTATAAGTTCTGTTTTTTTCTTTTCCGTTGCCGTAGTAGGTATAGGTGGTGTCGTTCCACGCTGTTCCTTCTCCTAAAATAAGGTCGTTCCAAACGATTGGGAATTTATTGTCGCAAAGTACCTTGTTTTGAGTTATTACATCATTTTCTTCAATAATGTGTAATTTTAGATAAGCTGTACTGTCACAACCGCCTTTAGCGGGTAATTTGCCTGAATCAAAATTATAAATTCCAGCCGGCAAATTGCCTGTCAGCAGGGTCTTGCTATAATCGCCGCTGTAATTTGTTCCTTTACAGATAAGGTCTTCGTAATAGGTTTGTATAAAATCGACCGGTTCTACTGTAACTGATTCTACTTTTTTACAGCCAAATCCTTCAATTTCCAACGAGTAGATAGTTGGTTCGGTAATCGGCTGGGTGGTTATTGATTTTTTGGTGGAAGTAAAGCCGTCGGCTCCTTTCCATTGGTACGACACATAATTGCTTGGACCTATTGTTTTACCCAATAAATGAGCTTCGCTGCCTGTACACACTTGGCGGTCGCCCGAAATAATTTCGGAGATAATAATCGGGGTAAGCGGTATGTCGACATCAACGCTCGTGTGGCAAGCGTCTTCTACCCGGACAAAAAAGTAGGCGCTGCCCGATATAATATTTTCAAATACACCGGTTGTATTGCTTGCTAAGAGCCTGCAGGGATTAGTTTTTGTTCCGCAGTATAAAGAATACGAATATGGCGGTAAGCCGGTATTTTCTTTTGCTGTTGCTTTGATATTTCCCCATACTTCTCCTGTTTTTTGGTCGGCACAGAGATTGCCTGAATATTCTTTAAACTCAAGCGGTTGTTGTACATAAATAATTGTTTCGGTCGATGTGGTACAGCTCCTTAAATCATTATCCGGTTCGGTTGCGGTAGAATTTGGGTTATAAAAAGCCTCGATGGTATAAATTCCGGGTTTGGTTATCAGTATCGAATCGCGTCCGCATAAGCCTACTGTTGTTTTTCCGCCATTTATCTCGTAACCGGTGGGATCACCTAAAGTAACACGGAATTTAGTAGTTTCATTTTTTACATCGTTCGGCTTACTATAAATATAAGAAACAACTTGTGCTTGCGGGTAATAAAGCATTCCATGACAGTTTTTCTTTGTAGTAAATGATAGATTTTGTGCTACACGGTATTTCCTCAAATTGTCTGTAACAGTATATTGTACCGTAGTATCCCTGCCCGAATTATCGGTAACTTGCCATTTATAGGTGCCAAAGTGAAATAAATTATCAAAGACCATATTCAGTCTGCGGGCACAAAGATACTCTTCGGTATTTATTATAAAATCGGAAGAATTCGTTGTTATTGTCCATGTGTTGGTTGCTGTGCCTGTGTATTCTGCTGTAAATGAATAATTGTTGGGTGCTTGGATTAATGTTACTTTTGTTCCTGCCGGAACAGTCCGGCAGTTAAGAATAATGCCGACACTACCGGTGGGAATGTCGCACCCTTTTCCGGTAAGTTCATATCCGCCTGCCCATACTAAAGGAGTGGGTGGCGTGTATTGCTGTTTTTCGGGCGTAGGCACAACTATAAGAGTGTCAATATATGCCATGCCTACAGCATCTTTCAAGGTGATATGTAAAGTATGTCCTTCCTCAAGAGTACGCATTCTCTTTTCCAGGTATCCTCCGGAAGCAGCTGTTGAGGCAGTGGCAAACATCACTCCTGCAGTTTGGTCATACACTTGATAGGTTAGTGGCAGTGCAGCCTGACATATAGTATAGCCAAGATTGATGATATATTCATCTTCGTAATCAGGTGTTGATGTGCCTCCTTCGCAGGGGCAAAAGAATCCGCCTGTACCCTGTTTGGGAATTAGCGATACCGAAACATCTTTATTTTCTTTACAAGGTGGTGGTGGCGTAACCGGTTTGGTTATAGTTATATCGTTGGTGCAAAACGGCGTTGTACACCCTTTGACACGCATTTCGAAAGAGTATTTTGTTCCATAAATATTTCCAATGTTGGCTATATTTTCCGAAATGTTTTTTGTGTAATCCTGCCACGAAGTCCACATTCCGTTTTCGGATTTATAGCGAAATTCGAGCCAGTCGGCAATGTTTTTATCGTATTTTACTTCGTCGAAAAATTTATCGGGGAAGCTGAAATTTATTTTGCTGTTATTTGTATCGACAGATTCTGAAACAAAATTCGGCAAACAAGTTAATTCATCAATTTTAACAGCATCTTGCAATTTAACCTGATAACCGCAGACATCACTCATCATAAAGGTGTAATTGCCTTTAGGAAGATTGTTTATGTCGTAATAATCGCGGTAATCTGCGGCAGAGGGGTCGCTGCCGTTATGGATAGGAGCATTGAATACATCGGTGCGAAAAGGCTGACCATCTTTGAAAATTTGTACAGTATATGGAAACTTGCCTTGTAAAATAGCAAACTGAATGCGTCCCGTGGGGTTGCAACCGAGCGTGTGGCGAGTACCGCTCATGGTTGTATTATTACCCAATGTTTGAGTTACAATAAGAGGAGAATAATTACCGCCTACCGTAGCATTGCCAATATAACTTTCATATTCAACCCCATTGATCCAAATACTGTAATATAATTCGTATTTACCCGGATTGTAACCTTCGAGTGCAAATTCCAAATTACTGTTTGCTTGATTGGAGGAAAAATGATGCTCTTTCAAATTAGTTGTTCCCGCTTCAACTACATAAAAAGTAAATTGATCATTTTCGCCCAGTGTGCTATAATCGATACCATCTAATTTGACTGTGATTTTGCCGGAAAAGTAACAATCGGCATTTTGGGTATTAACATTAATTATCGTAATATTGGGACTTTTTGCCTGTGCGACAAGCGTAAAGCATATCAATGTAACAAATAAAGTTATTCTTTGTAGTATATTCTTCATTACATAAAGATTATTTTTTGCATATCCGTTGTTTGTTAAATTGTATTTTAGTACAAGACAAAACTAAACTATAGTATCGTCATGCGTTGCAGTGAGTATGACGGCACTTCTACTGCTTTTGTATTGTTCTTTTGGTATTGTTAATTTAGTATAGATTTTCTCGTTTTTCGTCATGCTGAACTTGTTTCAGCATCTCTCTATCAATAGGGGATTGCGGGTCAAGCCCGCAATGACAACAACTTTAAAAACTATATTAATTCAACAATGCCGTTCTTTTATTTTTGTCAGGTATCAAAATTTTGAAGCATAATACTTCATGAACTGTGTTCGCTCAAACAAGGTAGGGTCTTCGATGTTGCGGCTGTTAAGCTTGCCTCTGAATTCTTCCAGAGTATAATATCCGGTTTCGGTCATCCATTCCTGTATGCCATCATTAATTTGACTGATGATACCATTTCCGTTTTTATATACCGTACTGCAAATTTCCACAGCTTGTGCTCCTGCCAACAGGGCTTTTGTGGCGTTTTCCCACGAGTGTATCCCAGTAGAAGAGATTATGGGTAAATCTTTTATTTTGCCCGAAATGATGCCTGTCCAGCGCAAAGTGTTGGCAAAATCGTGGGGCGAGGTAAATGTTTCACCTTGTTTGATAGTCATGGTGTGCAGGTCGATATCCGGCTGGTAGAACCGGTTGAAGATTACAACACCGGCAGCTCCGGCTGCCTTGAGCTTTTCGGACATGGAGACAAGGCTCGTTAGCTGTTGACCGATTTTGACAAAAACAGGGATACTCACTACCGAACAAACAGCGGTTAGTATGTCGATGTAGAATTGCTCAAACTTGTTGCTATCCAAATATTTATCCATATTGAACATAAAGATATTCAATTCCAAAGCATCGGCTCCGGCTTCTTCGATTTGCTTGGATAGTTTTATCCATTCGCCTTGCCGGTAGCAGTTTATGCTGGCAATGACGGGTATTGTGCAGGCTTTTTTTGTTTCGCGTATTAGTTGGAGGTAATTGCCGACTGTTTCGGATTGTATGTATTGACTAATATAGTCTTCGGCTTCGGTATAATTGCTCAACTGTAGCAGTTGTTCGGTATTCATCGTCATTTGTTCCTCAAAAAGCGATTTAAGGACAATGGCTCCGGCTCCGGCGCGTTCCAGTTCCAGGTTTTTGATTGCCGAGTTGGTTAATCCCGAACTGCTTATAATAACGGGATTTTTCAGTTCTAATTTGCCGAGAGTGGTTTTGAGTGTTATCATGATATTATTGATATATTTTGTGTTGGACTATAAATTTTTCTACTTGTTTTGGTAAATAATTTACAACAGGTTTGCCTTCGCATAAAAGCTGCTTGATCTGGCTCGAAGAGACCGGAAATAAAGGGGCTTCAATCGTTGATACTTGCGGATATTTTTGTTTCAGTGTTTCCAAGTCGGTTCCTTGCCGGGGATAAACCACAATGGGATATTCATTCAAAATAATTTCGTAATCTTTCCATAGATGAAAGATGGCTAAGTTATCTGCTCCGATGATTATTGAAAATTGTTTGCCGGGATACTGTTTCTTTAAAGCGGCTAATGTGTTTATGGTGTAATTAGGCTTTGGTAGCGAAAATTCGATATTGCACGATTTTAGTTTAGGTTCATTTTCTAAAGCCAAATCGAGCATTTGCAACCGGATATTGTCATTAAGTAAGCCGGCTTGCTGTTTCAACGGGTTTTGCGGACTGAGCACAAACCATATTTCGGCAAAATTATTACTTTTCAATAATTCTTTTGCTAATGCCAAATGTCCGTTGTGTACCGGATTGAATGACCCTAAAAGCAAGCCTGTCATACAATTATTTTTTATCGGAATTATACCTTTTAGTATTGTAAAAAAAGGATTTGTCATACCGCGCTCGGTTGCTGTACTTCGACTTCGCTTGGTTGCTGAGCGAAGTCGAAGTATGACGCGGTATCGCCCATAAAGCAATTAATGGTTATTATGCGATTGCAGGTCTGCTGAACTTGATTCAGTGCCACAATGACAAACTGCGTTTTTTTTAACTCAAAACAGATTAAGTACAGAAAGCGTAACTTTTATTTGAACTGACATTGCAGGTAAAAAAAACGGAAAAATACATTATTTCTTAGCCGGAAGCGCTTTTGGATAGTTGTATTCTTCAATGTTGGAGAATTCCTTCCACGCAGCCGCTTTTTTATATTCTTTTTTCGAGTCAACCGGCACATAAAGCGTACAATTCGCTTTGTTTACAAATTGAAACACCATTTTATTTTTGTCCAGTTTAATCGGCATTTTCTTTTTGGCATAAATCTCAGTCAAAGCCCCACAACCGTCAAAAGCCCCTTCTTTAATCTTGCTGGTCATGCGCGGGATGGTGATGGAAGTCATGCTGCGGCAGTTCCAAAACGCATTTTCATCGATACTGAGAGTTGCGTCGGGGAGTATCATTGATGTTAATGAGGCACAACCTTTGAAGGTTTCGGCGGTTTCAAACTTGACAATGGTGTTTGGTATTTCGATACTTGTCAGGCTTTCGCAATCTTTGAATGCACCGGCTAAAATGGTTTTTACCTTTTCGGGTATCAATATGGCGCTTAAACTTATACAGCCCGCAAAGGCTTCTTTCCCGATAAAATCGACTGTGCTGGGAATGCCTATCATAGTGATGCTTTCGCAGCCTTTAAACATCTCATTGTCAATTTTCTTTAATCCGGCAGGAAGTAAAATTGATTTTAAACTGCGGCAACCCGCGAAAGCTTTTTGTCCGATATTGGTAGCGCCTTTGGGCAATTCCATTTCCTGCAATTTAATGCAATTGATAAAAGCGTTGTTTCCAATCTTTTCGAGCGATTCGGGCAAAGATGCCGATTGTAGTTTTACACAGTTTTCAAAGGCATTTTTACCAATACTTTTTATTCCTTTCGGCAATTTTATGGAACCAATGTAAGCGGCTTTATAAAAAGCGCTGTCGGGAATGGCTGTTGAATCGCCGTCAACGATTTTTACACTGCTCAAATCAACCGTCATCAGCGATTTTTTCAGCAGCGAATAATAACTGATACCAGCCATATCGTTCCGGTTAATTTCTCCGGTTATAACAAGCGAAGTGGTTGGGATAGAGTCTTCCAACAACATTTCGTACAGCGAACCGGCTACCAAAACTTCCTTGATAACTGTTTCGGCTTGCGAAGCTATTGTGGCGCAAAATACGAATAAAAATACAAGCAACTTTTTCATTTATGATTGTTTAAGTTTTATAGAATAAATTTGCTTTAAAGGTAACTCTTTCTGACAAAACACGCAAGTTTGCGACAAAAAATCTTAGCAGATTACAAAAAAACACAACAAATTGACAATATATTTCCCGTACGACAAAAAAGTATCGAAAATCTCAAATACTAAATAAAAATACATTTAGTAGTCGTAAATCCGATTAATCAGAAATTGCTTGGTTACTACTATTGCTTTTGTATTGTTCTATTAATTTTTGTCATGTACTAAAACATTTTTGTTAAATCAGGATACACCAGGGCATCTTCATACTCAACCAGTGGCAACGAATAGGGTCGCCATCCGGAATTTAGTTTGTCTGTATATTCTTGTATTAGAATGTCAGCGAAGGCATAACGCTGATTGGCTGAAGAAAGCTTTTCAAAGCCGTCATAAATCCGTGTGCAGATTTGAGGGTGTTGAACTGTGTATTCAACATACCACTTCTTTGTCACATCTCCATTGCAGTCGTTGAGATGTGGCAAAATAATTTGTTTTGATTTTCGTGCCATAGGTTCATTTTTTTTTGTTCGCTGCGACACTAACTTTTAAAAATAAAACTCTTTGGCTTGAGAAAAAATAAATGTCTACATATACAGTTAAAAACTTTCTTGTAGACATTTATTCTTTTGTAAGTGCTTTGTTTTTCGTACTTTCGCACTTGTAAGGGTAAAAGACGGGGCTCGAACCCGCGACCTTCGGAACCACAATCCGACGCTCTAACCAACTGAGCTACGATTACCGTGTTTTGCGCGGCAAAGGTAATGTTTTCTTTTTTTTTGTGCAAGCGATGAGGCAATATTTTCCATGCAATGAAATGGTAGAGGCGGATTTGAAACGGATTCGCCGCTATATCTTTTTGTCGATGAATGGGATAGCTGCCGAAAATATGGAGACGGCGGGCGTGCATTACCGGCAAAATTACGGTTTGCAGTTGCCGCAGATTAAGGATATTGCGAGCCGGTTTGCACCGGATGTGCTGCTGGCAGAGCGATTGTGGAGTATGCGGGTAAGGGAAATGATGATTTTGGCGACGATGTTGCTGCCGCCCGCAGAGTTTTCGGAAACGATTGCCAAGCGATGGATTCGAGAAATTGAAACGATGGAGGTGGCACAACAGTTGAGTTTTAATTTGCTGGTTAAGTGCAATTTGTCTATTGATGTGGTTAAGGCGAATATTTTTTCAGACAGGAAATATTCCCGGATTGTGGGCTTGCTGGCGGCTTCGCGAATGGTCGAACGATTTTCGGACGAGGATTTGCAGGGGATTGCTGATTGGATTGTTCCTTTGGTGAAAAGTTCTGATTTTGAGTTAATTAATTCGATGTCGGTTTTTCTTCGTTTCCTTTGCCGGAAGGATAATGCGGGCGCTCATTTTGTTTTAAGTAAAATAAATGGGTTTAAAAATTCGGATTTTCGGGGAGAAAGATATATTTTTGAGGAAATAACTAACGAAGTGCATTTTTGGTATGCCTAAATCGGTAGACATAAGTATAGAGGCTCGCATAGAGGCTGCTCACAGCATTTTTACGAACTATATGGAGCAAAACGGACACCGGAAAACGCCGGAGCGTTATATGATTTTTGATTATATCTCGAAGCAGAACGGGGCGTTCGATTTTGAACAAATTAATTCGTTTTTGCTTGAAAATTACCGGGTTAGTCGTGCTACTATTTACAATACGCTGGGGTTGTTGTTGAAGTGTAATTTGCTGGTAAAGCTGCAATTCGGGCAAACGGTGAAGTATGAAAAGGTGTTGCCCGAAGTGCATTTGAACCACAATCTACATCATTTGGTTTGCAGCCGGTGCGGATCGGTAAAGAAATTTACGGACAATCATATTAAAAGCATATTGAAATACAAGCCTTTGCGGGGATTTGAAGCCTCGCATTATACAATATATTTATATGGGCTTTGTGCCAAATGTAAGAAATAGTTAGAAATTTGAAGACAAAAGATATAAGACAAAAGGCAAAGATTAGAAGGCTTTTAAAGAGTCTTTGTTCTTATGTCTTTTAATCTTTGCTTTTAAAAAAGATTTGTTGATAACTTCTTGTCGTTTTATATATTAAAAATCATACCTTTACGATTTAAAAATTGAAATATCAATAGGCTGATTATCAATGGTCGGTCTATTTTCTTGTGTAATAAAAGATGAAAAAATTAGATGTTTTACTGGGTCTTCAATGGGGAGACGAGGGCAAAGGTAAAGTAGTAGATGTACTTACACCGAACTATGATGTGATAACCCGTTTTCAGGGTGGACCTAATGCCGGACACACGCTCGAATTTGAAGAACAAAAATATGTGCTTCGTTCCATTCCTTCGGGCATTTTTCAGGGGAACAAGAAAAATATTATCGGTAATGGCGTAGTGCTCGACCCTGCGTTGTTTAAGGCTGAGGTAGAGGCTTTGGAGGCTTCGGGGCACGATTTGACCCAACGCTTGTTTATCTCTAAAAAAGCGCACCTTATCCTTCCCACCCACCGCTTGCTCGACGCTGCCTATGAAGCCGCCAAGGGCGACGCCAAAATAGGTACAACCGGCAAAGGCATCGGACCTACTTACACTGATAAAGTGAGCCGGAACGGTGTGCGCGTGGGCGATATCTTGCACAATTTTGATAAAAAATATGCAGCTGCTATTGCCAAACATAAAACGATTTTGGCTCAACACAATTTTCCATACGATTTAGAACCGATCGAAAAAGAATGGTTTGCCGGAATTGAGAAACTGAAACAATTTACATTTATCGACAGTGAGTACGAAATAAATAGTTATTTAGCCGAAAACAAGTCTGTTTTGGCAGAAGGCGCACAAGGAACTATGCTGGATATTGATTTCGGTTCGTATCCGTTTGTAACTTCGTCGAATACCATTTGCGCCGGCGCCTGTACCGGTTTGGGCGTAGCGCCACACAGCATCGGCGAAGTGTATGGTATCTTCAAAGCCTATTGTACGCGTGTAGGCAGCGGACCCTTCCCAACAGAATTGCACGACGAAACAGGCGATAAACTGCGCACACTTGGCTTCGAATTCGGGTCGGTAACCGGTCGTCCGCGCCGCTGCGGTTGGATCGATTTGGTAGCGCTTCGCTATGCCATTATGATCAACGGCGTTACCCGGCTCATTATGATGAAAAGTGATGTGATGGACGCTTTTCCCGTGATAAAAGCCTGCACAGCCTATAAAATCAGCGGCGAAATGGTAAAAAACTTCCCATACGAAATTAACGATGATGTAGAGCCTGTGTACCACGAACTCGAAGGCTGGCAAACAGACATGACCCAAATGCAATCCGAAGCCGAATTTCCGCAGGCATTCAAAGATTATTTGTCATTTCTGGAAAAAGAATTACAAGTACCTGTATATATAGTATCCGTAGGTCCGGACAGGGCGCAGACAATAATTCGGAATTAAGAGGTATGAGGTATAGAGTATGAATGAACATGAACAAAACGCATACTTATTTGTTGTAAATAAATATATTAATTCAAATAGCTATTACTAACAAAAACAGAATCGTCATGTCGACCGAAGCGAGGAGGATACGAGGAGCGAAGTGGAGATATCACATAATACTACGATCTGCCTTGTTTGTCTAAATTTATTAGTCTTTTGCGATGTCTCGACAAACTCGACATGACGAAGTCTTTTTGTTGTAAATAACAACTTAATTTTTTCATCATAAAAACATGGAAACACAAGCAATGCACAATCCATATATTTTTTATTGGATTATTTTTGGAGCCGTAGCCATAGCCAGCTGGTTGGTGTCGGCAAACCTGAAGCGGAAATTCAAACAATATTCCGAAGTTCCACTCAACTACACCGGACGCGAAGTTGCCGAGAAAATGCTCAAAGACAACGGTATATACGATGTAACCGTAACCTCCACACCCGGACACCTGACCGACCACTACAACCCGCTCACCAAAACCGTGAACCTGAGCGAAAGCGTTTACAACAGCTATAATGTAGCCGCCGCTGCTGTAGCCGCACACGAGTGCGGTCACGCTGTGCAGCATGCCCATGCATACGCACCCCTTACCATGCGTTCGAAGCTGGTGCCCGTCATCAGTTTTTCGTCCAACTGGATGCAGTGGGTCATTCTGGGTGGTCTCCTGCTTGTAAACCAATTGGGCACTACATTACTTTTAGTAGGTATTGTTTTATATAGCCTTACCACTTTATTCAGCTTCATAACCCTGCCGGTCGAGATAAATGCCAGCCGTCGCGCAGTAGCATGGTTAAGTAAAGCAGGCATTACCAATATCGAAACCGAAAGCAAAGCCGAAGGCGCGCTCCGATCTGCAGCCTACACCTATGTGGTTGCCGCGTTGGGCTCGCTCGCTACCCTGCTCTACTACATTATGATTTTCTTAAACAGAAGAAATTAACAATCCCTATAACCATCCATACAACAGGGCTTCGCACCACAAGCGAAGCCCTGTTTCTTTCTAAAACCAAGAAAACCATTTGGGTGTGTCCCCCACCATGAGCCTATTTCCCTCTGGTGCTAGTTTGTAACTCGTGCCTGATATAAATAAAAAGGCACAAGTTGCAAATCTGCGCCAACGGTGTTGCATGCAACGCCATCTACTTCCGTCCTGTCTAATTTGTAGTTACCAATGACAAGAATTTGTATTGAATTGAAAATAAGCGTTTTGTTTAAATTTTTGCATCCATTCTATATGGCAGATATTTTATAACTAAAATAGGAACCACCGTAGAGGCGGGGGGGGGGGGGGGGGGGGGGGGGGGGGGGGGGGGGGGGGGGCGGGGGGGGGGGGGGGGGAGGGGGAGGGTGGGGGGGTGGGGTGTATGGTTTGGTGGTAGTGGTAAAATATAGATATATGGTGTGTGTGTAGGGAGGGCATCTGG
>JAVBLE010000011.1:0-90888 GCA_031553685.1 Paludibacteraceae bacterium | reverse complement strand
GCTTCCCCCTCGCGGCCCCTTCTTTCTTTTAATTTGTGATTGCCTGCGTTTTTGTGTTTCTGTTTGTTTGGTCGGTGTCGGTTGTCGTGCCGTGGCGCACTTCGACAAGCTCAGCGACCACGCCGCGGCTCTACAAATGCGTGCCCCATTCGGATACCCTCACCCACAAAAAATAATCTCCCCCAACTATTTGTTTTTATAAAAATAATACTACATTTGCATTGTGTTAACAATCAAAAATATCTATGTTATTTATCCTAAAAAATACCGCTTTCTACCCCTATAATTTGCATACCTCGCAAATTATTGCTAACACACACACACACACACACACACACACACACACACACAGGTGCGCGTAATTTACCAAAAAATTCTTTTATAAAAAATAATTCCTTACTAATTTTTGTAAGAAAATACCCCTTCCCCCTTCCCCTCCCCCACAAGGGAAGGGGCGTTGTCTTTCACAACCATACCTCAACTGTTTTCACTCTGTCATTTGTTTGCTGTTCCCCTCCCCGGTCGCAGTACTTCGACAGGCTCAGTAACCAAGCGAAGTCGAAGCGTCGGGTTTCGGTTGGGGGCTTTTTGTGTTTATACTAATTCTAAATAAATAATAACTATGAACAAAGATTTTTCCAATCAATTAAAAAATTTAGTGTCGATATTGAATACTGCTGTTGACGATGTTGACGAACTAAAATTTATGAACTTACTCGAAAAAATAGTGGTCGATTTATTCGGCATGACCTTTTATGAGGTTCAAATTGAAGACAAACCCAACCAGTTTGGCGACCGGCAACTTACAACCGTATGGAGCAACTATCAGATAGATAACGAAACCACAGTGCCCATACATAACCCCAAGTACAAAGAAGGGAGTACAACAGAAAGCAAGTACACCGGGCAAACTACCTATGCGTTTGACCAAAACAAATGTATGTGGATAACTGCCAAAGATAAAAGTGTTTTGAAATCCGTAAAAGGAATTGAATATGTGGACAGTTGGTCGAAATCCGAAGATATTCCCCCTTATTGGGATTGCGAGACAGGTAAAGACATTCGCACCTCCATTATTATTCCGCTGAAAGTGCCGGGCATGCCCCGCCCGTTCGGATTTATCAATTTCGAGTCGGAAAAGTACCTTGTACGCAATGACGAATTAAAAAGCATTTTTAAAGACATCTCCAACATTGTTGCCATTTATATCTATATGCTTAAAATTAATAAATTCAAAAAAGAGCATCTTATGCGCATGATGGATAATTTAATAACAAAATCATCTGTTATCGAAAATTTAATCAATAAATCGAAAGTATTTGTAGCCTTTCCTGCTCGCAAGGATGATGAGGTTATGTCTGTAATTGAAGGGTTGCTGGGAGATAAAGAAGATCAATTAGCCCCTGTGTTTTGGAACAAGATGCGAAAGCCCGGTATTATAGATAACCAATTGGCAAATGAAATAACATCTTGCAAATATGCCATAGTCTATCTATCCGAAGAGCAAAAAGACGAAAAAAAAGGAACACAATATGTAGATAACCTGAATGTGTTTTTCGAAGCCGGTATGCTGCATGCTTTAAGTTGGGAAAAAGAATCTATTACACAAGAATGGATATTAATACATGAAGAAGGACATCAAATGCCTTTTGACCTGAAACACCTACGGGCAGTTGTCGTAAAGCGTGCGGATGGAAAAATAAAAGAAACGAATCTCGCGCACGAGATTAAAGAGATAATAAAATTATGGAAATAAATACTTAACAATTTAATTTTAAAAAATCATGAAACGAACAAAACATCTTTTATTAACCATTTGCCTGCTGATAAGCACGCAGGCATGGAGTGCTACGCTGGTAAATGGCATTTATTATGAATTAATCTACGATCAATACAATGGCTATCATGCTAGTGTTGCTCCAAGTCCATCCGGATATACCGGAAATCTTACTATTCCTATTTCTTTTACTTATAATGGAATTACTTATATAGTGAGGCTAATGGGGGAAAATGCTCTTCAGGGCTGTACCGGTTTAACTTCTATATCTCTTCCTGCTACTATGGCAGATTCTCCCAAGACTAAGGACTGTAGTAGTTTGACTTCTATTTCAGTAGATGCAAGTAATTACTACTTTTCATCAAAAAATGGAATATTGTTTAATAAAAATGAAACGGCTTTAGTCAGGTTCCCTGCCGGAAAATCAGGTAACTATACGATCCCAAGCTCTGTAACAAGTATTGAACAGGATGCTTTTTCCAGTTGCGGCGGTCTGACTTCCGTTACGATCCCAAGCTCTGTAACAAGTATTGGACAGAATGCTTTTTCTAGTTGCGGCGGTCTGACTTCCGTTACGATCCCAAGCTCTGTAACAAGTATTGGAAAAGATGCTTTTAAGGGTTGCTCAGGGCTGACTGCCGTCAATTTCAATGCTACTAATTGTACTTACTCATCGTCAATTTTCTCCGATTGTAGTAGATTGACCTCCTTTACTATTGGAGCAGGAGTAAAGAATATCCCTAACCGTATTTTTTCCTATTGCAGCGGTCTGACTGCCATTACTATCCCAAGCTCTGTTACAAGTATTGGAGACTATACTTTTTCCGGTTGCAGCGGTCTGACTTCCGTTACGATCCCAAACTCTGTTACAAGTATTGGAGATTATGCTTTTTACGGTTGCAGCGGTCTGACAGGTGCTTTAACTATCCCAAGCTCTGTTACAAGTATTGGAAGTTCTGCTTTTTCCGGTTGCAGCGGTCTGACAGGTGCTTTAACTATCCCAAGCTCTGTTACAAGTATTGGATACTATACTTTTTCCGGTTGCAGCGGTCTGACAGGTGCTTTAACTATCCCAAGCTCTGTTACAAGTATTGGAAGTTCTGCTTTTTCCGGTTGCAGCAAGCTGACTTCCGTTACGATCCCAAACTCTGTAACAAGTATTGGACAGAATGCTTTTTATGATTGTATCGGTCTGACAGGAGCTTTAACTATCCCAAGCTCTGTTACAAGTATTGGATATTATGCTTTTGAGGGTTGCGACGGTCTGACTTCCGTTACTATCCCAAGCTCTGTAACAAGTATTGGAAGTTCTGCTTTTTCCTATTGCTACGGTCTGACTTCCGTTACAGCTCTAAACTCAACACCGGTATCAATTAGTTCTGATATTTTTTTGTCTGTAGACAAAAGTCGTTGTAAACTCTATGTACCTTATGGTTCAGCTGCTGCCTACAAAGCAGCTGGTTATTGGAAAGAGTTTGTAAATATTATAGAGCTACCCGAAGGCAGCGTAATAAACCAAACCCCTACCATTGATGGCGCACTGATAGAATGGCAAAGCGCAGAAAACGCCACCGGCTACCGCCTTGTAATCTACACAGATGCAGCGCATACGGAGGTTGCCCGCATATTAGTGTTTAATGCCGCCGGGCAGCTGGTGAGCCAAACAAACCTGCGTGCAGCAAGCAGCACTTTCGGCTATACCGTAACCGGTTTATCAAGCAATACACCCTATTATTATACCCTCGAAACACTGGGCGCCGGCGAGGCGGTTATAATAAGCCAATCGGGTAGTTTCACTACACTGGGGGCTACTGCCGGCATAGTAGAGCCGCGGCGTGCCACGGTTCTACGGGTATACCCTAACCCTACCGACGGCAAGGTGAGAGTGGAAAGCGGCACTTCGACTTCGCTCAGTGACCAAAACGGCATCAAAGTATTTGACCTGCAAGGCAAACAACTGCTACAAACCGTAGGCAACGAGGTAGATTTATCGGCATTTGCCAAAGGCGTGTACCTGTTGCAGGCAGACGGGCAAATGGTGAAGGTGATGAAAAAATAAAGAGGGTATGCGGTAGAGACGCAAAATATTGCGTCTCTACAGGGCAGGGGTTATCCCGTCGCGAGGGTTTTGCAAACACAGCTGGCGCAATTTTGCAAACCGTGCCAATAATAAAAGGGTGGTGGTATTCGTAGAGCCGTGGCGTGGTCAGTGAGCGTAGTCGAACTGCGCCGCGGCTCTACATACCTGCCCCATTTGCACAACGCACATAAATAACAAACAATACTAACCATTAAAACAAAAACAAAATGAAAACAATCGTAGCCATTATCCTTGCCAAGTTGAGCCATCTGCTCAACGACGAGCATTTTAATTTTATCGAAGATATAATTGCCGTTTCGCTCAAATTCGACCCCAAGAAACAAAAGGTAGAGAAAGAGATAGCCACCCTGCAAGCAGCACATGCCAAAGAGAGCGCCGCCCTCGACCCTGTGCGCAGCTCCAAGTACACCGAGCAGATACGCGAGTGCGATGCCCTGCGCACCACCACCGCCAAGGGCTTGGAGAGCCTCGTGCGCGCCAACCTCAAAAACCCCGACAAGCCCTCTGCCCAAGCTGCCAAGGATGTGATGGCGCTATTTAAGAGCCATGCCGATATTTACGACCGGTCGTACAACATCAAAACGGCTATTATTACTGATATTATCAATGAGATAAATAAGTCGCACACTGCCGACATAGCGTTGCTCGGTGCAGCCTCGTGGGTTACCAACCTCGATGCCCAAAACAAGGACTTTGCCGCCCTGATGGAAAAACGCTTCGAAGAAACCTCCAAGCGCAACGGCGTAAACATGGAAGCCCTCCGCCTCGAAGTGGACGATGCTTACCTTACGCTCACTACCCGCCTCACCGCCTTGATGGTGATCGAAGAACCCGACAAGTTCTACCCTTATGTGGAAGAACTAAACGAATATATCAAGTACTACAACGGGCGGGTAAAACTACGCGAAACGAACAACAAAAGCAAGCAACGCAATATCGCTTCAGCGCAACTGTCGCCCATCCCTGCACAAACCTACACAGGTAGCCACATTATCCCTGTGGTAGAGCTACTCTATACCGATGAAAAAACCATTTCGACAGGCTTGGTTGCTGAGCGCAGTCGAAGTACAGCGACCACCACCGTTCGCCTCGAAGAAGACAAGGACTACACCCTCACCGCCGAAAACAATGTACAGGTAGGCAGTGCTACCCTCACCATCAAAGGCAAAGGGGCGTATGTGGGTAAGATGGTTTGCGTGTTTGCTATTGTGGCGGAGTAGCAACGCAGCGTGGTCAGTGAGCGTAGTCGAACTGCGCCCCGTCTGACAGAAACGAAGTCAGGGTTTCACTTTTGGAGTGAAGCCCTGACTTTTTTCAAAGCGGCATCTGTATTAATAATATATTTACATATTTGCCGTTATGTTAACATTGAAATTCTAAACAAAACATTACTATGAAGAAACTAACCCTCCTGTTCCTATCCGCTTTATGGATAAGTTCACTCTCAGCCCAAACTAAAATCCCGATGGAGGCAGCCGTTCGTTACGGCAAACTGCCCAATGGAATGACTTACTATATCCGCCACAATGATTTACCTTCAGAGCGAGTCAATTTTTATATCGCATATAATGTAGGTTCTATTCTCGAAGAAGATAACGAACAAGGATTGGCACACTTCCTTGAACACATGGCGTTTAATGGCTCCAAGAATTTTCCGGGCAGGAGAGGAGTTGACAATTATTTGCAAAGTATTGGATTAAAACGCGGCGTAAACTTGAATGCCAACACTTCATGGGACAGGACAAATTACTTTATAACTAATGTGCCTACTATCCGCCCAAGTATTATTGATTCTTGTTTACTAATCCTGCATGATTGGTCGGGTTTTATTTCGCTTGATAATGAGGCAATAGACAAAGAACGCAAAATTATACTCGAAGAGTGGCGCACTAAAAACAGGAGTTTATTAAAAGAAAACTACGAACAACTCTACCCCGGATCTCAGTACGCTAAGCGCGTTACAATAGGAGATACAACTATTATCAAGAATTTTACATACGATGAGTTACATGCATTTTATAAAAAATGGTATCGTCCCGATTTAGAAGCCCTGATTATTGTTGGCGACATCAATGTTGACCAAATAGAAGCGGATATCAAACGAATATTTGCGGATATTCCCAAACCCGTAAATCCGGCAGAACGCATTATCTATAAAGTTCCGGATAACAAAGAACCCATTATTTCTATTATAACCAATCCTGAAACACGAGTTACCAACCTTTCTTTGTTTTACAAACATAAACCTTTACCCGATTCCGTTAGATTGAGCGAAGAAGGGTATGATATTACGCTGGTCAATTCGTTGATTTCATCCATGCTTCAAGGGCACTTTTCTCGAATGCAGGGTGATCCCGGCTGCCCTTTTACAAGTCAAGGCGGATACTACACAAACCTTACAAAATCGATTGATGCTTTTGCTTTTACAGCAGTAGCCAAAGAAGGAAGTGAAAGGCTTGCCTTGGAAACTTTACTCCAAGAAGCTCAACGAACTAAAAGATACGGTTTCACACAAGCAGAATTGGACAGAGCAAAAATCAAGCTGCTCGCCGGTTACGAAAAATCATACAACGAACGCGATAAACGAAGAAACAGTAGTTATGCTGCCGAATATATACGCAATTTTTATGAGGCGGAACCAATTCCCGGCATGGAGTGGGAATACAGCTATATTCAAAAAGCACTCGCCGAAAAGATTAATTTAACCATGGTAAATAAAATTGCCAAATCGTATGTTACCACAGATAATATAATTGTAAGTATCAATGCTCCAGAGAAAGTCAAAGACAAGTTGCCAAGCCGAGCTGATATTACAGAAATGGTCGAAGACGCCGATCATAATTATGTAGAACCGTATAAAGACCGAAAGATTGATAAACCTTTATTAAAGAAAAAACCAAAAGCTGGCTCTATTGTCAAAGAAACTCAAAATGAACAATATGGAACCACAGAGTGGACTCTTAGCAACGGCATTCGTGTAATACTAAAACCTACCACATTTAGAAATGACGAAATCAACCTGTATGCTTTTGGTGATGGCGGGCTTTCGGTAGTAAGTACAAAAGATTTGCCATCAGCATCTCTTGCCAATGGTATTGTGTCTGGTGGTAATTTAGGTGGATTGAGTTTGTATGAACGAGGTCGGATTTTGTCGGGAAAAATAGTGAATATGGGTAATGGCATATCAGACTATACCAAAGGTATGTCAGGGCGTTCATCAGTAAAAGATGCCGAAGCAATGTTTCAATTATTATATCTCAGATTTACGGATGTAAGTGTCAATAAAAAATCGTACGAGAATTATATGCAAAAATTAAAATCTAATTATGCCAATAAAGAAGACAGTCCAAGTGCTGATTTTAATGATACAATTGCCAGCGTGCAAGGAAATTACAATCCACGCCGCATATTAATGAATACTGAAACCTTGAATAAAGTATCTGCCTCAAAAGCATATTCCATTTACAAAGATGCATTCAAAAATCCGGCTGACTTTACATTTATATTAACTGGCAATATCAATTTAGATTCCATAAAACCACTAATTACTACTTACTTGGGAGGATTAAAAACAAGCAGCAAGTATCAAACATGGAAAGACGACGGTATTCGCTATCCGAAAGGAAATATAAAAAAGCATTGGAGTCGCGAGATGCAAGTGCCCAAAACTTCGGTTTATCTTACCTACATGGCCAATATTCCTTATAATTTCGAAAACATAGTTACCATTACAGCTTTATCTGACATACTCGAAATTCATTATACCGAGACTCTTCGAGAAGAAGAAGGCGGAACTTATGGCGTAAGCGTTTCCGATCGCACAGCCAACCGGCCCACAGAGCAAACTCGCATAGGAATAAAGTTTAATACAACACCGGATAAAGCAGATTATCTAATTGATATTGCTAAAAAAGAATTAGATAAGATTGTAGCTAATGGTGTGCGTGAAAAAGACTTGAATAAAGTAAAGAAGAACCTGCTAAAAAACTTTACCGAAGGACAAAAGAGCAATAGTTGGTGGGAAAACAATATTTACGCTTACGAAAAGAGTGGATTCAATTGGCTTGCCGATTACGAACGGATTGTCAACAACCTTTCAACAGAAAGCCTACAAAAAATGCTTCAAACAATTCTTTCGCAAGGAAATAGTGTGGAATATGTAATGAGTCCGGCAAAGAAATAACGATTAGCAAATATTCTTTATGTATTCAAGGCAGTAACTTCCGGGTTATTGCCTTGTTTTATAATAATTTATATCTTTGTGCTAATATGAATTATAAAAAACATCTGTTATGAAGAAACTAATTTGCCCACTACTATTAATTGTTTTAGTTATGACTACAAATGCACAGTCGTTTCCACACGACGAATTCAAAACAAAAGAGGGGAAAACCTTGAGTATTTATTTTGTAAAACACTCCAGTTTGGTTATCAAATATGACAATCAATTAATGTATGTAGACCCCGTAAGCATGTTTGCCGATTTCAGCAAAGAGCCTAAGGCAGACATTATCCTGATCACACACGAGCATGCCGATCATTACGACACGCTTGCCATCAAGCAATTGGAAAAAGAAGGAACTAAAATTATCCTCAATCCCTCCACACAGGAAAAACTCGGCAAAGGCATTATCATGAAAAATTATGATGATATGCAAATAGCTCCGGGAATAACATTAGAGGCTGTTCCGGCTTACAACACCACTCCCGAAAACTTGAAATATCATCCCAAAGGACGCGACAATGGCTATATTCTTACTATCCATGGAGAGAAAATATACATTGCCGGCGACACCGAAGATATTCCCGAAATGGCGCAACTGAAGGATATTGATATCGCATTCCTGCCCGTAAACCAACCTTACACCATGACTGTGGAGCAAGCAGTAGCAGCCGCCAAAGTGATTAAACCCAAAATCCTTTACCCTTACCACTACAGCAATACCCATGTGCAGGAAATTGCCACACAACTAAAAGGGACAGGAATTGATGTGAGGATACGGGAATTGCAATAAGATTTATTCTGTCCCACAAAGACACAAAGTTCATCAAGAAATAGTTGCTTGGTGAACTTTGTGTCTTTGTAGGATAACGACTTCACACTGCGAATACCCCCTTTTTTGTCTGTTGATAAAAATTTTCGCAGAAAAAGATATTTCTTGTATCTTTGTGGTGTTAAAAATACTCAATTGCATGCTCACCATAAAGGAAACGCAAAATTATATCAATCAATATTTTACAAAAATAAAATGGGACATTGAGCCGCAAGGCTTATACGCTCCGGTTGAATATATTTTAAGTTTTGGCGGGAAAAAAGTACGCCCGACTTTGACTGTGCTTGCAGCCAATTTGTTTGCCGAAGATATAAATCCGGCACTGCCTGCTGCTGCTGCCATCGAAATTTTCCACAACTTCACGCTTATGCACGACGATATCATGGATCGTGCTCCGTTGCGCCGCAATCAGCCTACCGTACATACAAAATGGAACGACAACACAGCCATCCTCTCGGGCGACGCGATGATGATAAAAGCGTATCAGTATATGGCGCAAGTGCCTGAAAATAAGCTGAAAGAATGCTTGTCCGTGTTTTCGCAAACTGCGATTGAAGTATGCGAAGGGCAACAGTTTGATGTCGAATTTGAAAACCGGAATGATGTTTCGGCTGATGAATATCTTGAAATGATTCGCCTCAAAACGGCTGTACTATTAGGTGCAAGCCTCAAAATCGGGGCTATTGTAGGAGGTGCCGATACTGCTAATGCGCAACGGTTGTACGATTTTGGCGTAAATATCGGATTGGCTTTCCAGCTCAAGGATGATTTGTTGGATGTGTACGGAAATCCCGAAACATTTGGCAAGCAAGTGGGTGGCGATATTCTTTGCAATAAAAAAACATATTTATTGATAAATGCTTTGGATAAAGCCACTTCGACACAAACCGGAAAACTTCAGCAATGGCTATCGCTTGTTGAACCCAAAAATCCACAGGAAAAGGTGGAAGCTGTTACTGCTATTTTCAATGAAATCGGAATAAAAGCCATTTGCGAGGAAAAGATGGATGAATATTATGCTAAAGCCATGGCATGCCTCCAGCAGGTGATGGTGCCTGAGGAGCGCAAGCAGCATTTGGTTTCGCTTGCCGAAGAATTAATGAAACGAGAAAATTAATATAAAAACCATTTAGACTTTTTGATTTTTAGATAAAAGAACAAAGACATATCGAATAATGCTTCGACTTCGCTCGGCAACAGAGAGTAAAGGCAAGACATTTTTGCATGTAAAATCTTTATTACTCCCGTTGGTCGTGACCTTCGGTTCTTTTAGCGAAGCGGTCTTTTGTCTTTACTCTAAATAATATAAACTCATAGTAAATCGTTAAACAAAATAAGCCTATGCCTTACAGACGATTACCCAATACAGACCAAGCACGGTTGCGGGCACTGCGCACAGCAATTGAAGCAAACGAAAAACATGGCGGAATTGTGTCCGAGATAGTCATTTCGCACAAATCGATACAAGACGCTAAAGTTTTTCTAAATCAGTTTGAGAAACTGATGGCTCAATACCAACAAGCCTTAGGTGCACAGGTGGAAGCCAATAAAACTTATCAAAAAGCGGTCAAAAATGCACGATTGTATATTTCGCATTTCATACAAGTGCTCAATATGTGTGTGCAGCGAAATGAAATCAAGCGCGAAGCAAAACGATTGTATAAGTTGGAACCGGATAGTTTTGCCGTCCCCGACCTGACTTCCGAAGCAACTTTACTCAAGTGGGGACAAAACCTGATTGATGGTGAAGCCGAGCGTACAAATGCGGGAGGAACTCCTCTGTATAACCCTACTATTGCCAAGTTGAAGGTACATTATGATATTTTCAAAGATTATAAAACAAACCAGAAAACTTTTCAAACCAGTACTAACCGGTATTTAAACGAAGTGGCTCAAACACGCGATGTCGGCGACAACATCATTCTCCGGATTTGGGATGAGGTAGAAGCCAAGTTTGCCGATTTGCCGCCATACAGCCGCCTTAAAAAATGCCAAAGTTACGGATTGGTATATTATTATCGTCGAGGGGAAAATGAATTGACCCCCGAAGACGATTTTATACAAGAAAAAGAAATTGAAACAGAAGTTGACTTTGTCCAAGAAACAGAAGTTGAAAAAGAAATTGAACATGAAACAGTTATCCAAAATAATCCTCCTACTCCTACTTTTACCGGCAGTCTTTTTGACGAAAGCGATTTCGCAAGATAACATTGACATTTATTCATGTCAAAAATATTGCTCAGACCCCAAAGTCGATTCGCTTCTTAATTTTGCATTTACTTGTGTAGGAAAGCCGTATCGGGGCGGGTCGATGGGACCTAATTCGTTCGACTGTTCCGGCTTTACAAGTTATGTGTATGGACAATTCGGCTATAAACTAAACCGCGTATCGGGTAGTCAACCTGAAAATGGAGTAGCTGTAAACCGGCAAAACCTGCAACCCGGCGACTTGGTTTTCTTCAAAGGACGAAATGCCAAATCCGAAAGAATTGGGCATGTAGGGATGGTCGTTTCGGCTAATCCGGATGGCACATTCTCGTTTATCCACGCCTCCACTACTCGCGGGGTAACACATAGCGAAAGCACCGAAAATTATTATGTAAACCGCTATGTTACAGCATGCAGGGTAATCAACCAGCAAACTGCATACGAAAATCATCCAATAACCTTTACGCCTCCACTTCCCGAAGCACCCGAAGCAAAAACAATTGAGTTAATCCACATTGTAGAAAAAGGACAAACCATTTATTCTATTTCTAAGCAACATGGCTGCACGCCGGGACAGATTTGCGAATGGAACAATCTGGACAATAATAACTTATCCATCGGGCAAATGCTTAAAATAAATACTACAATAGCCGAAATCCCCCAACAGCCGGAAGAAAAGGTCCGTTCCATAAAAACGGCAAAACCCATTACTCATATAGTGAAAAAAGGCGAAACGCTTTTCTCTATCGCACAACAATATTATTGCTCGGTAATGGAAATAACTGAATGGAATAATTTGACTTCAGAGGCATTGTCTATCGGACAAAAACTTTTGGTTTGCAATCCAAGCGACCAGGCAAAAACAGCTTCAACTCCAAAAGCCTCATCAAAACCTACTTTCTACACAGTGAAAAAAGGCGATAATCTGGGTGAAATTGCCGATAAGTACAACATCTCGGTTGCTAACCTGAAAAAACTAAATCATTTAAGCAGTACCAAAATTAAAGCCGGGCAAAAACTGCAGGTAAAATAAATTATCACTATAGAGATGAGAAACCCTCTTTACGCACTTTGTAAAGAGGGTTTTGTTGTTTTTAAATAATCATTTTGTTGCATCTTTTTGTATAAGTTCCACAAAATAAGCTTTATTGTGTTTATTCAGAATCCTGACAAACTCAGGGTCTTTTATTGCTTGTTTGTAGATATTCTTTACATGTTCTACATCATCCAACAATTCTTCTACATTAAGACCTTTATTTAATGCTTCATCAAAATTCCTGTAAAATTCTAACATGTTACCTTTGCAAAAATTTATTTCGGCTAATGTGCAAAAATATATACTACTTGGGTCCAATTCTATTGCTTTGTATATATTTTTCAATGCTGATTCATATTCTTGTTCTCGATAATACAAATAGCTAATAGAATTATAAAATCTAGCATAATTCGGATATTCCTCTATCAACTTCTGACATTCTGAAATAAGTGTTGTTCGCTCAATTCCCAACTGTTCTCTAGCTATTATTCTATTTTCCAAAACAAGCAAACGATATTCTTTACAGTCTCTTGATATATATTTGTCAAGATCAACTAAAGCTTCTTCATACTTTTTACATAAAAGATAAGTTATTGCACGAAAACATAAAGATTTTCCTGAAGTATCTCCTATTTCAATCTCTTTATTAAAATATTGTATTGCTTGAAGATAATCAGACTTTTCAAAATAATAGCGACCTCTCAAAAAGTTAACATCAGACATTTGAGGTACCAATTTTTCTATTTTATCTAATTGTTCTAATAGATCAGTATCTTTCTCATCAAAGTTATCATACACTTGTTGTAGTAATTCTCCTGCCCGCTTTAAGGTGTCAAATTTTTCCTTTTCTTCTTTTGATAGGTCATTTTCTGTTAGAGAGTCAAAAAGAGATAAATATTCTAATGAAATTGATGGGGTTGAGTCTTTTTTGTCTTTTTCTTTTCGTTCGTCAAAATCATAATTCATTGTTACCCTATCGTACAAAGCAATGTCTTTGTTGGAATGTATAACATTAAAGCTATTCAATGTTACATCTGTATGTTGGAATGTTTCTTCTATAGTCCGTTTCACACGATTTTTGATAGCTTCGTCGATTGTCCATTCCTCAGGAGAAGTTATTTGCGGTAAACGAGTCAATACAAAGTGTATTTCTTTACTGGCACCCAACAAGTTGTTCTCTTTTCGTGTAAGGCTTTCAATAATGCGTTGTGTGCCACAGATATTTTCATCATTATTTACAGCAAGCAATACAATAGAGTCGGCCAAAACAGACATAATAATCGCCGAAGTTTCCGTAATTCCGGTGCGGGTGTCTATTAATAGATAATCCGGATTAAATTCTTTTTTTATCTTTTCCTTTAAATCCAAAAAGAAGGGTATCCCTTCGCTATTTTCTTTATAAAATAAATCCCACCAACTGATATGCGATAATTTCTTCCAATATTCACCCTGATCCGAATTTCCCGCTGAAATAAATATGATATCGTTTCGCCGTTTGTTTAAATCTTTCTCATTGGTATATTTATATTTTGTGATTTCTTTAGCATACTGCCCAATAGAATCGGGCAAATTTCCGTTGACAGCAAACTCGTAAATATAATCGACCAATCCATGTTCTATCTTTCCGGCAGAGTGTCTATATTTATGATTCAAACCGGGAGCCTCCAAGTCAAAATCCATTACGCATACCTTTTTCCCAAATTCTGTCAAGCGATTGGCAATATTTACCAATGCCAATGTACGCCCTACGCCACCTTTGTATGAATAAAAAGTTATTGTCTTCATTGTTTTTTCTTTTTTAATAACGAATCAGGCAGTAAATTCTAATATTGCAGTTCTTTTCTGAACTTTTTCCATCAACTGTTTGGCGTTAGGAAATCGTTCATATATATCTTGAAAACGAGTTTCTGTTGTTACATTTTTTATATCAATTTTCAATTGAATGTCAGCACTCAATACCCGCAATATTTGTACAATTCGTTCAAAACTTGCTGTGCGATAATAATCTTGCTCATATCGTTGGATTTGTTGCTCTTGTATTTCTATGGCTTCGGCTAATTGCTTTTGTGTCATACCGGAAGCGATACGCAAACTTATCACAGCTTTTAGTAAGTCGTCTTTTGAAAAATTCAACTCGAAAGCATTTTCTAATAATTTATATTCGTTTATTTCCTCTTCTAAATCTTCAATGCGGCTTTTCCACGAAAGGACTTGTAACAAATCAACCGTTTCTTGGGAATTGTGTAGAGATTCTACAGCCGCTTTCAATTCCTCAACATTTTTTTGAGCTATTGATAATTGTTTTTTATTGAGTATCATGGCATTTCCTTATTTGATTAGTTCTACAATTCCTTTTTTTAAGGTAGTTTTTTCTTTTCTTAATTGGAAAAAATTTAAGAAACTAACGCTTCTACCCGCATCTGTGCATGTATTAGCAAAATATAATTCACCTCCATACAATTTCTTTTGTTCTTTTATATCGAATAATGGATATTTTTCTTTCAATACATCTATTTGAGAAGGAAGGCAATCAAAACAAGCATCCCAATCTCCAGGTTCTAATTTGGAAGTAACAAAGCTGCCGTCAATATAAATACGAATATTCTCAATCTCCCTTAAAATCTCTAAAACTTGTTCTAAGCCATCTAATAATTCTTTTCTTTTGGGCGAAAAAGAAAAGAAGCCGTAAAACTCCTTCCAAGTCATTTTATGTATCCCGGAATCTAATATTCCATCCTTATTGAATTTCATTACACAACAAAATTGATTTGTAAAAGTATAAATAAAAAAGGAGTGAACAAATTAATTTAATAATATTTCACTCCATAAGACAAAAAAGAAAACAAAATTGATTTGAAATACTTATGCCCCACCGGTACCCACAAATTGGTCTTCTTTATTTTTAAACAAAATATTGAATGAAGTAAGTGAACCGTAAATACGGGTAATATATTGTTGCAAATCAAATTTTTCTTCGTCGGTAAGACTTTTGTGACTGTTGATATTTTGTTCCAACACACGCAGGCGGTCGCGCACCATCACTATCTTGTGGAAAAATGTTTCGATAGGCATTTCCTTTGCTTGCGTATCAGTGCCGGGTTTCATTATTAAAGTGCCGTTGTTCCAGCGGTCGCCCATTTCCACAACAGGTTGCACACCGTTATAATCATCCAAAATCATTTTCAGCACTTTTTCTACATCATTCAGCGTAAGTTTAGGTTCGTTGGATGTTTCGGGAGCGTCCAAAAGCTCCAAGTCATCAACAACAGTCCGGTTGGTAAAACTCATTTTACCACCCCGCTCAAAAATAATTTCGCAATCGGTAAGCGATACCGCACACACATAGCCCACTCCATAGCGATCGTGCTCCACGCGCGCCCCTACAATCAAATCTTGTTCTGTCATAATATACTGTTTTTAATAAATAAAATTTTAAAAATCCATATCAGCCAAAAATAATAAAATAATTTTAAAAATCTAAACAAAATAAATCCACCAATTAATCCTTATTATTTTATACTTTTGCCTCTGATTATAAATAAACAAATCATGCTTTTAAATCTATTCATCTCGGCATTCCTTATTTTGCTCAACGGATTTTTTGTTGCTGCCGAATTTGCCATTGTCAAAGTACGCGTTTCGCAGATAGAAATCTACACCAAAAAAGGCAGCCTGACACGGAACATTGCCCTCCACATGACCAAACATTTGGATGCCTACCTCGCTGCCACACAGCTTGGTATCACCATCGCCAGTATCGGTCTCGGATGGGTTGCCGAAGGCACTTTTGCTGCCATCACACTGAAAATATTCTCAGCCATAGGCATTACCCTGAGTGAAGCATTGGCACATAAAATTGCATTTGTTATCGCTTTCGGGATGGTTACTTTCCTGCATGTAGTATTTGGCGAGTTGGCGCCCAAATCACTTTCCATACGCTTCCCGCTCAAAGTTACCATGTTTGCAGCCATGCCGTTGCGCGTCTTTTATGTCCTGTTTATG
This sequence comes from Paludibacteraceae bacterium, assembly GCA_031553685.1. Taxonomy (GTDB): domain Bacteria; phylum Bacteroidota; class Bacteroidia; order Bacteroidales; family Paludibacteraceae; genus JAFGVL01. The sequence goes on along the minus strand of JAVBLE010000011.1, from coordinate 74,710 downwards.
CCATTTATTTGGCTGTTCAATGGTTTTGCCAATTTAATATTAAGATTGTTGGGAATAAAAGCCATCCACGAGCACGAAACACATTCGGAAGAAGAACTGCGCCTGTTGATAGGCGAAAGTAAAGAGGAAGGAAAAATTGACGCGAACGAATACGAACTAATTCAAAATGTGTTTGATTTTGACAATGTAACGGTAAAGCAAATTTTGGTGCCACGCACACAAATGCACGCGCTACCAATTGACATTACTGCCGAAGAGATGATTCAGATGGCTGTTGACGAAGAATTTACACGCATTCCTATTTACGAAGATACGATCGACAATATCAAAGGGATTATACACATCAAAGACTTGCTAAAACTGGTAAATAATCCCGAAAAAACATTGCAAGATGTGATGCGTCCACCATTCTTTGTGTTTTCCAACAAGCGGATTGTAGATTTGCTGCGCGAATTTCAACGCTCAAAAACGCAAATGGCAATTGTGGTGGATGAATACGGCGGAACGCTCGGGTTGGTTACACTCGAAGACATTGTGGAAGAACTGGTGGGCGAAATTCAAGACGAATTTGACGACGAAGTGAAAACTGTGGAACAAACCGCCGAAAACGAATACCTTGTCTTTGCCCAAACCGACATCACCGAACTGAACCGCGAACTGCCCCAACCGCTCCCATTGAGCAGTGAGTACAAAACCCTGTCGGGCTTACTTATCCAGCAACTGGGACGAATACCCGAAGTAGGCGAAAAGATTGAGCTGGAAAACTATACTATTACCGTTGCGAAAAAGAACCGCATTATGGTTACGCATGTAAAACTGGTGGGAAAAGAATAATCGTGCTCTTTCCCCTTTTTCAGAAATTCTGGAAGAAGGAAATCCTTGAGGTTTATCCTTCCGGAATTTCCGGAGAAGCAAAACCTTGATGTTTTTTACAATTAGAATTTCCGGAGGAGTAAAACCTTGTGGTTTTTTATAATTAGAATTTCTGGAAGAATAAAACTTTGTAGTTTTATTCATTTAGAATTTCTGGAAGAGTAAATGCTTAAGGTTTTATTCGTTCAGAAATTCTGAATGGACTTTAGCCTGAGGTTTTGCGTTTTCAGAATTATTTTTCGGCTTAGTACATGACAAAAAATAAAAGAACAGGTGTTGTTAAATTAATATAGTTTTATGGTAATTGTCATTGCGGGTTTGACCCGCAATCCCCCATTGATAGAGAGATGCTGAAACAAGTTCAGCATGACGAAAACGAGAAAATCTATACTAAATTAACAATACCAAAGAACAATATAAAAGCAATAGAAGTGTCGTCATTGCGGGCTTGACCCGCAATCGCATAATAACTATTAATTGCTTTATGGGCGATACCGCGTCATACTTCGACTTCGCTTGGTTGCTGAGCGAAGTCGAAGTACAGCAACCGAGCGCGGCATGACGAATCCCCTTTTTCACAAGAGTAAAAGGGATAATTCCGAAAATCAATCCATTTTTTTCTGTTTTTTATCTTTCCACACGAAAAACAGTTGAACCTATTTTATCAACCACTTGTTCTGCCAATTGCAAGAAATACTGTGCCGTCAGCGAGTCTTCATCTGTAGCAATCGGGCTGCCTTCGTCGCCGGCTTCGCGTATGCTCTGCACAATCGGGATTTGCCCAAGCAGCGGCACGCCTAATTCTTCTGCCAAACGCTTACAGCCTTCTTTCCCAAATATATAATATTTATTTTCGGGCAATTCGGCAGGGGTAAACCACGCCATATTTTCGACCAAACCGATAATCGGAATTTTTACCTTATCGTTGGTAAACATCTCTATGCCTTTGCGGGCATCGGCAAGAGCCACTTCCTGCGGGGTGCTTACTATAACTGCTCCGGTAATATCAATGGTTTGGATCAGCGTAAGGTGAATGTCGCTTGTGCCGGGTGGAAGGTCTATCAGGAAATAATCCAGCTCGCCCCAATGACCGTCGGTAATCAGTTGTTTTATGGCATTGCTTGCCATGGCTCCGCGCCAGATAAGCGCCGTTGCAGGATCGACAAAGAAACCGATGGAAAGCATCTTTACGCCATATTTTTCTTCGGGACGAATTAAATCGCGTTCGTCCACACGCTCGGACATCGGGCGGGCTTCTTCCAATCCAAACATCTTGGGCATGGATGGTCCGAAAATATCGGCATCCAACAATCCGACCTTGTATCCCATACGAGCCAATGCCACTGCCAAATTCGATGAAACGGTGGATTTACCCACCCCGCCCTTGCCCGAAGCAATGGCAATGACATGTTTTACTTTCGACAACGGTTTTTCGACCTCTGCCTTAGGTTGTTCTTTGGCTTTGATACTGATATTGCCTTTTATTTCGGCTTCCTCGCCAACATAAGTTAAGATGGCTTGTTCGGCAGCTTTCACCACCGACTTAGCAAAAGGATCGTTTGCCCGCTCAAAAACGAGTGAAAAACTGATCCGGTTGCCATCGATACGAATATCGTCTGCCACCATGTCGTTTTCGACCAAACTCTTGCCGTTGCCCGGATAGCGCACATTCTTTAGTGCGTCTACTATTAATTGCGGATAAAATGCCATAGTAGGATTTTATGATTTTCTATTTTTATATGCTTGCTTATGCGATGTCTCCACGCATTCGCTTCGTTCCTCGCTCATTTGGTCGACATGACGCGCTAACAAAAACCATTCGTCATGTTGACCGAAGCCTTTCGTCATTGCGGGCTTGACCCGCAATCGCAAAAGACTAATTTATACTATCTCAAATAAATTCTATTTCTTTGAAATAAAATCGTTTCACTTCTCCCACTCTGGTTTCCAACACAAGTTGTCCGGTTGGGAGGACGGTTTTTATCTTTGCTTCGAAAAATTCATCGTTTGCTCTGTACTGATGAAATCCTTTTTTTCGATATAAATATTTAAAATAATCTGTATTGATAGAAGCCTCATCACTTTCAATCATTGCTTGATAGCGGGCAAAAATATTTTCCTTCAAAGATGATAAAAAATCTTCAATCCTGTATTCTTTCCCGGTGATTTGTTTGAGCGAAACCGGATTGGGCGCACATGCAAATTGCTCTTGGTTCAGATTCAGCCCAATACCAATAATACATTGGGTTATATTATTTCCACTTAATGAATTTTCAATTAAAATGCCGGCAAGTTTTTTATCTCCGATGTAAATATCATTGGGCCATTTGATCGAAATATTTTCGATATTTTCAGCCAAAAGCGTATCTACAATCGCTACCGAAACCATCTTGGACAAAATAAAAGAATAACTTATTTCTACAAAATCGGGATAAAGCACCGTGCTGAAAAGCAAATTCTTACCTCGCTCCGACTCCCAATTATTGCCGACTTGCCCTTTGCCTGCTGTTTGGAAATCAGTTCGCACGATGGTACCTTCTTCGAGTTTTTGGCTGCGAAGAAGTTCTTTTAAATAATCGTTTGTGGAGTTGATTTCGGGAATGTAAAACATTGGATTAATGATGATTTTATTTCAACATCTTACGGTTTTCTACATCTTGCAATATTTTCATTTGTTGGATAGCAATATGGTTTAGTTTTATCAACCGTTCTTTTTGCGAAAGCCCTTCATTAATAAATACTGCGTTTAGATTTTCCATATTCGACAGGCAAATGAGTTCGTTAATAGAGGCGTAGTCGCGGATATTACCTTTCAAATCAGGATTTTCATCACGCCATTGTTTGGCTGTTTTTCCAAACAAAGCTACATTGAGTACATCAGCCTCAGTGGCGTAAATAATATTAGTTTGTTGCGCTGTAAGTTCTTCGGGGATAAGGTTTTGTTTGATTGCATCCGTATGAATATGATAATTGATTTTCGCCAGCTCGCGCTTTGCCGACCATCCTATTTGCTGTTGCTCCTGTTCTTTTAGCCGTTGGAATTCTCTTAACAAGTAGAGTTTAAATTGAGGAGAAACCCAAGAGGCAAATTCAAAAGCAATGTCTTTATGAGCATAAGTCCCACCGTATCTTCCTGCTTTGGCTATAATTCCCTTTGAATTAGTTCTTTCTGTCCATTGTTTAACTGAAAGGATGAAGCGATTAAGCCCTGCTGCATTTTTAATTCCCTCGAATTCGGGGGAATTAAAATCAGAATTATACATTTCTTCCCAGATTCCAAGAAATTCAATCGTATTCTTATTTCTCAACCATTTTTCAATTAATGCTAACCCATTCTCTATGTTTTTGACCATATCAGTCAACGATATATAATCTTTTTCGTCAATATTGAGAATAGTTACTTCAGTTTCTTTTACCATTATTCTTGCCATGATGCTATGTTTTTTTATTTTTTAAACCCATCGAATTCGACGGGTTTAAAATTAGGATTGTACAATTACTCCACTGATAATAACAACTTCTCCATTTCTTTTACCACATTGGCACGGGCTCCGGTAAAGTTGTTTACCAAAATGGCAAAAGCATATTGTTTTTTATCGAGGAAAATATATCCGGCATAACATTGCACACCGTTTATGCTACCACTTTTGGCATATACTTTGCCTTCGAGAGCGGTTCCTTTGAGCAAGTTTTTAAGGGTTGTTTCGGGCTGGCCGGAGTAAGGCAACGAGGCTAAGAATTCTTTGCTGTAAAGACTTTTAGTGGCTTCATAAGTAAGCAAATCGACAAAGAATTTTGCTGAAATATTGTTTGCAGGCGCTAACCCGCAACCGTCGTAAATGGTAAATCCATCTACATCGAGTCCTTTTGATTTCCAATGGTTTTTAATTACTTCCACAGCTCCGTTGATATTGCCAACGCTGTCTTTTTGCAAACTTAAATAGCGAAACAAATGTTCGGTGTAATGGTTGTTGCTGCGATGATTGATAACCGAGATGATTTCCTTTAACGGGGGCGATTGTTGTGTGTAAAACAAACAGCGGAGTTTGAGTGGCGGCAACTTGGTGGTGGCTTCCTGCTGGATTTCGATGCCACTTTCGCGCAGTTTTTTGGCAAAAACTTGGGCTGCATACAGGGGCGGGTTGGGCATGTCGCCTTTGCTTGCAAATTCGTCTTGATTGACGGGGATTGACCCTGTTACCACACGGGAATAGCTCAAGGGCTGTCCGCTGAAATAGGCGTAATCGCCGGATACATTGGCGGCTTTGAGTTTGAGGGTGTATTTCATTTCGGGCGTGTTGGGCTGCGTGCGGAGCAGCTTGGGCGTGGTGCCTGCTTTGCCGGATTTGAAAATGGCTTTTACGATATTGTCGTAAATGGATATCCCGTAAATACCTGCTGCGTAATAGTTTCCTATGTCGTCGTTTGCCCATTGGGGTGAGATATTGTCTTTGGGGTCGAATAGGGTGGCGTCGGCAATGATTGCGCCGGTTATTTTCCGGATGCCTTGCTTTTTGACTGCTTCTACCCATTTGTCGAGAAACAGGCTGTCGCCTGCCCAGCCCGAACCAAGCGTTGGGTCGCCTCCTCCTTTGATGTAAAGGTTTCCGTTGAGAGTGCCGTTTTCTATTTTGCCGTCGTATTCGAGGTTGGTTTTAAAACGGAAGTCGGGTCCGAGTATGTCTAATGCTGTGCCAGTGGTAAGCAGTTTGGTGGTGGAGGCGGGCGTGGTTAGTTTGTCGGCACGGTGTTCCATTACAACTTGCCCGGTATGTACTTCTTTTACCATCAGGCTGATGTTGGCGCGCTTGAGGTTGGGCGCGTTTACAAAGGTGGTGAGGCTTTGCTGTGCTGTGACCGAGATTGATAAAACGAGGGTGGCTAAAATGGTGATTAGGATTTTTTGCATAAAAATATTTCAGCTTTAATTTTTCAGATTTTTAATTGTGAAAGGGACGGCGAGCCAACCCGCGTATGCGGACGCGCGAGGGATGACTTCGACTGCGCTCAGCCACCGGCGGCACCCCGCAGCGAACCGGATTGGGAATGCAGTAGAGACGCAAAATCTTGCGTCTCTACAACCCGAATAGGTATGCGAGCGAGGAGTATAGCGGATAGCCCGACCCCGCCGGACAGGGTACAGACGCGATTAATCGCGTCTGTACAAAGCAAAATGGGAATGCGGCGGGAGCGCGCCCTAATGGTTTTTTATACTGTGGGTTGGTCAGTGGCTTCGGATTGGTTTTTGTTTTCTTCTTTCTTTTTTTCGGTGAGTAGATAAATAATGGGTAAAATTGCCATGCTGTTGATGAACAACAGGGCGATGAACCAGAGGCGCTGTGTGTTGCGGGCGGCTTTCCACAGTGCCATGCCGCGCACGACTAAATCGACGAGTATGGCGATGATTAACAAGATTATTGCCCAATAGGGCATGCTGGTGGATTGGGTTAGGGTTTCCATATTTTTATGGTTTTAAATTAAATTATTCTTTTTCGTTATAAATGACATTGAGGAGTGTTGTCCCGACGGCTTTCAGGGTATTTTTGTCTATGTTTTTCAGGGTGTCGTCTTGTGTGTGCCAATAGGCGCCGAAACCGTTGTCGGTGAGGTGAATGATGTCGATGGTCGGGATGCCGGCTATTTGGATGATGGGGACATGGTCGTCGGTGATGAAACTGCCTTGCTTGTTGAGGAAATAGTTTCCGAAGCCGCTTTCGTCGGCGGTTTTCCATACTTTGTCGACTATGTTGGAGGCATAGCGCATGGAGAACCCTTCGCGCGGGAAAGTGGCGTTGGGAGCGCCTACCATATCGAGCAAGATGCCGTATTGTGCTTTGTAGCCGGGCGTGTGCGGGTTGCGTGCCCAGTATTGTGTGCCTAGGCACCAGGAGTCTTCGTTGGATTGGCTGCCGTAGTCTTCCATATCGACAAAGAGGATGTCGACGCCGATTTCGGGTTTTTGTTGTTGCATTTGGCGCGCTATTTCGATGAGTACGCCTACGCCGCTGGCACCGTCGTTGGCGCCGTCGACGGGTTTATTGCGGTTGGCGGGGTTTGGGTCGTTGTCGCTCCATGGGCGGGAATCCCAGTGTGAGAGTAACAGAACGCGGGTTTTCTTTTCGGGATTGTATGTGCCGATTATATTGCGAGCTTTTAGTGTTTTTCCGTCCCAGCCTTTCAGGTCGGCTTTTTGAACGGTTACGATTGCTCCGAAACGGTTCATTTCTTGGATTAGATAATCTCCGCAGGCTTCGTGTGCGGGACTGTTGGGGGTTCGTGGTCCGAAATCGACTTGTGTTTTGATATAGTGGTAGGCAGAGTCGGCATTGAAAGTTGGTACATTTACTGTTACAGAGTCTTCTTTGGGCGTATTTGCAGGCTGCTGCACTTTGTTTGTACAAGAAAAAAAGAAAAGAATTGACAGGAAAGAAAATATTATTTTTTTCACGATTAAACAATTTAACGATTAAACGATTACACAAAAGTAACTTTTTCTGCTAAAAATCGGATGAAAAAATAGAAATATTAAAAAAAACGGCTTATATTTGCAGTCGCAAAATGCGAAAGCTACAGAAATTTTGCGAAAGTAGCTCAGTTGGTAGAGCACGACTTGCCCAAATGGTTATCGCGGGGGAAACCCGACCTTGGCAAGACAAATGCAAAACAACAAAAAATTATTGCGAAAGTAGCTCAGTTGGTAGAGCACGACCTTGCCAAGGTCGGGGTCGCGGGTTCGAGTCCCGTCTTTCGCTCCAAGAAAAAAAGTTTTTCAAGTGAGAAAAACGCTCTGGTGGTGGAATTGGTAGACACGCAGGACTTAAAATCCTGTGATCATCGCGATCGTGCGGGTTCAAGTCCCGCCCGGAGTACAAGAGGGGATTTTGTGGTTTTTTTACCACAAAGTCCCTTTTCTTTTTCCCCACAACTACCTGATAATAAAGCAGAATAAGTAAATATTGAGTTCACAGAAAGAGGTTCAATCTTGCCACTTTTTTTATCATATAAAATTCCATCAGGAAACATCAAACTTTGTAATCTTTGTTTAACGAAGATAAAAGACGATACTACACAGCTTTGGAGAAATCACACCAAAAAAAACGACCAAACTGATTTTTATATACTGGTAGCTGAAGTCGAGAAACAAGCCTTGCAGCGTTATTTGGATATTTTGAAATAATGTAACTATAATTAGAAAGACAAAGGGTATTACTAAAGAATATTGCTATAAGCAAAAAACTCCCAAACCATTCCGGCTTGGGAGTTTCTGCTTTTACAACCCGACGCTGTTGTGATTTCTTTTTATGGGTTCCAAGGATATTGGTATTTTACTTTGGCTCCCATAATGCCACCACCAGTACTAATAATTGGTTCTACAATATATAAACGGGCATACGATACTTCTTGCTGTCCATTTATCTCGCATTTTATTACATAGCCATGTCCCTTTTCACACGCAGCTGTAGGAGCATAACCTAATGTGGGTATTTTATTGATACTTCCCAGTCCAGATACTTCGCCTACATTACAAAATGAAATGCGATAATACCCACAATCACCTCCCATACAGTGGTCAGGGGTTCTTTGCATATCATTAGGACTTATCCAATCTACATTGAAGCCTCCTCCTAAGAATATACGGCCAAGATTTGCAGTTATTGTCCCTTCTGGATCAGGAACAGGTTTTTCGGTGTTATTTCCATTATTTGTTCCATCGTTATCCTCTTTGTCGTCATCTTTGCACGAAGGAATAACGCATAGCAAACTAAAAACCAACAAAGCTTTCATCAATAAAAAATTAAATTTTCTCATAATACTTGAAGTTATTTATTGCTCCAAGTCCCCAAAAGCGAATTAGTATAAATAAAAAAAGCGTGGGACTTGAACATTATTCGCATTCGAGGTCTTCAGATTACCTTTGCTACAAATAGAGTAAGCCCACGCCATGTATATACAATAGCGTGAGCGTCGGACTTACTCTTGTAGCATAATGAAATTTCTGAAGTTTCGAATGCAAGAATAAAGCTAAACGCTTTTTTCTAATATATTTTAATTATCGGTTTTCCTGTTTTGTATCTAAATTGGTTTTGATTTGAGCAACAAATATATTGATTTTTTTGAATATATAGGAGGATATTTTACAGTCAGGGTTTCACTTTAAGTGAAGCCCTGACTACAAAAGACATTTATCACAAATCCCTTTGACCACAAGATTCATTTCCTGCATTTTGAAATTATGGGGTAATGTTATGGTTGGAGCATTACTATTTGGGAAACAGTATGTTTTTCCGCAGCCGGCACAGTGGAAATGAATATGCAACTCGTGTGTACAATCACAGTCATCTTCGCACAAGGCGTATTTTATAGCTCCGGTTCCATCATCGATACGATGGATTAAGTGATGTTTCTCAAATGTTTTCAGGGTGCGAAACAAAGTTACTCTATCCACTTTATCGAACAGCAATTCCAAATCATTGAGCCCAAGCGCATGTTTTTGTTCCAATAATATTTTCAGAACTAATATACGCATGGCTGTTGGTTTAATTTCCCTGTATTCGAGTTTGGCGGCTAATTCGGGATTCATTTCTTTTGGTTGGTAGCGTTTAAATGTATGTTGACTAAATAAATGCCGTCCTGTCGACCAAGTGAGCGAAGGCACGAAGCGAACGCATGGAGACATCACAGAAGACCAAACCTATCATGCGATGTCTCGACTCCGCTCGACAAGACGAACTGTTGTCGTTTTTTTTAATGCCCGCAACCACAATCAGGTTTTCTTTGGTTTGCGGCTGTTTTTGTTCCAAAATTAGGCTTTTGTTTTTGTTCGAACAACATTAACCGTAAACTAAGCAATACCACAACCAGCATAACACCGACATCGGCAGCAATTGCCATTACCAAATTGCTATACCCTAAAAATGCCAACAAGATAAATACAATCTTTACGGCGATTGCCCCAACGGTATTTCGCTTTATGGTGGCAACCGTCCTGCGGCTCAACCGAACCAGAAACGGGATGAGCGACAGTTTATCGTTCATCAAAGCGATGTTCGAGACTTCGATTGCAGTATCGCTTCCGGCGGCTCCCATGGCAATACCAACCGTCGATTCGGCTAAGGCAGGCGCGTCATTCACGCCATCGCCCACCATGGCTACGCTGTTATATTTTGACAATAAGTCTTTGATTACTTCCACTTTATTTTGCGGCAGCAACTCGCCAAACACCGATTTAATACCAACTGACGAAGCCACATATTGAGCCGCTTTTTTGTTGTCGCCGGTAATCATAACGGGCTCTATGCCAAGTTGTTGCAGTTCTTTGATGGCTTGTGCGCTGTCGGGTTTTATTTCGTCGGTAAGCGCGATAATGCCTTTCACACCTTCGTCGCAGGCTGCCAGCACGCAGGTTTTTCCCTCGTCCGAAAGTCGTCCGGCAATTTCTTTTGCTTCGTCGCTAACCGGATAGTGTTGCTCGATAAAATTCATCTGTCCGACCAAAACAGGCGCTTCGCCGCAAGTAATGCAGCTTGCACGCGCTCCTTTGCCCACAACACTTTCGAACTGTTCTGCCAAATGTGGCTCGAAACCTTCTCTTTTGGCGTAATCGACAATGGCTTGCGCCAAAGGGTGCTCTGAAAAAAGTTCTGCGCCGGCGCTGCACGAAAGCAGTTCTTCGGTATCAGTATCATTCAGGGTGATGACATCGGATACAACCGGTTTGCCGTAAGTGATCGTGCGCGTTTTGTCCAAACCGATGGCTTTTACTGTGGCAAAGGCTTCGAGGTATTTTCCGCCTTTGATCAGTATTCCTTTGGTGGAGGCATTCCCGATAGCCGAATAAATGGCTACCGGCGTGGATATCACCAAGGCGCAGGGGCAGGAAATTACTAACAGAGTGATTGCCTGATTGAGCCAATGGTTTAAATCTTGTCCCAACAAAAATACGGGAACGAGGAATAATCCCAATGCCAACACTATTATAATAGGTGTATATATGCCGGCAAATTTCTGAATAAATTTCTGTGCTTCCGATTTGTTGTGTTGTGCCTCGTAAGTGAGTTCTACAATTTGAGCAAATGTAGTGTCTTTGGCTAATTTGGTGGTTCGTATTTCGATAAATCCGTTCTTGTTCAGAGTTCCGGCAAAGACAGTGTCGCCTTTGATTTTTTCCTTTGGGATGGGTTCGCCTGTTATGGACGACTCATCGACCGAAGTTTCGCCAAACTCAATAACGCCGTCCAATGGTATCATATCGTGCGGTTTTATCTGAATGATGGAGTCAACCATAATTTCTTCAATAGGCTTTGTTTCGCCGGTTTCTTTTACCAGTGCTGTTTTAGGTGCGTTGCTTACCAAATCGTCTAATGCCGACAGGCTGTTTTCGATGCCGATGTCTTCGAGTTTTTCGCCCATTACATACAGAACGATTACTACGGCGGCTTCGGGATATTCGCGCAGATAAAAAGCTGCACAAACCGCAATCAACATTAACAGATTAATGCTTGAAAAATTGAGTTTAAACAATGCTTTCACACCTTCCCAAAGCACTTCGTAACCGATAATCAGAATGAATGCTCCGTAAATAAAGGGTGCAAACGGCATTGGTATTTCAACGCCTGTGATTGATAATATTTCTAAAAACACGGCTAAAATTACCGCGAAAAGCAGAAACAGGAATTTTTTATCTTTCAATGGTAGTTTCATGAAATTTTATTTTAAAAATAATAGGACAAAGGTAATAATTGTAGAATGCAATATGGTTGCAAAATGTTCATCTGCTTTCGAAATGTAAGATGTTCTTGACAGAAACAAGGTTTAAGATATAGTAACATGTTGTTTCATAATAATTCATTACCTTTGCACCGTTTTTTTATTTTGCAAAAAATCCTATAGTATGAAAGCACTTTTAGTAATTTGCGATGGTTGGGGCATTGGTAACCACTCCAAATCTGATGTCATTTATTCCTCTCCTACTCCTTATTGGGATTATTTGCTGGCAAATTATCCGCATACGCAACTCCAAGCTTCGGGCGAGGATGTTGGGCTGCCCGACGGACAAATGGGCAACTCGGAAGTGGGACACCTTAATATTGGTGCGGGGCGCGTGTTGTATCAGGATTTGGTGAAAATCAATAAGGCTTGCCGCGAAAATACTATCCAGCAAAATATTGAAATTATCAAGGCATATACTTACGCCAAGGTAAATAATAAGAGTATTCATTTTTTAGGTTTGGTTTCGGATGGGGGCGTGCACAGTTCGCTGGAGCATTTGCTTAAGCTGACCGATATTTCGAAGGATTACGGGATTACCAAATCGTATGTTCATTGTTTTATGGACGGGCGCGATACCGACCCGAAAAGCGGTAAGGGTTTTATCGAACAATTGGAAAAACACCTGGCTACTACCGGCGGAAAGATTGCGTCGATCATCGGGCGCTATTACGCGATGGACCGCGATAAACGCTGGGAGCGTGTTGCCGAAGCATATAATTTGATGGTAAAGGGTGTGGGCAAAGCATCGATCAATATGGTGCAAGCTATGCAAGAATCGTATAACGAAGGCGTTACCGACGAATTTATCAAGCCGATTGTGCATGTAGATGCAATTGGAAATCCGGTGGCGAAAATTGAAAAGGGTGATGTGGTTATCTTTTTCAACTACCGCAACGACCGCGCTAAGGAATTGACCGAAGTGCTTTCGCAATTTGATGTGCCGGAACAGAATATGAAGGTGATCCCCAATCTACATTTCTTTAGCATGACACCTTATGATCCTAATTTTAAGGGTGTTCATGTGCTTTTTGATAAAGATAATGTGAAAAATACTTTAGGCGAATATCTTTCGAAACTTGGTAAAACGCAATTGCATATTGCCGAAACTGAAAAATATGCCCATGTTACATTTTTCTTTAATGGCGGAAGAGAAGAACCTTTCCCCGGCGAAGAACGCATACTGATACCGTCGCCCAAAGTAGCTACTTACGACCTGAAGCCCGAAATGAGCGCTTACGAAGTAACCGATGCTTTGGTAAATGCGATTAATACTAAAAAATTTGATTTTATTGTGGTAAATTTTGCCAATGGTGATATGGTGGGGCATACCGGTATTTACGAAGCGGTAGAAAAAGCGGTGATCGCTGTAGATACTTGCTTGCGACAAACCATCGAAGCAGCCAAGGCAAACGGATACGAAGCGATTATCATAGCCGACCACGGCAACGCCGACCATGTGGCAAACAACGACGGATCGCCGAATACGGCTCATTCGCTTAATCCGGTGCCGTTTGTATATGTCACGAAGGACAAAAATGCCAAAGTGCAAAGCGGTATCCTTGCCGATGTAGCTCCGTCAATCTGTAAAATATTGAATATAGCACAACCGCAAGAAATGACCGGTAAGTGCTTGATCAACTAAATAGTAAAAAATCGTGAATCTGCTTGATACATGCAGTTTCACGATTTTTTCTTTCGATATCCGCAACTTGCAAAAGATTTTTGCGGTTACAACAAAACATGGCTAAAAACTAAAACAAAATTTATTTTGAACAGAAAGAAAATTGCCATGGCTCTTTTTGTTCTTAAACTAAAAATTAGAAAGTTATGAAAAAAACGCTGCTTTTAATCTCAGGATTAGCGTTATCGGCAATGGCTTTTGCCGGAGGCTTAGTAACAAATCAAAATCAAAGTGCGCAATATACGCGCATGCTTTCACGCCAAGCATCAACTGATGCCGACGCGGTATTTTACAACCCTGCCGGAACAGCATTTTTCGACAAAGGATTAACGATTTCGCTGAACAATCAATTTGTTTGGCAAACGCGAACTATTACCGACGATTATTCGATGTTGCAACCAACACCTAAAGAATTTGAGGGAAACCTTTTCACACCTCTGTTTCCAGGTGTTTATGCTGCATATAAAATGAATGAAAAATTAGCATTTTCACTTGGTTTCAACCCTACTGCAGGTGGAGGTAGTGTGAAATTTGACAATGGGATTCCTATGACTGAAATCCCTGTTTCTGTTCTTCCTGCAGCAATTACAGCTCCTGTATCAATGGGCGGAATGGGAATGTCTACCACTAAATATTCGGTAGAATCGATGCTTGATGGTAAAAGCATTTCGTATGGAGTGCAAGCCGGTGCAGCATATAAAATAACAGAAATGTTAAGCGGCTTTGCTGGTGTGCGTATGTTGATTGCCTCAAATTCGTATGAAGGATATTTGAAAAATATACAAGTTAATCCAACCGCTCCTTTTAACCCAACCAGCGCAATGATACCAGCTCAACAGTTTTTTGCTACAGCAGCGCAATATGCTCAAATGGCAGGTCAGCCTCAAGCTGTTGTTGATGCCCTTAATGCAAAAGCAGCAAGCGTTTCAGATAAAGAATTATCGGCTACTCAAAGCGGTATTGGCTATACACCAATATTAGGTGTTGATTTTAAATTAAACAAATTGAATGTAGGTGTAAAATATGAATTTAATACCAACATGACCGTTACAAACGACACTGAGAAAGATGATTTCGGGTTATTCCCCAATGATCAGGAACTTCGCTCAGATGTGCCTGCATTGTTGACAGTGGGTGCAAGTTATGGTATTCTTGATAACTTAAAAATTTCGGGAGGTTTCTTGTATTATTTTGATAAGAATGCCACCATGGAAACATGGAATCCGGCTACTAGAACAATTATTAATAAAGCCGATTTTATTGATAATAATACAAGCGAATACACACTTGGCATTGAATGGGGCATTACTAAAAAACTCACTTTGAGTACCGGCTACCAATACAGTTCGATTGGTGTAAATGAAAAGTACCAAAGCGACATTGCCCATTCTTTAACTAATCAATGTATTGGTTTAGGAGCGAAGTATGCATTTACAGATAAACTATCTGTCAATGTAGGAGGATTAATGACTTTCTATACACCAGAAACTTATACAGTAAGTACTCCGACAGCAATCGGAACAGTTCAGTCGAACCGCACTTATGACCGCGACAGCAAATCTATTGGAATCGGGATTGATTATAAATTCTAATACTTAAAAAACAAAACATCAACCGAAAAGCCTGTTATCTAGAAGATAATGGGCTTTTTTTATGTGTGTGTAATTTTATTTTCAATTATTCTTGTTGGTTATGACCTTCGGTTGTCACATAGAATATCCATGAATTATTCATTGCGTTTGGTGTGCTTTGTTTATGGATATTTCATTATCAAAATACGAAAAAATTTGTCAATCAAAATATTATAACTATTTTTGCATCGAAATAGACAATACGGGAGGGGGACACGCAAGTCCCCTTCGTTGTTCGATAGAATTACCGCATGATAGATAAATCGATTGTAAATCAAATTGTTGAAGAAAAACTGCAGGGAACAGAATATTTTTTGGTCGATGTAAAAGTATCGGCAGACAATACCATTGTAGTCGAAATAGACAATACCGTTGGCGTTGATATTGATTTCTGCGCCGAGCTTACACGGTTTATCGAATCGCGCCTCGACCGCGATGTAGAGGATTATGCGCTCGAAGTCGGTTCGGCAGGGCTTACGCAACCTTTCAAAGTGTTGAAACAATACTTGAAAAATATCGGGAACGAAGTAGAAGTACTTACCCAAACCGGAAAGAAAATGGAAGGCACACTCGTTTCGGCAGATGAAAATCAATTCACCATCGAGGTAGAAAAACAAATAAAACCCGAAGGCGCCAAGCGGAAAATTACTGTGAAAGAACCCGTTTCACACACTTACGAAGAAATAAAATACACTAAATATCTTATTCAATTCAAATAAAATGAGCAAGACAGGAATCAATTTGATTGATACTTTTTCGGAATTTAAAGAGTTAAAAAACATCGATCGCGCCACAATGGTAGGCGTTTTGGAAGAATCGTTCCGTAGTGCTATCGCTAAACTTTTCGGTTCGGACGAAAATTATGATGTGATTATCAATCCGGATAAAGGCGACTTTGAAATTTGGCACAACCGCGAAGTAGTTGCCGACGAAGATTACGAAGACTCGAACACGCAAATATCTCTTTCGGATGCTAAAAAAATTGATACCGACTACGAAGTGGGCGAAGAAGTAACCGATGCCGTTGATTTCCTTTCATTTGGTCGCCGTGCTATTTTGACTTTGCGCCAAACGCTTGCTTCAAAAATATTGGAATTGCAAAAAAGTTCGCTTTACAGCAAATACAGCGAAATGGTTGGGCAAATTGTGAGTGGTGAAGTATATCAGGTATGGAAAAAAGAAATCCTGTTGCTTGATAGCGACGGTAACGAAATGCTTTTGCCTAAAACGGAGCAAATCCCGTCTGATTTCTACCGCAAGGGTGAAACCGTTCGCGCGGTGGTTGCCAAAGTGGACAATTTAAATAACAATCCTAAAATCATGCTTTCGCGCACTTCGCCATTGTTCCTACAACGCTTGTTCGAACTCGAAGTGCCCGAAATTCACGAAGGATTGATCACAATCAAAAAAATAGCCCGCATACCCGGCGAACGCGCCAAAGTAGCCGTAGAATCGTATGACGACCGTATCGACCCGGTTGGAGCATGTGTAGGAATGAAAGGTGCCCGTATTCACGGGATCGTACGCGAACTTCGCAACGAAAACATCGATGTAATCAACTATACACCCAATGTAAGTTTGTTTATCTCGCGCGCACTCAGTCCGGCAAAAATTTCTTCCATCAAACTAAATGAAGAAGAGAAAAAAGCCGAAGTGTATTTGAAGCCCGAAGAAGTATCGCAAGCCATTGGTAAAGGCGGTTCGAATATCAAGCTGGCAAGTATGCTCACCGAATATGTATTGGATGTATATCGCGAACTTGACGAGCAAGACGAAGAAGATATTTATTTGGACGAATTCAGCGACGAAATAGATGCTTGGGTAATCGACGCACTGAAAGCTATCGGTTGCGACACGGCAAAAAGCGTGTTGGCAATTCCGCGCGAAACCCTGATTGCCCGCACCGACCTCGAAGAAGAAACCATCGACGATATGTTGGATATTCTTCGTTCGGAATTTGAAGACTAATTCTATTTACAATTTGACGATTTACAATTTACAATTTTTCAAACAAGTAGATACAAATAGTCAATGGTCAATAACTAAATAGTCAATAAAAAAATAGTCAATAAAAAAAATATGTCGATACGATTAAGCAAAGCAGTAAAAGATTTGAATGTAGGACTTTCTACCGCAGTAGAGTTCTTGCACAAAAAAGGACAAGCAGATGTAGAGGAAAATCCGAACCATAAAATTTCGGACGAACAATACAATTTGCTTGTGATGGAATTTAGCAAGGATAAAAGTCTGAAAATCGAATCTGAAAAGTTCGCTCAACAACAAAAACAAGCCAAAGAAAAGCAACAAACAGTTGCTATTGAAGGGTTTGATGAGGCTAAAAGGGTTGAGAAAAAGAAAGAAGAAGAGGTTGTTTCTGTAAAAATAGAAGAGAATGAGCGTCCGCAATTCAAAACGGTGGGCAAAATTGATTTGGATAGCCTCAGCAAAAAGCCGGAACCTAAAAAGGCTGAACCCAAGCCGGAACCTGCTCCCGAACCTAAAAAGGAGAAAAAACCGGTTGAGCCTAAAAAAGAGGAACTTGTCTCTGTAAAGATCGACGACAAAGACCGTCCGCAATTCAAAACGGTGGGCAAAATTGACTTGGACAAAAAACCGGAAAAGGTGCAACCGGCTCCAAAATCAAAAATTGAACATGAAACCCTTCCTGAACCAACAGTAGAATCGGTAACACCACAGAAAAAAGAAGTGGAAATATTCACCCTCAACGCTCCTAAAACACTTTCAGGACCAAAGATTGTGAATAAAATTGATTTATCTTCAATCAACGACAAAACGCGCCCCGACAAGAAAACAAAAGAAGAACGCCGCAAAGAACGCAACGACCGCGACGGTGAAAAGAAAAAACGCAATCGCATTGGTCAAGAAAAAGTGGACATAACCAAAGCCTCCACCACACAAGGTGGCGGTGGCGGGCAACGACCAAACCAACAAGGTGGCGGCGGACAGCGACCCAACCAACAACAAGGTGGCGGAAAACATAACAAATTCAAAAAAACCGCTAAAGTTGAAGTCAATGAAGAAGATGTACAAAAGCAAGTAAAAGAAACGCTTGCGCGCCTTACCGAAAAGAAAGTAAAAGGAGCGAAATACCGCAAAGACAAACGCGGAAATATCCAAGCTCGCCGCGAGGAACAAGAAGAGCTTGACCGCTTGGAAGACAAAACATTGAAATTGACCGAGTTTGTTACCGCCAACGATTTGGCTGTGATGATGAATGTGTCTATCAATCAAATTATCGGGACCTGTATGAGCCTTGGTTTGATGGTATCTATCAACCAACGCTTGGACGCCGAAACGATCAAAATTGTAGCCGACGAATTTGGTTTCACTACCGAATTTGTAAGTGCCGAAGTAATCGAAGCCATTGCCGAAGAAGAAGATGCACCCGAAGATTTAGTATCTCGCGCACCGATTGTCGCCGTAATGGGACATGTGGATCATGGTAAAACATCGCTCCTCGATTATATCCGCAAAGCCAATGTGATTGCCGGTGAAGCAGGAGGAATCACTCAACATATTGGAGCTTACAATGTAGCTTTGCCAAGCGGCAAACACATCACATTCCTCGATACACCCGGACACGAAGCCTTTACCGCCATGCGTGCGCGTGGAGCAAAGGTTACAGACATTGCTATTATCATTGTGGCTGCGGATGATGCCGTGATGCCGCAAACCATTGAGGCAATCAACCATGCTTCGGCAGCCAATGTACCCATTGTATTTGCTATTAATAAAATAGATAAAGACAGTGCTAACCCTGAAAAAATCAAGGAAGCCCTTGCCGGCATGAATTATTTGGTCGAAGAATGGGGCGGGAAATACCAGTCGCAAGACATTTCGGCAAAAAGCGGTTTTAATGTAAAAGAACTGTTGGAAAAAGTATTGCTCGAAGCCGAAATGCTTGATTTAAAAGCAAATCCGAACCGTAAAGCCGTTGGTTCAATTATCGAATCGTCGTTGGACAAAGGTCGTGGATATGTATCCACCGTTTTGGTCGAAACCGGAACTTTGCGCGTGGGCGATGTGGTTATTGCCGGACAATATTATGGCAAAGTAAAAGCCATGTTCAATGAGCGTAACCAGCGCATTACCGAAGCCGGACCTGCTGAACCTGCGTTGATACTCGGATTGAACGGTGCGCCACAAGCCGGTGATAACATCCATGTGATGAACAGCGAAAGTGAAGCCCGCGAAATTGCCAACAAGCGCGAACAATTGCAACGCGAGCAAGGCTTGCGTACATCGCGCCATTTGACGCTCGACGAAATTGGTCGTCGTATCGCATTGGGCAATTTCCAAGAATTAAATGTAATTGTGAAGGGAGATGTAGACGGTTCTGTCGAAGCCCTTTCCGATTCTTTGATCAAGCTTTCGACCGAAGAAATACAGGTAAATGTTATTCATAAAGCAGTAGGAGCCATTTCCGAGTCGGATGTTATGTTGGCTGCCGCATCCAATGCCATTATCATCGGATTCCAGGTACGCCCTTCGGCTTCGGCTCGCAAAATAGCAGAGAAAGAAGAAATCGATATCCGCTTATATTCAATTATTTACGACGCTATCGAAGAAATCAAAGCAGCTATGGAAGGCATGCTTTCGCCCGACTATAAAGAGGAAATTACTGCTACAGTTGAGATACGCGAAGTGTTCAAAATCACCAAAGTTGGAACCGTTGCCGGATGTATGGTTAAGGAAGGAAAAATCAAACGCGGTTCGAAAATTCGCCTTATCCGCGATGGTATCGTGATTTACAGCGGTGAACTTGGCTCGCTCAAACGCTTCAAAGACGATGTAAAAGAAGTAACTCATGGATATGAGTGCGGTCTGAACATTGCTAACTATAATGATATCCGCATTGGCGATTTGATTGAAGGGTATGAGTTAGTTGAAGTGAAAAAAACTTTGTAAAATCTTCTTATATAACTTGAAAATGGGCGCGAGCAATTCGCGCCTTTTCTCTTTTTATATAAATTTACTTCATAAAAATTGCTCATTTGCAATCTACTGCAAAAAGTTCTACCAATACTTTTTCCTTTAATTAATTTTGAATTGAAAGAATAATTTAAGCAACAAGATACTTGTTTGAAATAAAAATTTTATCTTTGAAAAAAATTTATTTGTTATAACACAATGCCGGAAGACATACTAAATGACCTCACGCAGGGCGAATACAAATACGGTTTCACCTCCGATATCGAAACCGACTACATACCCAAAGGGCTGAACGAAGATATTGTTCGGCTTATTTCGTCCAAAAAGGAAGAACCTGAATGGCTGCTCGAAATGCGGCTGAAAGCCTACCGGCATTGGACAACCCTCGAAATGCCGACTTGGGCACATCTCACTATTCCCGAAATAGATTATCAGGATATTTACTATTACGCCGCTCCCAAAAAGAAAGAAGGTCCGAAAAGCATGGACGAAGTGGATCCCGAATTACTCAAAACTTTTGACAAACTCGGTATCCCATTGCACGAACAAGGCATTTTGGCAGGTGTAAGCAACATGGCTGTTGATGCCGTGTTGGACAGCGTTTCGGTAAAGACTACTTTTAAAGAAAAGTTGGCAGAACAAGGCGTAATCTTTTGTTCATTTAGCGAAGCGGTAAAAGACTATCCCGAGTTGATAAAACAATATCTCGGCAAGGTAGTGCCGTACACCGACAATTATTTTGCTGCACTCAATACAGCCGTGTTTAGCGACGGTTCGTTTGTGTATATCCCCAAAGGCGTTCGCTGCCCGATGGAGCTTTCGACCTATTTCCGGATCAATGCCATGAACACCGGGCAGTTTGAGCGCACACTTATTGTTGCCGACGACGATGCCTATGTGTCATACCTCGAAGGCTGCACCGCCCCACAGCGCGACGAAAACCAACTGCACGCCGCTATTGTAGAAATCATTGTGCATGAACGCGCCGAAGTGAAATACTCGACCGTGCAAAACTGGTATCCGGGCGACAAAAACGGCAAAGGCGGTATTTACAACTTCGTAACCAAACGGGCGATTTGCAAAGGCGATTTCTCTAAAATATCGTGGACACAAGTCGAAACCGGTTCGGCTATCACTTGGAAATACCCGAGTTGCATTTTGCAAGGCGACAACTCGTCGGGCGAATTTTACTCCGTAGCCGTAACCAACAACTACCAGCAAGCCGACACCGGCACCAAGATGATTCATCTGGGCAAAAACACCCGCAGCCATATTGTGTCCAAAGGTATCTCGGCAGGACACAGCCAGAACAGCTATCGCGGACTGGTAAAAGTGATAGGCAAGGCAGACAATGCCTACAATTTCTCGCAGTGCGACAGCCTTCTCTTGGGCGACAAGTGCGGCGCACACACATTCCCCTACATGGATGTGCACAACCCGACAGCCATTGTGGAACACGAAGCCACCACATCCAAAATCAGCGAAGACCAAGTGTTTTATTGCAACCAACGCGGCATTGGAACGGAAGATGCCATTGCGCTGATTGTAAACGGTTATGCCAAAGAAGTACTGAATAAACTGCCCATGGAATTTGCAGTAGAAGCGCAAAAATTGTTGCAGGTAAGTTTGGAGGGAAGTGTGGGATAATTGGTATTTTTGTTTTGAACCTAAATTTAATATGAAAGTCAAAATATTACTACTCGGAATTTTTATTGCTTATGCATGCGCATACCTTGTAGCTCAAAAAAATATAACAGTTGATATGAATGCTTGTACTTGCCAAAAGAACGAGCCAATCAAATATAACTATTTGCCACGATTTAATCGCCTTACAGATTATAAAATGTTTAGCAAGTTGATTGATTGGAAACTTGCAGGAGGTGAAGAGACTTTTAATGGTTTTGCATATAAAAATCTTCAAACGCTGAATTCTTCTTGGAATTTAACACTTGTTTCTTTCAAAAGTCCAACAATGTTTATTCACCCAGAAGATAGCATTAGTATAAATATTACACCTTGTTCAAAAAATGTTGAATTTGAAATAGGTTCCGTAATATCTCGTCCTATAAGTAAATATATCCCGAATTTTGATTGGGAAAATGAAATTGAACCAACGGCTAAAAATTATGTCAACATTTTGCTCAAAATAACTAAACCTAAATCAGTTCTTTTTTCGATTTTTATGTATAGCTCAACAGGGGGAATAGAATCTTTTATTGATACAATTAATCAAAAATATAACACAAACATCAAACTCGAATACAAAGAACTTGAAACTGGTCAATTCTTTGATCCGCTACTTGTTGCGCTGGATAAAAATAATGTGCCTTTTGAAGATTTTTTGCTCAATACATTTATTCTTACCGACACTATACCGCATATATTAAATATTATTGAAGAGAGCAAAATAAACCTTTTTTTCAATACAAATGTAAGAAATCTTTTCACTCAGAGTATTGGATTGTGGTCAAATTCTGAATTCATCGGCCTAATCATTGACGCAAATATGCTTCGTAAATGGGATGATATAGAGAACAAAGCATTAACCGATAGTTTAGGAAACTACAGCTCAACCGAAATACTTGTGAATATATCTAAATTTAGATTTGAGACCCAAAAAGGAATAAATCTTCAGATCAAGAATATCTGTCTGCCAAAATCTGAAATCGGCGGAACAGGTATTGTGATTGATTATTCGGGTGAAAATGTAGAATTATTAAATTCCTCAAGATTGGTAATACACAGCGGAGTAAACATTTCTATACCTAAGGAAAAAATAAATATACAAGCAGAGAATGTAAATATTAATAATAAAGTTATTTTTGGGGATATTATGTTTTCAGAGAAAAAGAATATCAATAAAACCATTCATTATTTTGAAGAAAAAGGATTAAAAGTTCGTTTTAAAAAAAAAATAGACAAAATGCATTTTGAATATAGGCTTTAATCAAGGATACATAGAGAAAATGTAATAATATTTTGCAAAATGCGTTACGCAAAATGCGAAATATCCCAAATAGTAAATAATAAAATAGTAAATCAAAGATATGTTACTCGAAATCAAAAACCTACACGCCAATATCAACGGCAAAGAAATATTAAAAGGAATAAACCTGACCGTAAACGCGGGCGAAGTGCACGCCATTATGGGACCAAACGGTGCGGGTAAAAGTACCCTTTCGTCGGTACTTGCAGGGCATCCGGCATTTGCCGTAACCGAAGGCGAAGTGTGGTTCAACGGCAAAAACCTGTTGGAACTATCGCCCGAAGACCGTGCGCGCGAAGGCGTTTTCCTTAGTTTCCAATATCCGGTAGAGATTCCGGGTGTGAGTATGGTAAACTTTATGCGTGCCGCCGTGAATGAGCAGCGCAAGTATCATGGCTTGGAACCCATGTCTGCATCCGATTTCCTCAAACTAATGCGTGAGAAAAAAGAAATCGTAGAGTTGGACAACAAACTCGCCAACCGTTCGGTAAACGAAGGATTTTCGGGCGGAGAAAAAAAACGCAACGAGATATTCCAAATGGCAATGCTTGAGCCGAAATTGTCTATCCTTGACGAAACCGATTCGGGCTTGGATATCGACGCCTTACGCATTGTAGCCAGTGGGGTTAATAAACTGAAATCAGCCGAAAACTCGACGATTGTTATTACCCATTATCAAAGATTGTTAGATTATATTGTGCCCGATTTTGTACATGTGCTTTACAAAGGTAAGATTGTGAAATCGGCAGGCAAAGAATTGGCGCTTGAATTGGAAGAGAAAGGATATGATTGGATTAAGAAGGAGCTGGGGGAATAGTCTAAACCATAATTTTCTTGATTTAAAGGATTAGTAAGATGAAAGAATTTTATATTAATCTTATAATCCTATAAATCGTGGTTATGACAACTGAAAACAAAGAAGTTTATGGACAAAAGTGAAATAATTCTATATCAATCTAATAATGCAGTCGAAGTCGAAGTTAGGCTCGAAAATGAAACAGTTTGGCTTACACAAGCACAAATGGAAATCCTTTTTGAAAGACATGTATCTGTAATTTCGCGCCATATTAAAAATGTTTTTCAAGAAAACGAATTAGAAGAAAAAAGCAATTTGCATTTTTTGCAAATTGCAAATTCCGACCGACCAACTGCTTTTTACAGCCTCGATGTAATCATTTCCGTAGGTTATCGTGTCAAATCTCAACGAGGCACACAATTTCGCATTTGGGCAAACAAAGTATTAAAAGACTACATTCTAAAAGGTTACGCCATTCACGAAAGGTTTGAACGATTGGAAAATCGTGTGACGGAAAACGAGAAAAAGATAGATTTCTTTGTTCGCACTTCATTGCCACCTGTGCAAGGCGTGTTTTTCGAAGGACAAATTTTTGACGCCTATGCTTTTGCCGCCGACCTGATAAAATCGGCAACGAAAACGGTTGTTTTGATTGATAATTATATCGACGAAACAGTTTTGCTCCTTTTATCGAAACGGCAAACGGAAGTCAGGGCAGAGATTTACACCAAACAGATTTCAGTTCAATTACAATTGGATTTGAAAAAACACAATGCACAATATGAACCTGTACAAATGAAAGAATCAAGTTCTTTTCACGACCGGTTTTTGATTATTGACGATGTGGTGTATCATATAGGCGCCTCGCTCAAAGATTTGGGAAAGAAGTTGTTTGCTTTTTCAAAGATGGAAATAATGCGAACAGAACTTTATAAAGAAAAAGCCGAGAAATAAAAAAAGGGCGATATAAAATCGCCCTCTGAAAAATCTGATTGAAAGTTTACAAGCCTTTTATAAAGCAGCCTGCTACTAACAAAATAAATGCAATTAATAAAATCCAAAAAACATACGCTGAAATAAAAGGGATTGTGATAAAATACCCTAAAAGACTTACACCTGCTAAGATTAAAGCAATAATTAAAGTCATTTGTTTTGGTGCATTTGCTGCCATAGTTTTCAAATTTATTAGTTAATATTAGATTTATTTCACAACAAAGATAGATTTTATATTCGAAAAAACAAGAAAAATTACTATTCCTTTTTTTCAACAAGATATAATTATGCAAATTTGCATAATGCAAAAAAGCATAATCAGCATAAAAAATGATTAAACAACAATACATAAACCTCTACCAAGAGGGAAAAGCAATGATTGAGAAGCACTCCGCAGCAGTGATGAATGCGAAGCGCGAGGCTGCATTCGAGGAATTTTGCCGATTAGGCTTCCCCAGCACCAAGCAGGAAGATTTCCTTTACTCGGATATTGCCCAATGGTTTGCGCCCGATTACGGGATGAACCTCAACGCTATTGAGATCCCTGTAAGTCCGTATGAAATTTGTCATTGCGGCGTATCGGGCATCAATTCGCATCTGTTTTTTGTGGTAAATGACCAATTTTATGTGAAGACGGGGCATGCCCCGTCTCTACCCGAAGGTGTATTGGCAGGTAGCTTGCGGCAGTTTGCACAGTCGCACCCCGATTTGGTAGCAAAATATTATGGCAAAGCTGCCCAAACCGACAAAGACGGCACAGTTGCTTTTAATACAGCATTTGCCCAAGACGGCTTTTTCCTATATGTGCCCGAAGGTGTACATATCGAAAAGCCGATTCAACTTATCAATGCTGTGCGTGCTGATGTAGATTTGCTGGCAAACAGCCGCAATCTCATTATTATTGAGAAAGGCGCACAAGCCAAAGTACTCGTTTGCGCACACACGATGAACCGCAAAAAGTTCCTTGCCAACCGTGTAACCGAAGTTTTTGTAGGCGAAAAAGCCCATTACGAACATTACAAACTCGAAACCACAAGCAAAGAAACTACCAATATCGGTTCGTTGTTTGTAGAGCAAGCTGCTTCGTCGTGCGTGGTTGTCAATGACATTACGCTGCACAATGGCGCTACACGCAACAATGTGCACATTAACCTGGCGGGCGAGCATGCCGAAATCACCCTGTGTGGCATGGCTATCGGCGATAAGGAACAACATATTGACAACAACACTTTTATCCATCACGCAGTGCCGAATTGTCGCAGCAAAGAATTGTACAAGTATGTATTGGATGATAAATCGCGTGGAGCGTTTGCCGGAAAAATTCTGGTGGCAAAAGACGCGCAAAAAACACAGGCATTCCAAACCAACAAAAACATTTGCCTCACACGCGATGCCCGCATGAACACCAAGCCTCAACTCGAAATTTATGCCGATGATGTAAAATGCTCTCACGGTGCAACCGTCGGGCAACTGAATGATGACGCTTTGTTTTACTTGCGTTCGCGGGGCATTTCAGAGGCGGAAGCGCGTATGTTGCTTATGTTTGCCTTTGTGGATGATGTGATTGAACACATTAATCTGCCGGCATTGAAAGAAAATATTCGCTATTTGGTCGAAAAACGCTTTCGGGGTGAATTGTCGCGTTGCGAGAGTTGCGCAATGTGTAATTAGAAATAGTTTGTAGAGGCTTTGTATGAAAGCCTCTACTGACAACTTTGAATTTTCACCAAATGCGATTTTTATCAATAACACTTCTTGCATGGACTGCGTCGTCCTTGTATGTCTGAAAATGGCACTTCCTTTATTGAACCACCACATCTATTCAAACCACTACAATTAGGATTTCGATGATAAGCATACGCAGTAGGGCCTGTACAAATATATACAGTTTGTTTTCCTGCACTTGTAAGTGTCAATAACAGAAACAATGAACTAATAATAGTAATTGACTTTCTCATAGGCTATAAATTTTAATGATTAACACAAGCGAGAATTATTAAAAATAATATGAAAAGTAGGATACTTTATTTTGTTCGTCATAATGAAGATTTATCTTCACTATAATCCCATTTACCTGATATACTTTCCATGAAGTTTCAGAAATGATGACATAGTTCTTATTATAATCTTCAACTAAACCATTTAATATTCCTTGATTATCTGGGAATAGAACACACTTATAGGATAATCCAGTTTCCTTGTCAAAATAATAACTAACAGTTTCATATTCCATTTTTGCGAACGCATATTTTATTCCATTTTCAGCATGACTAATTTTAAATGTAACATTTGGATGTCTTGCTTTTATTTCCTCTAAAGTTCCGAAATTGGCTTGTCCAAATGCAAGAATGCTTATCACAGCAAAGCAAATTGTAAAAAATATTTTCTTCATGGTTAATGTATTTTAAAATTTTAGTTACTTTATATTTTTCAGCTTGTTCGTTGAGGTACACACATAAAAAAAGCGTGAACAAAACTTCATTATCTTAAACTTGAGGTCTTAGACTACCTAACTGGTAAATAATGAGTAAAGCTCACGCCGTAGCGTGAGCGTCATCTCTCTATTCTTCCCAGTTCTGAAAATGTCTAAGTTTCAAATTAAAGAATAAAAGTCAACGCTTTTTTCGATATTTTTTAAAATGTGTGTATTGATCTACACTTTACTTCATAGGCAATTTTTTTTTACAAAAATATGAAATTCTTTATAATAAGACAAAAATTAATTGTTCGGTTGTAGAGTTGAAAATGCATTAATTCAAAAATGCAATATACAGCTCTCCCTTCGTCCGTTATAATATTATTTTTACCTTTGTATCAAATAAATTATGATAATAGAAATAGACAATCAATCCGGTTTTTGCTTTGGGGTAGTAAACGCTATTAATAAAGCTGAAGAAGAACTTGCCAAAGGTTCTGTGCTGTACTGCTTGGGCGATATTGTGCACAACGAAAGCGAAGTGGAACGCTTGGAAGAAATGGGACTAAAGACCATCAATCATGATCAATTTGCCCAACTGCATGATGCTAAGGTGCTTCTTCGTGCACACGGAGAACCGCCTTCAACCTACGAGATTGCCAAAAAGAATCATATCACCATCATTGACGCCACTTGCCCCGTAGTGCTTAAACTACAAACCAAGATAAAGAAAAACTACAACGCCATACCCGCCGAAACACAAATTGTAATTTTCGGCAAAGAAGGACACGCCGAAGTAAACGGATTGGTGGGGCAAACCGGAAACAAAGCCATTGTTATCGAAAACAAAGACGATTTGTCCAAAATTGATTTCAACAAAGACATTCGCCTGTTTTCACAAACCACCAAGTCGGTTGAAGAATTTAACGATTTGGTCGAAAATATTAAGCAACACCTGCACAGAGACCGCTCATTCGAATACAACGACACCATTTGCCGCCAAGTAGCCAACCGTATACCGAATATCCGCAAGTTTGCTGCCGAGCACGATTTAATTCTTTTTGTAAGCGGCAAAAAAAGTTCAAACGGTAAAATCCTGTTTGAAGAATGCCTGCGAGCCAATCCGAATTCACATTTTATTTCGCAAGCCGAAGAAATAAACTCGGCATGGCTCAATGGAATAGAAAAGGTCGGCATTTGTGGAGCCACCTCTACACCTAAATGGATGATGGAAAATATTGCCGAAAAACTACGCAAAATAAAGGAATAAAACCAATTAAATTCATTATTTAGCAGAATTCGATTACTTTTGCACAAAAATAAAATTTCGCAAAATGCATCTACTCAAACGCATCGATAGTTACATACTACGCCTCTTTATAGAATTGTTTTTAGCCACATTTTTTATCAGCACATTCATCTTTTTCATGCAAGCATTGTGGCGCTATGTCGATTTCTTTGTCGGCAAAGGAGTGGACACATCCATCCTGCTCAAATTTTTCTCGTATGCAGCCATTGCCGTTATTCCATTAGCGTTGCCATTAGCCATTTTGCTCGCTTCTTTGATGATTTTCGGGAATTTGGGCGAAAAATTTGAATTAACCGCATTCAAAGCCACCGGAACATCACTGTTTCGCATCATGTTATCGCTGATTATATTCGTATCAATAATAAGCGTCGGAGCATTCTTTTTCTCAAACGACATACTGCCAAAGACGCAAAAACAACTCACCATACTGGTATCCTCATTAAAAAAAGCATCACCCGAACTCGAAATCCCAACCGGCGAATTCTACACCGGCATCGAAGGTTACAATCTCTATGTAAGAGACAAGGACACCGATCGTAAACTATTGAAAGACATCATGATTTACGACTTCTCCAAAGGATTTAACAACGCCAGCGTAACATCAGCCGATTCAGCCCGCCTCAAAATGTCTGCCGACAAGCTCTACCTGATACTCACGCTATACAATGGCGAATCATTCGAAAACATCAAAAAAACAGCCAACGCTTCAAACAAAAGCATTCCTTATCGTCGCGAAACATTTCGAGAAAAAGAAGTCATTATAGATTTCGATGCCAATTTCAGGTTAGACACCGAAGCCGGCGAGCAGCGCAACAAACACCAAACGCGCAACATCAAAGAATTAAGCCTGATAATGGACACACTCCAAAGCCGAAACGACAGCACCATAAAAAGCACATCGCAAAACTTTTTGCGCACCCATTTCTTTGACCGTAATGCAATAAACAATCACCCATTCAAAACCGCATCCAAAGACGAAATAAACAAAGCCAACACACACCCGCTCGCACTAAAATTCACACCCGAACAAAAAAAACAAGCCGCCGAGTACGCATACAACCAAGCATTTTTCACACAATCCGAAATCGAAAGCAACCAAAACTATTTCCGCACCATCCTTATCGAAGAAGCCCGCAACCGCATCGAATGGCATCGTAAATTCACCCTGTCCTTTGCCTGCCTCATCTTCTTTTTCATCGGAGCGCCGCTCGGAGCCATCATTCGCAAAGGCGGGCTTGGCATCTCCATCACCATTTCGGTACTCATGTTCATATTTTATTACATCATCGACCAGTTCGGGTACAAATTCGCTCGCGAAGACATCTGGCCCGTATGGCAAGGCATCTGGCTCAGTTCTATATGTTTACTCCCCATCGGGTTGTATTTCACCTACAAAGCCGCCACCGATTCACCCATATTCAGTCTAACAAAAATCCGGAAACTATTTAAAAAGAAAAAATAAAACAATAATTTGGGCGTGCCCCCTCAAGTCCCATTTCGGTTTCACAAACCATCAAAGATCGGGGTCGGGCTATCCGCTGCAAGTCCTCGCTGCGCTGCGGGCTTTCCGCGGTGGCTGAGCGCAGTCGAAGTCATCCCTCACGCGCTCCGCCGTCAACGGAACCCATTTTGGGTTAAAACAGAAATAACATCAAATCTGTTAATCCTGTAAATTCTGTCAAAGTAAAAAAAATGAACAACTTCAAACTAAATACAATCCCCGAAGCCATCGAAGACTTTCGCGAAGGCAAATTCCTAATCATTGTCGACGACGAAGACCGCGAAAACGAAGGCGACTTCGTCATAGCCGCCGAAAAAGTAACCCCCGAAAAAATCAACTTCATGATGACCTACGGGCGAGGCTTGCTCTGCGCACCCATCACCGAAGACCGTTGCGCCGAACTCGAAATACCCATGCAAGTCATGGAAAACACCTCTGTACACGAAACTCCCTTTACTGCCACAGTCGATTTAATAGGCAAAGGCTGCACCACCGGCGTATCCATGTACGACCGCGCCACGACCATACAAGCCCTTGCCGACCCACAAACCCAACCCACAGACTTGGCACGCCCCGGGCACATTAGTCCTCTCAGAGCCAAAAACCGTGGCGTACTCCGCCGTGCAGGACACACCGAAGCCACCATCGACATGGCGCGCCTCGCCGGACTATATCCTGCCGGAGCCCTCATCGAAATCATCAACGAAGACGGCACCATGGCACGCTTGCCTGAATTAATGGAAGTGTCAAAAAAATTCGACATCAAAATCATTTCCATAAAAGACCTCATAGCCTATCGCCTTTGCAACGAATCAATCATCGAAAAAGGCGAAGAAGTGCACTTGCCAACTGCTTACGGCGATTTTCAACTAATCCCATTCCGCCAAAAATCAAATGGTGTAGAACATGTCGCCATATTCAAAGGCAGCTGGGAAAAAGACGAACCCGTACTCGTTCGCGTACACTCCTCCTGTATGACCGGCGATATTTTCGGTTCCCTCCGTTGCGAGTGCGGCGACCAGCTTCACGAAGCCCTGCGCCGCATCGAAAGCGAAGGCAAAGGCGTGGTAGTATATCTTATGCAAGAAGGGCGCGGCATTGGGCTAATGAACAAAATCAGCGCATACAAACTGCAAGAAGAAGGATTAGACACTGTCGAAGCCAATCTGCACCTCGGCTTTCAAGCCGACGAGCGCGACTATGGCGTAGGCGCCGGTATCTTGCGCGAACTCGGCGTAACCAAAATGCGCCTGATGACCAACAACCCTGTAAAACGCATCGGACTCGAAGCCTATGGACTTGAAGTAGTCGAAAATATACCCATTGAAATAAAACCCAACAAATACAACCTCTTTTACATGAAAACCAAAAAAGAGCGTATGGGACACGATTTACATTCAAATTATTAATGCAAAACCTCTATCTCATAACCGGCTGTAATGGAGCAGGCAAAACAACTGCTTCCTATACATTATTGCCCGAACTCCTCAACTGTAAAGAGTTTGTCAATGCCGACGAGATAGCCAAAGGACTGTCGCCATTCCAACCCGAAACCGTTGCCATCGAAGCCGGACGCATCATGCTTTGCCGCATCGAAGAACTATTGAATGAGAAAAAAGACTTCGCCCTCGAAACCACTTTAGCCTCCAAAACCTATATTCACACCATCCATAAAGCCAAAGAGTTAAATTATCAGGTAACGCTCGTCTATTTTTGGCTAAATACACCCGAACAAGCTATCGACAGAGTAAAACAACGAGTTAGCAAAGGAGGACATAATATTCCTGAAGAGGTGATAAGACGAAGGTATTTTGCGGGTATAAAGAACCTCATGAATCGTTATTTGCCAGTTGTTGACAACTGTTTGATAATGAATAACTCATTAGATAGCCCAACATTAATTGCCAAAAAGAAAGAAAATTTATTATCTTTGCATCAACAATCTGATTGGGACATGCTCCTAAAAATAGCATCGTTATGAATACAAGTTTTGAAAATTTAGATATTACCGATAAGATAATTAAAGGTGTACAACTTGCATACGAAAAGCTTGTTAGAGACACTGCCAAAGAAAACGGCGAATTAATTTTTTCAGATAATGGAAAGATAATTCATGTCAAAGCCAAAAAACTGCTTAAACAACTTGAACAAAACTAATTTTATTTTGTTGTAGAAATAAATTATCTTTGTAGCCGAAAATATTTGTGGACAGATTTGGGATCGCTTGCAACCACACAAAAAAATGCTAAAGAACGCAGCACTTCTCCGCCTTACAGCGGAAAATCCCTCCAAATCAAATCCGCAATTTTTTCAATTAAAAAATTAAAGAAAAGAAGAAAATGAAAGAAATTTCATTCCTCATTTTTTAATTGCCTTAATTTGTTTCATTATTTTAATTTAAAATTATTATGGGTTATTTTTTTTCTTCCGAGTCCGTATCTGAAGGACATCCGGACAAAGTGGCCGACCAAATCTCGGACGCCATCCTCGATCAGTTTCTGGCCCTCGACCCACAGTCGAAAGTAGCTTGTGAAACCCTTGTAACAACTGGACAAGTCGTAATTGCCGGCGAAGTAAAAACAAATTCGTATGTAGATGTACAAACAACAGCTCGTCGTGTAATTAACCGCATAGGTTACACCAAAAGCGAGTATAAGTTCGACGGCGATGCCTGCGGAATTTTCTCTGCTTTGCACGAACAATCGGCTGACATCAATCGCGGCGTAGAACGCCAAGACCCGATGGAGCAAGGCGCCGGCGACCAAGGCATGATGTTTGGTTACGCTTCGAACGAAACCTATAACTTGATGCCTGTTTCGTTGGACTTGTCGCATGCTTTATTAAGCGAATTGGCTAAAATCCGTCGCGAAGGCAAAGTGATGACTTATCTCCGCCCTGATGCCAAATCGCAAGTAACCATCGAGTATGATGACAACAACAAACCGTTGCGTGTAGATACCATTGTGGTTTCGACTCAACATGACGAGTTCGACAACGACGACGAGCGAATGGTGGCTCAAATCAAAGCCGATGTAATTGAATATCTGATACCTCGCGTAAGAAAACTCGACCCGCAGTACGAATGCCTTATCAAAGACGATTACAACCTGTTTGTAAACCCGACGGGCAAATTCGTAATCGGAGGTCCTCACGGCGACACCGGATTGACTGGTCGTAAAATCATTGTAGATACTTATGGTGGTAAAGGCGCTCATGGTGGTGGTGCATTCTCGGGCAAAGATCCTTCAAAAGTTGACCGCTCGGCAGCATACGCAGCCCGCCACATTGCTAAAAACATTGTTGCAGCAGGCTTGGCAGATGAAGTGCTGGTACAAGTGGCTTATGCAATCGGTGTTGCTAAACCGATGAACTTATACATCAATACTTATGGCACCGCCAAAGTGAATATGCACGATGGCGAAATCGCTAAAATCATCGACAGCATTTTCGACATGCGCCCAAAAGCGATTGAAGACCGCCTCAAACTGCGCAACCCAATCTACGAAGAAACTGCTTCGTACGGACACATGGGGCGTACAGCCAAAGTAGTTACTAAAGAATTTAAAGCCGGCGATGGCAAAACCTTCACAAAACAAGTAGAGCTTTTCACTTGGGAAAAAACAGATTTTGTAGATAAGATAAAAGTAGCGTTCAAGCTGTAATACAATATCGTGAATCAGACTAAAATCCGCTTTTTTCATCCGAAAAGCGGATCTTATTTTTATGGAATTTTTTATACCTTTGTATTATAAATTTAAAAATTTTGCAATCATGGCAAAGATATGGACTGTGGAAGAGATTTTTAAACCCATTCCCGAAGAAGTAAAAAAGAAAATTAAACCGAGGGGACTCGCTGGTATCTTTAAAGGAAAGATACACTATGCAGAAGGTGATATTTTTAATTTAAAAAAATAATGAGTAACCGATACTTATTGGATACTCATATTTTGCTTTGGTTTTTATCTGATGAGGATAAATTACCAAAGAACATAAGAAGCGAGATCGAATATTTTCAAAATCAATATTTTGCAAGTGTAGAAACCCTGCGGGAAATTGTACAATTGAAAGAGAAAAAGAAAATTGACCTTGAACTTGGCTTTCATGAGATAATGGATAAATTGCGATGGTTTAATATTTCGATAGTTGAGACACTGCCGGCACATATTGAAGCATTGGAAAGACTCTCGAAACATCATGACGATCCAACAGACCGATTACTTATATCGCAAGCCATCAGCGAACGGTTGATATTAGTTTCGGCAGACCAGAAGTTCCCAATGTATCGCGACAAAGGTTTTGAATTAGTTGCTGTAAAAATATAAACACAAAGCTCTGAACAATAAAAGTTCGGAGCTTTCTCTTTTTCATGATTTTTAAAAACATATTTTTCCAAACAAAATAAATTCGATATATTTGAAAAAAATTGATTTTATGAAGAATATTTGCTTCTATTTTCAGATTCATCGAGCATTGCCTCTAAAACGCTACCGCTTTTTTGATATTGGTTCCGATCATTATTATTATGATGATTATGCCAACGAAACGAATATCCACCGCTTGACCGAAAATTGCTATTTGCCGGCTAATAAGGCATTATTAGAAATAATTGAAAATTCGAACGGCAAATTTAAAGTTTCGTTTTGCATTTCGGGTGTGATGTTGGAGCAAATGGAGCGATTTGCACCCGAAGTGATTGATAGTTTCAAGGCTTTGGCAAAAACGGGAAGTGTGGAGTTTTTAGCCGAAACATATTCCAATACCTTGGCTTCGATTTACGACGAGGAAGAATTTAAAATGCAGGTCAAGATGCATTCGGACAAGATATTTGAGCTTTTTGGCAAACGCCCTACGGCATTTCGTAACACCGAACTTTTGTATTCGGACGAAATTGGGCGGGTGGTGTCCGACCTTGGCTACAAGAGTGTGATTATCGAAGGGGCTAACCATATTTTGGGTTGGAAAAGCCCGAATTATGTATATAATCATCCATATACGAAATTAAAATTATTGCCTCGCAATCCTAAATTGAGCGATGACATTTGCTTTAATTTCTCTAATTGGAGCTGGAAAGAGTTTCCGCTTACTGCCGAGAAATATATTGGTTGGATTGCCAATACGCCCGAAAAGGAGGAGGTTTTTACTCTTGCCATGAGTTACGATGCATTGGGAATTAATAACAATGCTCATTCGGGTATTTTCGAGTTTCTGAAAGCTTTACCTTACCATGCGTCGTTGAATAAAATCAATTTTGCCACACCAAGCGAACTGGCGACCAAACAGAAAGCTACCGACACACTTACTTCGCACGAATTAGTTTCGTGGGCTGACGAGGAGAAGGATTTCAGTGCATGGACGGGCAACGACCTGCAAGCTGAGGCTCTTCAAAAGCTGTATTCGGTTGGCGAGCGGGTTCGGCTCAATACGATTGCTGAAAAGGTAAAATTGAGCAAAGACCGCGCTTTACAGTACGATTGGCTGAACCTGCAAAGCAGCGCACATTTTTATTACATGTCCACCAAGCATTTTTCGGGCGGGGGGAAGGTTGCACATATTAGCCCGTACGAATCACCATACGAAGCGTTTATAAATTATATGAATGTTTTGTCGGATTTTCTGCAACGGGTGGATGAGCAATTTCCTTCATCTATCGAAACGGAAGAATTGATTTTGTTGTACGAACTGATTGATAACCAGTCGATCAAAATTGAGAAGCTTGAAAAAAAATTGAAGGGCAAAAAAGAAGCTGCTCCAACAAAAGAACCGGTTGTAACAAAAGAACCGGTTGCAAAAAAGAAAATGGGTAAGAAAAAATAATAGTTTTAGTAAATTAATTTGAAAATAAATATTTTAGGTTGTGGTTCGGCATTGCCGACAGCGAACTGTTTCAACAGCTCGCAAACGGTAACGATTGGCGAAAAGGTTTTTATGATTGATTGTGGTGAAGGGGCACAGATACGCCTGCGCGAACAAAAAATCAGCACTTTTCGCCTTAATCATATATTTATTTCGCATTTGCACGGCGACCATTGTTTTGGGCTTATTGGGTTTATCTCTACGCTCGGAATGATGGAACGGACTGCCGATTTGCATATTCACGCACATGGTGATTTGGAAAAGATATTGCAACCTTTGATTGATTATTTTTGCCAAGGAATGTTGTTTAAGGTGATTTTTCACTCAATTAATCCGCGCAGTAATGAAGTGATTTACGAAGATCGCAGCATACAAGTAAGCACCATTCCGCTTAAGCACCGTATCCCTACTTGTGGTTTCCTTTTTGAAGAAAAAGAAAAAGATCGCCATTTGATTCGCGAAAAAATTGATTTCTATCAAATCCCAATCAAAGAATTACACTTAATAAAAAAGGGGGCTGATTTTGTTTGTTCGGATGGGACTGTTGTGCCTAATAAGCTATTGACGCGCCCTGCCGATCCATCTAAAAAATATGCTTACTGTTCGGATACAGCTTTTTCTGAGAAAATAATTCCTGTTATAAATGGGGTCGATTGCTTGTATCACGAAACGACTTTTGAGAACAGCGATGAAAAACGCGCGAAAGAAACCGGGCATTCTACGCCTGCACAGGCTGCTGAAATAGCACAGAAAGCGAACGCAAAACAACTGATTATCGGACATTATTCGGCACGATACCGGAGTCATAAAAAACTGTTGGACGAGGCAAAAGTTATTTTTCAAAATACGCTTGCAGCCGAAGATGGAAGTGTTTTTGAGTTTTAAATCTCTCCTGTAAAAATAAAAATTCACAGAGAATTATGGTTTTATGACCATGTTCTCTGTGAACAACCAAAAAGAAAGTATGTAATGCTATAACAAGTTTCGGTTATACATTGTTTGGCAAATGAAAAATATTTAGCTAACCTAATTAATTAGTCAAAGTAAACGCCACGAAGCCAATCAAGATTTCGTGGCGTTGCTTTTTTGTAGTTTTGTTATAAACACTTAGGAATGCAAATCCAACCAATTATTAATAAAATAACCCCTTACTGGCGTCGTTTCAGAGCATGGTACATTCGTCATCGGTTGCAATACCCGAAGCCACGCTTTTGGATGTTATGCGGGGTGTTTATTTTTGGGGTGTGGTTTTATTTCTGCTTGCCCAATCCGCTTTTCAAAGCACCCTATTCAACCATAGTTGAAGACAGAAACGGCAATTTCCTTTCGGCACGCATCGCGGCAGATAATCAATGGCGCTTTCCGCTGTCAGACAGTGTTCCAACTAAGTTCAAAGAATCCATTTGTTGCTTTGAAGACGAATATTTCTATTATCATTTAGGAATAAATCCTGTTTCGATGGCGCGGGCTATGAAACAAAATTTTTCGCGCGGGCGTGTAGTCAGCGGTGGAAGCACCATTAGTATGCAAGTTATCCGCCTTAGTCGGGGTGACCAAAACCGCTCCATCTGGAATAAATTGTACGAAATAATTCTCGCCGTTCGTCTCGAATTGCGTTACAGCAAAGCTGAAATAATGAACCTGTATGCTGCTCATGCCCCTTTCGGAGGCAATGTTGTTGGGTTGGAAGCCGCTTCATGGCGGTATTACAACCGGCCGGCATCGATGCTTTCGTGGGGCGAAACGGCTACACTGGCAGTATTGCCCAATGCTCCCGCATTAGTTTTTCCAGGTAAAAATCATCATTTATTATTGATAAAAAGAAATAAATTGCTCGATAAAATGGTATCAGTAGGCGTGATTGACTCCACCGTTGCCGAACTTGCCAAAGCCGAGCCCTTGCCCGATAAACCCAATCCGCTGCCGCAAACTGCACAGCATTTGTTGAGTAAAGCAATTGTCGACGGCTATGCCGGACAACGGATACAAACTACCCTCAACGAAAAAACGCAACTTCGTGTCAATACCATTGCCCAGAAATATGGGCGGTATTATTCCGAAAATTTTGTGAATAATATTGCTGTTTTGGTGCTCGATACCCGCAGTGGAGAAATTTTGGCTTATGTCGGGAATATAGAAATATTGGGCAAAAACACCAATCAATTTGTGGATAATGTGGTGTCGTTGCGCAGCTCGGGCAGCATTCTCAAACCGTTTCTGTATGCAGGCATGTTGAATGAGGGGAATATTTTGCCCAACTCGCTGTTGCCCGATGTTCCTACGCGTATTGGCGGTTATGCGCCAAAGAATTTCGAAAAAACTTACCAGGGCGTTGTGCCTGCAGATGAGGCTTTGGCGCATTCGCTCAATATTCCGGCGGTGCGCATGTTGCAAGAATATCAGGTGGACAAATTGCACCATTTGTTGAAAAAAGCAGGATTTACTTCCATCAACAAGCCGCCCGATTATTACGGGTTGTCCTTGATTCTGGGAGGGGCGGAAGTTAGCTTGTTTGAAACCACTTCGGCGTATGCTTCGATGGCGCGTTCGTTGCTTTCGTTCAATAATTATGGGGGAAAATATCAGGCAAACGATTATCGGGCGGCATCGTATTTATTATCCGACGAAAAAGATAAAAAACCGGACTTGGTGTCAAGTGCGCTACTCAACGCGGGAGCCGTTTATTACACGATGAATGCGCTGGCTATGGTCAATCGTCCTTGGGGCGAAATCGGGTGGGAATATTTTGCTTCGAGTCATAAAATTGCGTGGAAAACGGGCACGAGTTTCGGCTTTCGCGACGCGTGGGCAGTAGGCGTAACACCGCAATACACGGTAGGCGTGTGGGTAGGAAATTCGACAGGCGAAGGCCGCCCCGAACTGACGGGCGTTAGTTATGCATCGCCGGTTATGTTCGAGATTTTCAAACAATTGAATCCTACCGAGTGGTTTAAAGTACCAACCAAAGATTTGACGACCGTTTCGGTATGCAAACAGAGTGGTTATCGCTCTACCGACAATTGTCCTGCCGAAAATCGGTTAGTGCCAAAATCCGGAATAAAGGTCAAAGCCTGTCTTTATCATCAGTCCGTTTTCTTGGATTCGACCGAGACTTACCGTGTTACCGGAGCCTGTTATCCGCCAAGTTCGATGCACATTCGGTCGTGGTTTGTGTTGCCGCCTACGCAGGAGTATTTTTATAAACGGAATAATCCCGAATATATGATGCTTCCGCCGTATATGGACGGTTGTGCGCCACCCAAAGAACAAGTCCTTGATATTATTGAGCCGGACAATAACAGTGCGATTTACATTCCGAAAGGCATGGATGGCGAAGAAGGCATGTTAATTTTTGATGCTGTACATCGCAATCCGAATGCAACCCTCTTTTGGCATATTGATGGCGAATTTATTGCCCAAACGCATGCCCCACACAGCATTGAAGTAACCCCAACCATCGGCAAACACAAAGTGGTGATTGTGGACGAAGCGGGAAACTCGGCAGTACGGTATTTTAAGATTTTAGGGAAATAGATTGTAGGGCGTTACATGTGTTCATTGAGCGGAGTCGAAATGTAATGTCCTATTTGCAAATCAAAAATAAAATAGATAATTTTACCAATAAATTATATTATATGAAACCGTCGCTTATCCATAAATTACAAGTCTTCTTTCCGGCTTACCCCATAGAGAAAGCATGGGTATTTGGCTCGTATGCCCGTAATGAAGAAACTCGCAATAGCGATGTGGACATTATGGTGCGTTTTGACAAAGAAGCCAAAGTTTCTCTATTTGACTATGCGGGGATAATAATTGATCTCGAAAAATTACTACATAAAAAGGTTGATTTGCTTACAGAGGGTGGTGTTATGAAATTTGCCAGAGAGTCAATTGATCATGATAAAATACTAATATATGAGAGAACAAATTAGAGATATCGGCAGATTAGAACATATCCTTGAAGCGATTGACAATGTGTTTGAATTTATTGCAGGAATGACTTTTGACGATTATGTTGCTGATAAGAAAAGTAAATATGCTGTTGTGAAAAATTTGGAAATTATTGGTGAAGCGGCATATAAACTTTCCAATGAATTTAAAGCAAAATATCCGGAAATAAATTGGGAAAGAATAATTAAAATGCGTCATGTGTTAGTGCATGGATATTATCAGATTGAAGATTTCATTGCTTGGGATACTGCCAAAAATGATTTAATTCCTCTTAAACAACAAATCCAAACCATATACGATAACGAACAATAAGGGAGTTGCATGCAACTCCCTTATTGCTTTAGAAACACTTACAACCCGACGCTGTTGTGATTTTTTCTTTTTATGGATTAAATGGATATGCTTTTAAGAAATGATTGTTTTTATTTCATCAGTCTATAATTTTATTTTCAATTGTCAGATGGAACACCCAATTTATTCATTGGTTTGTGTGAGTTTTACTTATGGGTGTTTCATTCAAAAATAGTTTTGGTTTGAAGTACAAATATATTGATTTTTCTGAATATTTTTATATTATTCGTTAGTCAGAACAGAAGCTAAAAGGAGCAATCTTAAAGCAAAAATGAGTGTGGGTGTTGCATGCAACACCCATACTCATTTGTCGATAATAAAAAGGGTTTCGTTATGTTTTTGAAAAACAACTAATACATTTTTTCCAACCTGGCTACATCCAGCCGCAAAAAAATAAACAACAAAAAAGTAAAGCCAAGTAACGACGAACCTCCGTAACTAAAGAAAGGCAATGGAATGCCAATTACCGGCGAAAGCCCGAGTACCATTCCGATATTGATAGCAAAGTGAAAAAAGAAAACCCCTACCACACAGTATCCATACACACGGCTGAAAACACTTCGCTGTCGCTCGGCAAGCGCGACTAATCGAAGAAGGAATGTTAGAAACAGACCTACCACAAGCATTGAACCCCAAAAACCATATTCTTCGCCTACGGTACAAAAAATGAAATCGGTATCTTGTTCGGGCACATATTTCAGCTTGGTTTGCGTCCCATTGAGGAATCCTTTACCCAACAACTGACCGGAACCAATGGCTATTTTGGATTGATTGACATTGTATCCGGCTTTTTTCAAGTCGGTTTTCATGCCTAAAGCCACTTCTATACGCACTTGCTGATGAGGTTCAAGTACACGCTCAAAAATATAATCGACAGAAAAACCATAACCAATCATCCCCAAAACAAAAATAACGGTAAGGATATACAGTTTTTTGCGTGTTTGAAAATATGTCCAGATCAGAAAACCGACCAACACAGCTAATCCGGCAAACATAACAGCCGTACTTGGCACTTTCAAGAATTTATTCAATAAAATGGTGAGTAAAATAGTACCTGCAAGACCAAAAGAGAGATGTTTTGCCAATTTGAAGTTTCTTGCAAAAACGGCAATAAAACCAATGGCAGAAATGGCGATCACAATTTGTGCGACAAACAACCCCGAAAATATTCCGCCGCCGGCAGCGATCAATCCAAATTTTATGATTACAATAAAAATAACCACAAAGCATAATGCTAAAAATAAGATAACTCCGGGCATTGCTTCGCGGTAAAGTGCCAATAGCATTGCCCAAAATACAAGTGCCAATCCGGTTTCGTTTTGCAAAATAATAAGTGCCGAAGGAATGGCTATGCAGGCAATGACTAAAGCATAATTTTTAAACCCTTTGAGTTTGAATTGATATTGACTCATTATTTTGGCAATGGCTAATGCGGCTGCAAATTTAGCAAATTCAGCCGATTGCAAACTAAATGGACCTATCACTAACCACGAACGCGAACCTTTAATATCATGTGCAAAAAGAATTGTTATTACCAACAATAGCAAGGCACCGCCAAAAATATAATAGGCAAACATTTCATATATCCGGCTGTCCATAGCCAGTAAAATGCCGGCAAGCCCAAGACTGCACATTATCCACATCAACTGTTTTCCTGCGCGTTGGCTGAGGTCGAATATGCCGGGATGGTCAAAATCGTAGCTTGAGCCATATACACTGATCCAGCCCATAAAAAGGAATAACAAATAGATACCTATCGTTATCCAGTCAACCGATTTAAATACACTAATATTTCTTGACACTTGGCAACAAGGTTGTATTAGACATTCTTTCTTCCAAATATTTACGATTCAGGCTAATAGAGCCTTTCAAATATTTTTCCATCATCAGGCTGGCAATCGGAACCGCCCAAGTGGCTCCAAAACCGGCATTCTCTACAAAAACGGCAATGGCTATCTTCGGATTATCGCGCGGAGCAAATGCCATAAATATAGAGTGATCTTTGCCGTGAGGATTTTGTGCTGTGCCTGTTTTTCCGCAAATCCGGATGGTATCAATGGCTACACCGCGAGCTGTTCCGCTATTAGCCGCCATCTCCATCCCATCAATTGTAGCATCGAAATATTGTGGCGAAACGGCTGTGTAACGCTTTTTGGTATAGAGGGTATCCATTTTCCCGTCCTGAATTTTCTTTACAATATGCGGCGTGTAAAACCATCCCCGATTAGCTACAATGGCTGCCAGATTAGCCGTTTGCATTGGGGTAGAAATCACTTCACCTTGCCCGATAGCGATAGAAATGACGGTAAGCCCGCGCCATTGCCCTTTGCCATACATTTTATCATATACTCCGGCATTCGGAATGTAACCACGATTTTCGTTCGGAAAGTCGACCCCAAGCTTGTACCCGAAACCAAACGAAACAATATCGTTTTTCCACTCGTTAAAAGCATTTTCGGTACTGCCATATTTTTTATTGTCGAACATATTCTTCAATCCCCAACAATAATAGGCATTACACGATTGCTGCAACGAGTGGCGCATATCCAATGGCGAAGCATGCGAATGGCAGCCTACATGCAAACTGCCCACCGTAAACCCATGATAGCAAGGATAGCGCGTTTCGGGCGTAATAATCCCTTCTTCCTGAAAAATAAGTGAATTGACTACTTTAAATGTGGATCCGGGAGGATAACGCGCCATCAAAGGTCTGTCTAATAAAGGTTTGTATGGGTCATTGTTAAGTTCGGTAAATTTTTTACTGCGTTTACGACCCACTAAATCGGAAGGATTGAAAGAAGGACTGGAAATAAGAGCCAAAATCTCACCGGTAGAAGGCTCTATGGCGACAATACTGCCAATTTTACCTTTCATCAGCTTTTCGCCCAACTGCTGTAATTCGATGTCGAGCGACAAGGTAAGGTTTTTGCCCGAAACAGGCGCTTTGTCCATCGCTCCATCTTCGTATCGCCCTTTTACACGACCGTTGGCATCGCGAAGCAAAATCTCAATTCCCTTCTCTCCCCGCAATTCTTTTTCGTAAAACTTTTCTACGCCGTTTTTTCCAGTGTAATCGCCCAATGTGTAGTAATTGTCTTTTTCAATCTCGCGTTCGTTTACCTCGCCGATAGAGCCCAAAGCGTGTGCAGCACAAGGATAAGTATATTCGCGCAGCGTACGGTTTTGGATGTAAAAACCCGGAAAGCGGAATAATTTTTCTTGCAAAACGGCATATTCCTCAACCGAAAGCTGGGAAATCAATAATTGCGGAGTATATTTTGAATAGCCTTTAGATGCCTGAACCCTTTTTATCAGGCGGGTGAAAGTACTTTTGTCGATATTTACTGTTTTACAAAAATCAAGTGTATCAAATGGCTGAATTTCTTTCATTACCACCATCACATCGTATGCCGGCTGATTGTAAACAAGCAATTTGCCATTGCGATCGTAAACCAGTCCACGAGCCGGATATTGCGTTTTTTTTAAAAAAGCATTACTATCCGCCGATTCTTTATAGTCGCGATTAAATAATTGAAGATTAGCTAATTGTATGATAAAGATAGCCGCTACAAGAATCATCATTCCTGCAATCACAGATTTACGCCCTTGTAAATTATCATTTATCATAAGGTATAGGAAAGGTTATTTTTTCAAGAATTGATTTACTTTTTCTGTTAATTCTTTTTCAAACTCCCTGAATGCAGGCAATTGCCGTAATGGACTGAAATCTGAGATGTTTTCTGCTACAAGATGTACTGCATATTGCAAATCGTTTGCAGTAAAGACTTTTAATCTGCGTCCGGTAAGACCACTTGTTGTACATAATA
Organism: Paludibacteraceae bacterium; assembly: GCA_031553685.1. Taxonomy (GTDB): domain Bacteria; phylum Bacteroidota; class Bacteroidia; order Bacteroidales; family Paludibacteraceae; genus JAFGVL01. The sequence continues at coordinate 30,819 of JAVBLE010000011.1, read as the reverse complement.
TTTCGTGAAGTTTTGCTTTTGGGTCTGATAACGATTCTATTTTACTTAATGGGGGTAAATCTATATTCCCTTTATAGTTTCTATTTCCTGCCGCCTTTTTAATAGCTTCTTTATCTACCATTAGCCATGATTCCATCATTTTAACAGGAATAATACAAACAACTTTGCAAAGTGTTGGGTCATCTATTTTTTCTGAAATTTCTTGTTTGCGCTGATTCAATATTTGTTTAGTATTTTTTTCTGCATCTCGATGATAAAAGAGAATATCAAAAGGAAAATAGTGCTTTGTATATTTTATTCGCATAGCAACATCCCCATTTCGGGGTGGATTTGGGATAGTCCTAAAATCTGCAAAAGATTTTTCACAAGCTAATTGTGGATACAAGTCATTTAACAGCCAATTGATTACGGGGATCAAAGTTCTATCTGAACTTCCGTCTGTAAGCAAGGTATATCGTAAAATATTATTCATATATTAATTCAACTCAAGTTTAAGTTGTTGAATATTTTCAGCGACACTTTTCTTCTTTTTTACAAGATTTTTTGTGATATATTTTGCAGCAGGTTCATTTGCTGCCATTGACTCGTAGATATCAGCATTCCCTTTTTCAAGATAAGAAATAATATCTTTATAAGTGATAATTCCTGCTAAATTAGAGTTGGTTTTCCATGTATTTGGTAATGCCGAGAATCCGGTGAACTTAACTTTTTTATTAAATCGTTCCAAATAAACTTCTTTTTCAGTTGCTAAATATAAACTTCCCTCCGAAACAGAATTTACAACTATTGGAGAATGAGAGTTAATAATTACCTGTCTTAATGGATTGTCTTGATCTACAATGCATTCAGTGTCAGTAGCCATGTCTTCCAACAACTTTACCATTTCAACAATCTTTTGTGGATTAATTCCATTTTCAGGTTCTTCTAAACAAATCAAACCGTTGCGCAAAGTATCTTCTTGAATGATTGCTAATCCTAAAAATCGCAAAGTGCCATCAGAAAGGGATTGTGCTGGTAAAACCAATCCATCCTTGAAACGGATCTGGAGTGTCAATAAATCTCTTTTATCATCTTTATCCACATAGATTTCATCAACCTCATTAACTAATCCTCTTAATTTATTTGTGATTAACTGGTAGATGTCCTTGTCTTTTTTGTCATTTTGCAGTCGATATAAAGTAGCAGGAACATTCAATCCATTAGCAGTTATTTGAGCATTTTTTACTTCAAAAATAGAATTTGGCTGACGCAGAGCACTTGGTTCAAATTGCAGCATTGCCCAATTACGCATTTCTTGCCGCACTAAAAAAGCTGTTGGCGACTCTGCTGTAACAGTAGATAATAATGTTCGAGGCATTTTTTCGGCAACAAACACAGTACTTCGACCTTTACCATTCCCTTTACCACCTCCGTCTTGATGCAATTTAATCTTTCCATTTTCTGTAGAAATAAATGGATTATTTGTTCCTCTTCTTCCTGCCAGAATTGAATTGAGCCAATCCTTGTTATAATCAAAATACAGCTGCTCTTTTGCTGCGGTTTGAGTTATTGGGATTAGTATTTCCTGTAAAATTTCGATAGGTTCTCTATCCTCATTATCCTCATTAAGTTTTAATTCAAGAGCATATCTCAAACTGGTTATCGAAGCTTCGGCAGTTTGTCCCAAATCATCTTCAGCAGTTTGAGATACAATCATATCTATCTCAAAAAATATAGTGTCAAGATAATGTTGTCCACTTTTAAAAAAAATATCTTTAATATTGGAATGTTTTTGATCTTCACTCCGAATAGATTTTGCTGCTTCCAAAATAGATCTATCCGCAAGATTTGATAAAAAAGTGATCGCATCAAAAAAATTAGACTTTCCGATAGCATTCGCCCCTGCAATACAAGTAAAAGAGCCAAAATACAATTCTGTATTCAGTAGGCTTTTAAATCCATCAATTTTTATCCTTGTTATCATAGAAAGTTTTTATTAAAAGTTATTTCCGAAATGTAATTCGTTCAATGCCAAGTAATAAAAGGAGTGTGGCAATCGTATTTGTCAAAATCAATAAAAGTGTGTAAGCAAAATGATGGAACGAAAATGCATCTATGGTAAATAAAGCAATGTGATGAATAAGTACCATCATCGAAGCATAATAAATAAAATGATTGACACCAAAGGAATTCATTGACGGGATAATCTGCTCATAATTATCGTCGTGTGGAGCAAAAAGTTTGAATAATGATGTACGGAAAAACGACATGGTAAGCGTTGCAAAAGCATGCATTCCGGGAGTTTGGGTAAAAATATCAATACTTGCTCCAAGTAAAAATGCGATAATATACAAATATCCCTTTGGTACACTCATCGGCAAGGTGAGGATAAATGCAACATACAGGTACGGATTGATAAATCCTAAAAAGTTTATATTATTGAGTATCAATACTTGTACCAACACCAATACAATAAACCGGAGAGCATATTTCAAGATGTCTGTCATTTTGTTGCTTGTGTTTGAGCTTCGGCTGCTTTTTGTTCGAGGCGTTCCTGTTCCCTTTTGTGCTTGTAATCAAACACATTTACATAGGATAATGTTTTGAAATTAACAGCCAAACGAACTTTTACATCATAATTATTATCATCGTCGCCTTTGGTAATTTCGTCGATTTTGCCTACCAAAATACCTTCGGGGAAAAAGTCCGAATACCCGCTCGTAATTACCGAATCGCCTTTTTGCACCGGAATATGGCGCGAAATAGTCATCGTGCCAAAACGATAGTCAATATTATCCCACTGCATGGTGCCAATATCTTTTACAGAACCGATACTGTCTGCCATCGATTTGTTTTTCCCCCTGATTTTGCAGCTGATATGTGTATGTGGGTTCAAAATCGGCATTACAATTGAAAAATGCCGCGAAACAGCCGTTACAATACCTACCACGCCTTGTGCGTTTACTACAGTCATTTCTTCGGTAATGCCGTCGCTCCAGCCGCGATTGAGCGTGATATAATTTTGCGCCTTGTTGGTACTGTTGTTAATTACCTTTGCCGAGTAGCAAGTGTATTCTTTTTCGGGCGAAAGTTTGAAAGAAGCTTTTCGGAGCGAATCAGTTTTTATACTGTGCAATTCATTTTGGGTCAACATTAATTCATTTTTCAAACGGGTGTTTTCGGCAGCAAGTTCTTCGTTAGTGCCTCGCAAGGTAAAATATTCGGTAATGGATTTTTCTTTTTCATACATAAATCCCGAAAATTCGCCCAACGAAGAAAAGAATACACTACGCTGAAACCGGTTGTGATTTACAACCAGCAGCAACGCAGTTATTTCCAAAAAGATAAATAGAAAATAAACCCCGTATTTTTGAAAAAAAATAATTAATATTTTCATGAAAACAGTAAGTGAGATACTGAGATGGCGAAAATAGTGAGTATTTGTTACTCGCCATCTCACTATCTCACTATCTCACCATCTATATTTATCTCATCAGGAACGAGAATTTGTCAATATTTTTCAATGCTATACCTGTACCGCGAGCCACAGCATGAAGTGGATCTTCGGCAATGTGGAACGGAATACCAAACTTATCGCTCAATCGTTTATCCAAACCGCGAAGCAACGCGCCACCGCCAGCAAGGTAAATCCCTTTGCGAACAATGTCGGCGTACAGTTCAGGTGGAGTTTGGTCGAGTGCGCTCAATACAGCCGCCTCGATTTTCGAAATTGATTTATCCAACGCATGGGCAATTTCCTGGTATGATACCGGAATTTCGAGTGGAAGAGCCGTCATACGGTGAGGACCGTGTACCACATAATCTTCGGGAGCATCGTTGCCCAAGTCGGTCAAAGCCGCCCCTACATTGATTTTGATCAATTCGGCAGTACGCTCGCCCACACGCACATTGTGCTGGCGACCCATGTACTCCATAATGTCGGCAGTAAGGTCGTCGCCGGCGATACGGATGGATTTGTTCGACACGATTCCGCCCAACGAAATAACCGCAATTTCAGTCGTGCCTCCACCTATATCTACTACCATGTTGCCTTCCGGTGCTTCTACATCAATGCCGATACCTACGGCTGCAGCCATTGGTTCGTAAATCATATATACCTCGCGTCCGCCCGCGTGCTCCGACGAGTCGCGCACGGCACGGATTTCTACTTCAGTCGATCCGGAAGGAATACAAACTACCATTTTGAGCGAAGGCGCAAACCAACGCGATTTGTTGTTGATCATTGAAATCATGCCGCGAATCATTTGTTCGGCAGCATAGAAATCGGCAATCACACCATCGCGCAACGGACGAACGGTACGAATATTCTCGTGCGTTTTCCCTTGCATTTGTTGCGCTCTCGAGCCAATCGCAATCAACTTGTCGGTACGGCGATCGAGTGCCACCACCGATGGCTCATCTACAACAATTTTATCATCCGTAATAATAATTGTATTAGCCGTTCCAAGGTCGATTGCAATTTCTTGCGTAAATGAAAATAAACCCATATTTATAATTAAGAATTAAGAATTAAGAATTAAGAGAAGAAGCAAAATTTTCATTCATGATTTTATCTCTTCATTCTTCATTCATATTTTTAGTGTTTAAAATGTCTGTATCCGGTGATTACCATCGACATATTGTTTGCGTTGCAATAATCAATACTGTCCTGGTCTTTGATAGAGCCTCCCGGCTGTATAACCGAAACCACACCTGCATTGCCGGCAATTTCTACACAATCGGGGAATGGAAAAAAGGCATCCGAAGCCATCACCGAACCTTCGAGGTTAAACCCGAACGAACCGGCTTTTTCAATCGCATGTTTCAACGCATCTACCCGCGAGGTTTGCCCTACGCCGCTTGCCAGCAACTGTTTGTTTTTTGCCAAAACAATCGCGTTCGATTTCGAATGTTTTACAATTTTATTAGCAAATAATAAATCGTCGATTTGCGAAGCGTTTGGAGTGGTGTTAGTCGCCGTTTTCAGGTCTTCGTTCGTTTCGGTTTTCAGGTCTTTATCCTGCACCAGCACGCCGTTCAAAGCTGTTCGCACTTGTTGTGTGTTCAGTTTGGCTTGTTTTTGTATCAGTATAATGCGGTTTTTCTTTTGTGTAAGCACTTCGAGCGCATTTACATCATAATCGGGTGCAATGATTACTTCAAAGAATAATTTATTGATTTCCTCTGCTGTAGCTTTGTCTACAATAGCGTTGGTTATGAGCACGCCGCCAAATGCCGAAACCGGATCGCCTGCCAACGCATCGTTCCATGCTTGGAGCACTGTTGGGCGCGAAGCCAATCCGCAAGCGTTATTGTGTTTTAAAATGGCAAAAGTAATATCGTCAAAATCGGCAATCAGGTTAACCGCCGCATCAATGTCCAACAAATTGTTGTACGAAATTTCTTTGCCTTGCAATTGTTCGAAAAGCTCGTCGAACTTGCCGAAGAACATGGCTTTTTGATGTGGGTTCTCGCCGTAACGAAGCGATTTTCCGGTATTTTCCGTGTATCGAAGATATGAGTTTTCGCCGCCATCAAACCAGTTGAAAATAGCCGAATCGTAGCCCGACGACACTGCAAAGGCTTCTTTGGCAAACCATTTGCGGTCTTCGAGCGTGGTTTGCGCCCCTTTTTCTTCTATCAATTCGAGGAAAGGTTCGTATTGGGTTTGCGAAGCGATGATTACAACATCTTTGAAATTCTTTGCAGCGGCGCGTATAAGCGATATTCCGCCAATATCTATTTTTTCGATAATATCCTGTTCGTCTGCCCCCGAAGCTACAGTTTCTTCGAATGGGTATAAATCGACGATGACAAGGTCGATTTCAGGGATTTCGTAGTCGTCAATCTGCTCTAAATCTTGCCCATTGTCGCGACGGCAAAGGATTCCGCCAAATACTTTCGGATGAAGCGTTTTTACGCGCCCGCCCAAAATGGATGGATAACCTGTAAGTGCCTCTACTGCTTGGCAAGGGATGTTGAGCGATTCGATAAACGATTGTGTTCCTCCTGTTGAAATAAATTGTACACCATCGGCATGCAATTTTTTTACAATTAAATCTAATTTATCTTTGTGATAAACAGAAACTAAAGCTGTTTTAATTTTCTTACTGTCAATCATTTATCCTGAATATGCGAATTAGCAGGCAAAGGTATTAAAAATATGGGAATTGCGCAGCAAAATCTGCATTAATTTTTTTGAACAGAGGTGGTTTTGAAATTGTTTGAATTCTTAATAATTTCGTGCGTTTGTCCTATATAATAAGTAAGAGTAATTTCATTTGTTTATAATGACTTATTATATTTGCAAAAAAATAAAAACGAGATGAACCACGAAGACCTCCGCAATTATTGTTTGTCAAAACCCTTTGTTACCGAAGATTTCCCGTTTGACGATGTGTCATTGGTGCTGAAAGTAGGAGGGAAGATGTTTGCCCTTATCCCGCTCGATACAGAGCCACGCATTGCCTTGAAATGTGATCCGGAGTTGGCGCTCGAACTTCGCGAACGGTTTGCGGCAGTAACACCTGCATACCATTTCAACAAAAAACATTGGAATGATGTGCAAATAGATGGTTCAATTACTGAAAAGCAAGTGAAGGAATGGATAGACCATTCGTACAGTTTAGTGTATAAATCGCTAACGAAAGCGGTGAAGGAAGATTTAATTAATAAGTCTTAGTACATGACAAAAATTAAAAGAACAATACAAAAGCAATAGAAGTGTCGTCATGTCGACCAAAACGACGAGTGGTCGCTGAGCGTAGTCGAAGTGGCACGAGGAGTGTCGTGGAGACATCGCAAACGCAGCATTAATCAGTCTTTTGCGATGTCTCGACAAGCTCGACATGACGACAGTTTTATTGGTTTAAGCATTAAAATTTATTTTTGTCATGTATTAAATTAATAAGTATAAATAATATGAAGAAGCTTATATTGTTGAGTATTACAGCTATTGTGCTGTTTGGTTGCAGTAAAAAAACCGATGCCGGAGCAGCCGATGCCGAAAACGGCTATCCGTTGGATACTATTGATTTGGTATCCAGCAAAGATTCTTCTTTGGCAACTGTAGATGCTCAGGCAGAAATGGAAAATGAAGGAGAAACGAGCGAAGTGGTAATCGATGAAGCTGAGGCTGATAGTGCGGTAGTGGCTGTTGAATAGTATAAACGGTGAAATGCCAATTATCCGGATTTAGCCTTTTTAGTTTTCAGGATGCTTATCAAGCTAATATTTGTACGATTTCGCTCAATGATTTCACTTCATAAGTGGGTTGGAAAGACAGGTTTGTTTTATTGCGACAATTAAAAAACAGTTGGTCAATTCCGGCGTTGTGTGCTCCTACAATATCGGCATCGTAATTATCGCCAATCATCAGCACTTCCTTATGTGGAGTTCCGATTGCCTGCAAAGCATAATCGAAGATTTGCCTGTCCGGCTTTAATGCACCAATCGTTTCCGACAAAATGATTTGATCAAAGTATGGTAGCAATCCCGAACAAAGGAGTTTTGTTTGTTGCGTTTCACCAAAGCCATTAGAGAGGATGTGCAATTGATATTTCCCGCTCAAGTGGTCGAGAAGGTCTTTTGCATGTGGCATCAAGGCAGTTTTAGTAGGGCAAATCCGGAGGAAATCCGTTCCAAGCCGTGTGGCTAAACCGGGATTGTAAACGCCTACCTGTAGAAGCGGGAAGTTGAACCGTTCAAAGTTCAATTCTTTTTTGGTGATTTGACCTCTACCGTAAGCTGCCCAAAGTTGCTTGTTGCGGTAATCGTAATGTTCGAAAAAATGATTGAAGTGTTCAAACTTTTTGTCTAACTTATATTGGAAAAATACTTCTTGAAGCGAATGCAGGGCATTGGTTTCGAAATCCCAAAGCGTGTCGTCGAGGTCGAAAAGGAGGTGTTTGTATTTTCTTTGCATGGGGTAAATTTTCAATAAACAAAAATACGAATATTTGTTGTTCAAATCATGGTAATATTTTGTATTTTTGCAAAAAACATATACTAATCTTAAAAACTTTTAAAATGAAAAAGTTATCAATGTATGCTTTGTTGCTATTTTGGACGACAACACTGTTTGTAGCTTGCGAAGATAAAAACGATGAAGCTATTAAGGACGATAGAATACCGGCAACCGAATTTGACTATTCGGCTCAGCAACAATTGCGCTCCGAAGCTGCGGCAATGGAATTGGACAATGCACTGGCTTTAGCGTTGAGCAAAAATACAACTCTTCGGGCAGGGGTAGCGGATACATTTCAAGTGATACCTGACTTGGAAGCTCAAACGATTATTGTCGATTTTGGTGCCGGATACAAAGGGCAAGACAGTTTGGTGCGTACCGGAAAAGTTACGGTTCATTATTCGGCGTGGCCTTTTGCCATTGGTACTGTTTTTACAACTACTTCGACCGACTATACTGTTGCCGGATATACAATCACGGGAAGCATTACCAAAACGGTAACCGGATATGAGAATTACATTACCCGCGCAACGATTGATGAAAATATTTCTATCGAATATCCTCGCGGTATGGGAACAATATCCCGTCAAGGCACAATTGACCGTGGATATATTGTGGAGCAAGGAGGAAACTATACCATTTCGTCTGCCGGAAAAATAACTGTTACCGAACTTTCGAAACGCAAAGTAGATTATATGGCAAAAGTCGAAAATCCATTGATTTACAAAACTTTGTGGGGTGAGACAGTGAAAGGAATGTTGACTGCCCAAGTACAGGGTGATGCTGCTATTTGGACAATCGATTTTGGCAATGGGACACAAGATGGCGGTAAGCTAACTGTGTATAGAAATTAATCTTTCTTCAAAGATAAATAATATTGTTACGAGGCTGTATCAAAAGCAGAGGAGAACGCAAATTTCGCAAATGAACACAAATTTACGCAATAGATAATTATTGAAAATCAATTATTATATAATAATAATTTTTGTCATGTACTAAGAAAAAACATTCCAAGTCTTGAAGGCTTGGAATGTTTTGTTGAGAATGGGTTTGATTCTTGTGTTATTTGTTTTCCTTTTTGTGTCTGATACTTGTATTTATAATCTTGCGAGCGTTTTGATACTCGAGATATAAATCTGGATGAATGTCTTTGAAAAGAAACATCAGTTTGTCAACTTTCCTGGACAAGATAGTATCTACAGAATAGAATTGTTCTTTTGTCAGTGCATTTATTTGCTTATGAGAAGCAATGGTGTCTCGTGGTTTAGAGATGACGGCATTGTAATCCTCAACAGCTTTTTGTAGCGCTGCAATTGTTTCGGGTTCTATTCCGTATGGTTCGAGTTCGGACTCGTTGGCTTGTGCAAATGTACTGATACTGCGGGCGATGGTTAGCTTTTGGTTACCGGCGGCGCGCGTAAGGGTTTTGGATGTGATGTGTGCGTGATTAATTAATTGGTAGTTTTCAGTGTCAACTCCTAAGGCATAAAGACTTCCGGCTACTGTTAGTGTGAGATGATTCATTTGGTTTTCAACCTGTGCTTTTTCGTTGGAGGAGGCTCGCAGTGCTGCGGTTTGCTTATCTTCGGCGAGTTGACGGATTGTTTCTACTCCGGAAGCGAGGGCTTCGATGGTTGTTTTTAGTTTTGGAATGCGTGTGCATTGTGTTTTGTACTTTTCGGCAGTGTCTAAAACTGTTTGGTACATGTTTAGTTTTGCGTTTTGACGGTTGTTCATGATAATTTAAATTAATTGATTAAGTGAGTAATTGAATGACTGAATAATACGGGGTGTATTTTGCTAATCAGAGTTTAAAATGTGAATGCTGCAATCTACCAGCCGGCATAGTAGTATGAGGATTCTGCAGATTAAAATCTTTCGGAATTATCCCTTTTACTCTTGTGAAAAAGGGATAATTCCGAAATTTTTTAGGGTCAAAAGGACAACGGGTATTATTTTTTGTGCAAATATAATATGCCCAAAATGTTAAAACCTGAAAAGTGTACACGGTGTACACAACAGTGTACACGGTGTACACTGCGGTGACATGAAAAGATAATGCAGTTGTCTTTATTTTCTGACATGTAGCCTTTTGCTGTTACCGGATTGGGGATCGAAAAGTACTTGATCAAAATTTTGGATATGGTAGTTATATGGGGTCGGGTGGTTGTTACTTGGCTTCGATACTTCGACTTACTTCGACTCAGCTCAGCAACCATCGCTCAGCAACCGCTCAGTTACTGGGTCGGAAGATAGTTATATTAGGACAACCGGCTGTGACACGAGGTCGGGAGATAATTACATTGGGACAATTGGGTGTGGCAGAAGGGTAATTGATCGTTACATTGAGACAATTGATTGTGACAGGAGGACTATTGGGTGTGACAGGAGGTCGGAAGGTTGCTACATGGCTTCGATGCTTCGACTACGCTCAGCAACTGCTCATTCACTGGGGTCGAAAGATAGTTACATTAGGACAACCGGCTGTGACACGAGGTCGGGGGATAATTACATTGGGGCAATTGGGTGTGACGGTAGGACAATTCCGTCCCGCCAAATTTGCAATTTGGCGGTTATGAATATAAGGATTTTACAATCCAATTATATTTATTCTTTGCATTTTAAATGCTCATGCTCTGCTCTGCCGAATTACAAATTCGCAAGGACGGAGAGTTATGGCAACACAAGAGCTTGTTAGGCTTGAACAATTGGTTTTTATAGGGTCTGTTCATTAAGCTTTGACAAAAGGGAAAGATCTGCTAATATATCATCTGTTTTCAAAAATAATAATGAGTGTCTATTCATTAATAGGGCAAATTTCGTGCGATTGCCATATAAAACATTTGCTATTGAATGCAGTGTGAAAATTTTCCAGTATTTTTGCATTAACCAACCAACCTTATTATGAAGAGTTTCTTTATCCGATACTGGAAATCAATACTTGTCGTATTTGCTATCTTGTATCTTTGCATAATTCGCGTGCCACACATAAAAGGCTTGCCGAATATCCAAAACTTTGATAAAATAGCGCATTTGTTTATGTATATCGCACTGACGGCAGTGCTTTTTTACGATTTTACCAAAAACAAAAAACAGTTGCCTATTTCTCAACTAATATTTGTTGTCATCTTATTTCCCATTGTTTATGGAGGAATAATAGAAATTGTGCAAGGTGCATTTTTCCCTGCACGCACAGCCAGTTGGGCTGATTTTGCATTTGATGCGATGGGGGCTTTGGGCAGTTTTACTGTAATGTGTTTTTGGTATAAAAAGAAAACTACAAAAAGATAAATGAATTCTCTCCGCTACAAAATAGGCATTACGCTGATAAAAGGCATTGGACCTGTGCTGGCAAAAAACCTGATTGCCTATTTGGGCGATGTCGAAGCCGTTTTTAAAGAAACACAAGCCAACCTGAGTAAAATTCCCGAAATAGGTCCCATCCTTTCTAAACAGATTGTCGATCAGCAAGTGCTTGCCCTTGCTGACAAAGAAATTGAATTTATCATCAAAAATAATATTCAAACCTATTTTTATGCCGATAAGACCTATCCTTACCGTTTGAAGGAATGTGCTGATGCTCCGGTGATGCTTTACTTTAAAGGGAATTCCGATTTGAATGCCAACCGGTTTCTGGGTTTTGTCGGTACACGCAATGCCACAGAATATGGGAAAGAACTTTGCAACGCTATTATAAAAGATTTATCGCAACTATTGCCTCAGCTCACTATTGTAAGCGGCTTGGCTTATGGGATTGACATTTGCGCCCACAAGGCTGCTCTTACGATCAATTTGCCTACAATAGCTGCACTTGGGCATGGTTTGGACAGGATCTACCCTGCTACACACCGCCAAACGGCTGTAAAAATGCTCGAAAACGGCGGATTGATTACTGAATACCTGACCGGCACAAACCCCGATCGCCAAAATTTCCTGCAACGAAACCGCATTATAGCAGGCATGTGTGATGCTGTAATGGTTGTCGAATCGGCAGAAAAAGGCGGTTCGCTGGTTACTGCCGAGTTGGCGCAATCGTACAACCGCGATGTTTTTGCCTGTCCGGGTCGTGTCGGCGACGATCATTCTGCCGGATGCAACCGGTTGATTAAGAATAATAAGGCGGCGCTTATCGAGTCGGGCGCCGATATTTTATCGGCAATGAATTGGGAAATCCCGGCAAATGATAAGCAACCTGTTCAACAAAGTCTTTTTATCGATTTGTCTGATGACGAGCAACAGATAATTTCTATTTTGCAAAAAGAAGATGGGCTGCAACTAAACCAACTGGCTATCAGTATGGGAGTTGCAGTGAGCAAAACTTCGGCATTGCTGCTCGATATGGAGTTCAAAGGATTGGTAAAATGCCTTCCTGGCAATCTGTATAAACTCAGGCGATAGAATTTCTGCGTTAAAAATCGTTCATTACTCTCAAAATAAAGTTATATTTGTATTTCATTGTTATACAAAATTGCTATGAATATTCTTACATATATACGAAAATCGCTTCCGTCATTGCTCTTTATGGTAAGCGTTTCGTTGTGGGCGCAGCAAGAAGCATCGGCTGTTGTGTCGTCGCCGGCACCGGCAAATGCCTCTACGGCTTATACCAAAAGCTGGTCGGCATTTTATAATCCGGCTGTTTTATCCGAAGTGAAAAAAAATACGGTTTCGTTAGGGTATCAAAACCGGTTTCAGATGAAAGAACTTTCGAGTATGCAAGCCGCCGGTTCTATTGTTACCAAGCCGGTTGATATTGGTGTAGCCGTAAGCCGTTTCGGATATTCGCAGTACAACGAAATTCAGGCGGGAGCAGCTGCTTCGCGCAAGTTTTCTAAATATTTCTACATGGGTGTCGGGTTGAATTATTACTCGGTATATTTTTCGGCAGACGAAGGCAGCAAAGGGACTGTCATTGCTGATGTAGGATTACTATCCGAAGTGCTGGAAAACTTTTTTATCGGATTTCATGCCACCAATGTTGCCCAAACCAGCATTTCGATAGGTAATACAGAAAAACGCATTCCGTCGGTGTTTAGCTTGGGGGCTGAGTATAAATTCGGCGAATCGGTGCGCATGCTTGGTCAGTTGGATAAAGAAGTGGACAATGATATAATTTGGCGTGCCGGATTTGAGTATCAGGTAATCAAAGAGTTGTCGCTCCGGTTGGGCGGGTATGGCAGTGGTTCGTTTGTGCCGTCGTTTGGCGCCACAGTCGATATCAAAAACATCAAGTTGGATGTTGATTTTGAACACCATCCGTCACTCGGATTTAACTCTATCATTGGACTTGGCTATACATTTTGAGATGAACCTAAAGGTTTAGTTTCTTACGCAGAGGTTCGCAGAGTAAATACAGGAGGTTCGCAGAGAGTTTATATTTAAAGAGAAATGGAGAACAACGATATTACACAAATAATAATAGGAAGTGCGATTGAAGTTCACAAGGCACTCTGTCCGGGATTATTAGAATCTGCTTATGGGGAATGTTTGGCTTTTGAGTTGAAAAATGCCGGATTAAAAGTCCAAAGACAAGTACCTGTTTCTATGATATATAGAGAATTGAAACTTGATTGCGCATATAGAATGGACCTTTTGATCGAAGACCGAGTAATTGTTGAGTTAAAATCAGTCGAAAACTTTACTCCGGTACATGAATCTCAAATACTCACATACATGCGGTTTTCCGGTAAAAAGTTGGGTTTATTGATTAACTTTAATGTTACCCTGTTAAAAGAAGGCTTAAAGAGATACACTAATTATGGTAATTTTCCTGTAGAACACACCGTTTTCATTCCAAAGTAAAACTCTGTGAACCTCTTGTATTTACTCCGTGTAACAAATAAAATCGATGATTTTATAATGAGAAAAAACTTACTCATATTTTTCTTTTCTATTTTTCTGGGCAATATGGCTTTTGCTCAAACCGAAAAGCAAATTCCAACGGATTTGTTGGACGCAATTGTGTCGCAAGTAGCCGAAAACCAGGAAAAAGAAGAAGTGGACGAAACTCAACTGTATGAAGATTTGCAGTATTTCTTGCAAAATCCGATCAACCTGAACTTTGCTAAACGCGAAGATCTGGAAAAACTCCAATTCCTTACCACAACACAAATAGACAACCTGATGGGCTATGTGAAACAATATGGGCCTATGGAGAATTTGTACGAATTGCAGTTGATTGATGGGTTTTATGGTGAAGATATTCGTTTCCTGCTGCCTTTTGTTACACTTTCCAAAGAAGAGAAAAGAACGCCACCGCTTAAGTTTAAAAATATTTTCAAATATGGCAGGCACGAAATCCTTGCCCGTATGGACAAAGGATTGGAAACCCGCGAAGGTTACCGGTTTGTGCCCGAAGAAGAATTGATCAAAAATCCCAACAAGCAATATATTGGCGACCCCTACTATGCTTCGCTCAAATATCATTTCAACTACAGCAACCGTGTTTTGTTTGGGCTCACTGCCGAAAAAGATGCCGGCGAGCAATTTTGGGGCGATTACAACAAAGGCTTTGATTTTTATTCAGCCTATTTGCAGGTAAATGATATCTGGAAATTTAAAACCATTACTGCCGGAAATTATTCGGCTTCGTTTGGTCAAGGCTTGGTGATGAACCAAAGTTTCGGGTATGGCAAGTCGTCGATGGTGCTCGATGTAGAAAAGCGTAACGAAGGCTTGCGCAAATATAGTTCGACCGACGAATATAATTACCTGCAAGGAGTAGGAGCAACAATCAGGGTTACCAAAACGACCGAACTGACAGCTTTTTATTCAAATAAAAAAATAGATGGAAATGGCACCTCAGACAGTACCGATACTTTTACTTCGATAAAAACGGACGGATACCATTATACCGTAAGTGAATTTGACAAGAAACACACAGTTGGTATGCAAGTTATCGGGGGACATATTTCGCAGTCATTAAAGGTATTAAACTTAGGTTTTACAGTGATAAATACGCAATTCGACCACGATTTGGTGCGTACTCCTTCGCTGTACAATCAATTTTATTTTTCGGGCGATAATATAACTGCCGGCGGTATCGACTATAAAGCCCGTTGGCGTAAGTTTTACCTTTTCGGCGAAACAGCCTATTCCGATCAAAATGCGTGGGCTACAGTCAACGGATTAACGGTCAATCCGACATCGACCCTTAGCTTGGTGGCAATGTACCGGTATTATTCGCCGCAATACGACCAGCCGTTTTCGGTTGCTTTTGGCGAGTCTTCGCGGGTGAACAACGAAAAAGGGCTTTATATTGGCGCCGAAGTGCGTCCGTTTCGTGGGTGGAAATTCTCGGCGTACGCAGACGGTTTCCAGTTTCCTTGGTTGAAAGATGGCACTTATGGCACAGCTAAACCATCCGACGGG
Organism: Paludibacteraceae bacterium; assembly: GCA_031553685.1. GTDB lineage: Bacteria > Bacteroidota > Bacteroidia > Bacteroidales > Paludibacteraceae > JAFGVL01. The sequence goes on along the minus strand of JAVBLE010000011.1, from coordinate 15,503 downwards.
TACGACCTGTTTTTTCAAGCTGACTATATGCCCAAACGCAATGTTTCCATGTATTGGCGGGTAAAATACGAAATGAAAGAAGCCAATAACTCTGCCGATTCGACGCTCAATGTTTCATACAATGTTGACGATTGGGGCATGGGTTCGGCGCGTTATGTGCTGCAATATTCGCCGGCGGCTAAACTTAAACTGCGCAGTATTATACAGGGTTCGTATGCAAGGAAATACCCTGCCGATGCAACCTTTGGGTATCTGCTCCGTCAAGATTTGAGTTACGATTTCAAGTTCCCGCTTTCGGTCGATCTTTGTTACGAATTTTTTGATGCCACCAATTACGACAACCGCATTTATGCCTACGAGCAAGATATATTGTATGCATTTTCTGTTCCGGCGCTTTACGGCAGAGGAAGCCGTTATTTCTTGAATGCCCGTTATGCGCTGAATAAAAACCTCACATTCTATTTTAAAATCGGACAAACCGTATATTTAGATAAAGATGTAATCAGCGACGGCATCAGCGCCATTGACGGAAATCGCAAAACAGATGTGCGTTTCCTTGTGAAGTGGCGGTTCTGATATAACCTTTCCCATCATACTTAACACAACCTGCCCTATTGACCATGCGACGAGTGGTCATTAAACCTGTTGAATTGAAAATCACACTCAAAATTCATTTCACCCTAAATCATCATCCCAACCGATTATTTGTCAAAATATCGTCGCGTTAAGTTGTGTTCACTCAAAAAGTTGATCAATTTGTTTTCGATTATTATTTTACACAGAGAAAATATTTTTTACTCAAAAGTGTCCACAGGTAACAAGGTATTTTTTTTTCGAGCATTCTCTTTGAGAAAAATGCAGTTGCACAGAGGTTTGAAAAATCTTTGATTTTTCCTTCTCTGTGCATTCTCTTTCGAGCCAATTGTTTTAGTACATGACAAAAATAAATTTTAATTCTTAAATCAAAAAAAGTATCGTCATGTCGAGTTTGTCGAGACATCGCAAAAGCAGCATTAATCAGTCTTTTGCGATGTCTCCACGACACTCCTCGTACCTCGTCGTTTTGGTCGACAGTTCGACTAAGCTCACTGCAACGCATGACGATGCTTTTATTGATTTTGTATTGTTCTTTTAATTTTTGTCATGTATTAAAGTCAATTGTATTAACCCGAGTTCGATTATTATTTTACACAGAGAAAAATCTGTTTTTACTCAAACCCCGAGTTTCTATATTGTATTATCAGCCTTTTCAAATCTCTTTACATCAGCGAGTTGTATACGATTAACATTTTTTATTGATTAATTAGGTATTTAATAACTTTTTTACCATACCTTTGCCGCAATATAATACGAAAAATATTTGACAAAAACAACAAAATATCAGCCTGATAGTATTTTTTAACTGAATGGCGAATTAACAATTTAAATATATAATTATTTTTGTATAAATAATTAAGATTGAAAAGCGAATTCGCATTATATCTTACAAAGCGAAATTGGTGTCGTTTTTATTTATCATATATAATTATTAGTAAAGTAACTTTTTGACAAAATATGAAAACAATCTTTCACCCGGCTAAAGAAAGAGGGCATGCCAATCACGGCTGGCTCGATACGCACCATTCGTTCAGCTTTGCCGACTGGTACAATCCCGAAAGAATACATTTCGGTGCATTGCGTGTGTTGAACGATGATATTATCGACATCGACGGTGGTTTTGGCACACATCCGCACGACAATATGGAGATTGTTACCATTCCGCTCAAAGGTATTCTGGCACACAAAGATTCTACCGGTTCCAACGGTTTGATTTATGCCGGCGATGTGCAAATAATGAGTGCCGGTACAGGCATTCATCACTCCGAATACAACGGCTCGACAAGCGAAGCCACTGCTTTACTACAAATCTGGATTTTCGCCAAAGAAAAAAATATTACGCCCCGCTACGACCAACGCAAATTTGATGTTACACTGAAGAAAAATGCGTGGCAAGTGCTGGTAAGCCCGATACACAAAGACCATGCGTTGTGGATCAATCAAGATGCGGTTCTGTCGCGCACCGATCTGGAGGCAAACAAAACGATCGGTTACACCAACCATTATAAAGGCAACGGCGTGTATGTTTTCGTAATAGAAGGAAGCATCGAAATAAACGGGCAAATGCTCAACCGCCGCGATGCGATCGGGATTAGCGAAGCAGATAGTTTTACGATTAAAGCCTTATCAGAAGCCGATATTTTAGCCATTGAAATACCGATGCACAATTAAATTATTTTCAATAAATCATTTAAAAATATATTATATGAAGAAGTTATTCATTTCAGCCCTTTTTCTTATCGGAGCAATGGGCACATGGGCACAAGAAGCCCAACCGCAACCACAAATGCATGGTGGCTTAGACGCCGAAACTCTCAAAAAAGCCAACGACCCGATGGCGCATACCAAAGCATTTAATGTCCACGACTACATTGTGTCGAGCGTTTATGGCGCACCCGATGTTACTCAAAACCAATTGATGTTCCGCTATGCACAACCGGTGGGCAAATTCCTTTTGCGTGGCACTTTGCCCGTAATTACGGCTAATGCACCAACTATTGAACCCGAATCGGGCTTGGGCGATTTCAACTTGTTTGCTATCTACGCTATGGAGTTTGGCGGCAACAAGTTAGGTGTAGGTCCTTTGGTAACAGCTCCTACCGGAACCAACGGATTTAGCCAGGATAAATGGCAAGCCGGATTAGCGGCATTAGCATTTTTTGCCAAAAACCATACTTTCCAAGCCGGCACTTTGCTTCAATGGCAAACCGATTTTGCCGAAACTTCGGACAATGCTAAAGATGTAAACCTCCTCACGGCGCAGCTTTTTGGTATGTGGCAATTGGGCAGTGGCACTTACTTGCGTAGCACCGGTATCTGGTCGTTCGACCTCGAGGGCGATAACTACAATATCCCTGTCGGATTGGGTATTGGTAAAGTAATCAAAGTAAACAATGTGGTGTTCAATATCTTTGCCGAACCACAATTCTCGGTATATGCCAAAGGAACAAACCAAAGCCGTTTCCAAACTTTTGTAGGATTTAACACACAATTTTAATGCGATTTTTACACAGAGGATATTGTTACTAAACGATACGCAGTAAATTTTTATGAATAAGTATTTGTCAAAGGTTCAATAGAATAAACACAGAGAAACACAGAGTTTGAAAAATCAAAGATTTTTCGTCTCTGTGGCTCTCTGTGGGTTCTCGATGTATGTTTTGTATTAAAAACAAATAGAATCAACAAAATATAATTTATCCAAAACCTCTTTTTCTCTGTGTAAAAAATAAAAAACAAATAACCATGAAAACGAAATTCAACTTCAAAACCGTTATTGTGCTGCTTTTAGGCACAAGTCTGTTTGCGTTTTCATCTTGTTTCAACAAAAATCAATGCGACAGGAAAACCGATACTGCCACTCAGCAGCAAGATAAAGTATATTCCCGTGCCGTCGAGTCAGCCATCTGGGGAATGCCCATTGTGGCGTTTGATGCGATGCGTCAAGCTTTTTTGCGTGATGCCGGAGCGAAATACAACGATATTGTGTACTGGTCGAAACAGGCTGATTGGAAATTTCAAATAACTACCCCCAACGCCTCATCGTGGTATGTGTATATTGCTATTAATACGAAAAATGGACCTGTGGTGTTGGATATTCCGCCTGCCGACGGCGCCGGACTGTTCGGCTCGATGAACGATGCGTGGCAAATACCTCAAGCCGATGTAGGTCCCACCGGTTTAGACCAAGGCAAAGGCGGCAAATACCTATTGCTTCCACCCGATTATAAAGAAACGGTTCCGGCAGGATATTTTCCCGTGCAGTTCGATACTTATAATGGCTACTCTATTTTGCGTGCCATTCCGGTAACTACTTCGCCCGAAGATGTTGCCAAAGCACTCGATTTGGTGAAAAAAGCCCGCATGTATCCGTTGGCACAAGCCTCCAATCCGCCTCAACAAAGCTATATTGATATGGCAGGGAAACTGTTCGACGGGGTTGCCCGTTTCGATGTAAGTTTCTACGAAAGTCTTGCCCGCATGGTAAATGAAGAACCTGTTATCTGCCGCGATTTGGTAGCTATGGAAATGCTCCGTTTCATCAGTATCGAAAAAGGCAAACCGTTTAATCCCGATGCTGCCACGAAAGAAATCTTGACAAAAGCCATTGAAGAAGCACATCAAGGCTTTATACAAACCAACCAACAACTGAAACCTTTCTACGAAGGCGAACAATGGTCGATTCCGGTAGACGAATTTGCACATGCAAGTGGTTTTACTTTTTTCAACAATGAAAAATATGCGTTGGATGAGCGTGCAGCATTCTTCTTCTTGGGTTGTGCCCCTCCTAAAAAACCGGGTGGAGCGTCGTTTTATTTGTTAGGAGAAAAAGATGCTTCGGGTACAATATTGCAAGGAAGCAAAAACTACAAACTACATGTTCCGGCAAATGTTCCTGCCAAACAGTTTTGGGCAGCAACGGTATACGACCAACTGGAAGCCAATTTCATTCGCGAATCGCCGAAGGTAGAAGTCAATTCGTACCAAAACCTGCAAAAGAATGCCGATGGTTCGGTCGATGTTTATTTCGGAACGAAAGCTCCGGCAGGCAAAGAATCGAACTGGGTATATACTGCTCCCGATAAAGCTTGGGTGATGTTGTTCCGTTTCTACGGACCTCAACCCGAGATTATGAGCAAGACTTGGAAATTGCCCGATATTGAAGAAGTAAAATAAATTTTATCATTAAAAAACAACCAAATGAAAAAAGTATTTCTATTCGCATTATTGCCGGTCATGTTATTGGCATCTTGCAACAAGAATCAATGCAGTAAAGGCGAAACAGCTCAAGCCCAAACTGCCGACATGAAAGAAAAACGGATGTATGCCCGTGCCGTCGAAGGCGCTATCTGGGGGATACCGTTAGTGAATGTGGACGCGATGCGCCAAGCTTATTTCAAAGCAGGGGCGAAGTATAACGACGCCATTTTCTGGTCAAATCCGAACACTTGGATGAACCAAACTACTACGCCAAACCACTCTACATCGTATGTAATCTTTTTTACAAATTTGAAAGATGGACCTGTGGTGGTGGATATCCCTACAGCCACAGAGGAGGCGCTTTACGGTACGCTTATCAATTGCTGGAACGAGCCGATGATTAATGTAGGCAACACCGGCCACGACAAAGGTGCAGGCGCCAAATACCTGTTGCTCCCACCTAACTACACAGGAAATATTCCGACCGGATATGTGCCTGTGCAATCGACAACATACAACAACTACAGTTTGTTGCGCATTATTATCAAAACACAAAGCCCCGAAAATGTGAAGAAAGGCATTGAATATCTTCATAAATTAAAAATATATCCGTTGGCAGAAGCCGCTTCGCCTAAAGCCATCCAGTTTATTGATGTGGCAGATAAACCTTTCGAAGCAATTCCCGAATACAACAGCAATTTCTACACTTCGATGGCTCGCATGATCCAGGAAGAAAATGTGCAGGAACGCGACCTTGCCATGATGGGGCAACTTTATATATTGAACATTGGCAAAGACCTGACATTTAACCCCGACGCCAAAACCAAAGAATTGCTCGACAAAGCTGCCGAAGAAGCCCACCAATGGATGATGGAAGCCTATGCGCATAATGGCACGCCAATCTGGCCTGCCGAAGGTCGCAGATGGACATTCCTGTTGGATATTCCGCTTGCCGAAGGAACGAAGGTTACTTTTGTAGAAAAAGATAAAGACTTGCGTGTAGATGTGCGCGCAGCTGCCTGGTTTGCCATGTTCGGACCTGTGGTTCCGCCGCCACCGCAATTGTATGTAAAATCATACGAAACCAAAGACGGCGAACGCCTCAACGGTAGCAACACCTATCATTTGAAAGTGCCTGCCAATGTGCCTACTACTCAATTCTGGGCAGTGGATGTGTACGACGCCGCTACAGCCGGGTTTATCCGCGAATCGAAAATAGTAGGACTTGATTCGTACAAAGAAAATCTGGTGAAAAATGCAGACGGAACAGTGGATGTTTATTTCGGCACAAAAGCTCCTGAGGGCAAAGAAAACAACTGGATTCCGACCATAGAAGGAAAACCATTCTTTGTGATGTTCCGTATTTACGGACCTGAAAAAGGCGCTGTAGATGGCACTTGGATTTTGAACGATATTGAAAAAGTGAAATAAATTTTAGTAGGTAAGACGACCGGTTGACGGGTAAACAAGGGCGAAACAAAATTTGTACCTCGTTTACTCGTCAACTAAAAACTTTTGTGCTTTCATGCCAAAAATAAAAACTAAAAGCAATGAAAACAAAAATTAAATTATCAGCCATTATCTTGGCATTTGTTTGCAGCATGCCGGTGTTTGCTCAAACAAATACGCAAAAGCTAACGCCTGACCAGGCGAAGGAAGAACAGGCGTATGCCACCACCATTCAAGCCTGCCTGTGGGGCGAACCGTTCCGCATGTATGCGCTGTATGCCCCTGTGGCTGTTAAAAATAATGCGATGGGTGTCAATTTTTATGTGAAACATACGGAACTCAAAACGGCAAAAGACCGTTTTGTGGTAACACCCAACAATGTTACCATCGATGCTTACGCTTATACCGATTTGACCAAAGAACCGGTAGTGATTTTCGTTCCCGCATCGACCGAAAAACGCTGGTATATTGTACAGATTGGCGACAGCTACGACGAAGTGATTTATAATGTAGCAGGTACAAAAGGTGCACAACCGGGTATTTATATCGTTACAGGACCAGATTATCAAGGTCCTGTTCCGGGCGATATGATGCAGATTAAGAGTCGCACCAATATTGGAATGTCGGCAGTGCGTATTTTTACCACCGGTGGCGACGATCTGGCAAAGGCAGTCGATTTCCAGAAAGGTTTTATGCTGATGCCTTTGTCGCAATACCTCAATAAAGGCATTGCACCCGGACAACCGCCCGTTACTTCGGCATTTGCTAATTTCAAGAGCGCTGCACCGGCAGAACTTCAAGCCCTTGATTTGATTGGCTTTTGGATGACACAGGCGCTTCCTGCTTCTGCTGACCAAAACGACCCGCTCGTGGCGTCGTTTCACGCTATCGGATTGAGCGCTGCCAACGGTTTCCTATGGCAAACGATTGATGAGGCCACTCGTCGCGGTATTGTGCGCGGCATCAAAGCGGCAAGCGATATGATTGACTATAAATGGGCAAACATCGGTACAACGGTGGATGGTTGGAAATATACTTTCGCCGGTGGTCGTTCGGGACATGATTTGGTGCTTCGCGCAGCTTTGGCAAGAGGTGTTACCGGTGCCGAACTATCTACCGAAGTGCTTTATCCCAACACAACTATTGATGCCGACGGCAATAAACTCGACGGCGCCAACAAATATGTGCTTCATTTGGATAAAAACCAAATTCCGCCCGTATCGGTATTTTGGAATTTGAATATGTTTGGCGACGATATGTTTTTTGTGGAAAACGACATGAAACGCTACAGTATCGGCAGTACTACCGAAGGATTGAAATATAATAAAGACGGCTCGGTAGATATTTATATCCAAAACGAAAATCCGGGCAAGGACAAAGAATCCAACTGGCTGCCCGCACCCAAAGGCAGTTTCAACCTCACCATGCGTTTGTATGGTGCTGAAGCACCGATTTTGAACGGTACATATCATTTGCCGGGCGTGAAAAAAGTAAAATAAATTTTAACTAACAAATAAACAAAGCATTTGTATTTTAAATAAAAACAAAATGAAAAAAGTATTTTTATTCGCATTATTGCCAGTCATGCTATTGGCATCGTGCAACAAGGAAAAATGTACCAAGGCTGACGCAGCCGGCGGTTACGAATTTGTAAACGGTTATCCGACCGAAGCCACCATTCAGAAAGCATACGATGAGGCGGACTTAAACCGCGCTATCCAAACTTACCGTTTTTTCTATCCGACAGTATCTATTTTGGCTACTTGGGATGGAAACATTACAGCCGGATGCGTGCCCAACCAAACTTTTGCCATTATGGACGGCGCACCGGCACAGATTGTTTTCACACCCAATTCGGATACCCGTTATGCCGGGCTTCCGCTCGACCTTACCAATGGTCCAATCGTAATTGAAGTGCCTGCCGGACCTATTATGTCGGCTGTGAACGATATGAACCAGTTATGGGTAATGGATATCGGCATGCCCGGTCCCGATAAAGGCAAAGGCGGCAAGCATATCATCCTGCCGCCAAATTATACCGGACAAGTTCCTGAAGGATATTATGCAGGAAAATCAACGACAAACCAAGTGTTAGTGCTGCTACGCGCTATTCCGTTGGACAATAATCCTGACACCGGAGAAAAGTTAATGAGATCTGTCAAGGTATATCCGTTGGGAAAACCTTCTGCCGAAGTCAGCTGGATAAACCTGAACGACAAACCGGGTGATTTCACACCCGTTCGCTGGGAGAACAACATTGGGTACTGGGAACGCCTGGCTAAATTTATCAACGAAGAGCCGGCAAATCCCGAATATCGCACATGGTATGGCGAATTGGCCCAACTGGGTATTGAAAAAGGGAAACCGTTCAATCCCGATGCCCGTATGAAAGCCATACTCGAAAAAGCTGCCGTAACGGCAAATGCTATTATGCGCGTGCAGTCCTTTGCCGATCGTAGCGCCGATCGCATTGTGTGGAAAGACCGCCAATGGGAATGGGCAGTATTGCGCTATGCCGGCGACGGAAAATTCAACACCCCAAACTATGTTGACCTCTATGCCCGCGAAAAATGGTTCTACCAAGCGCAAATCGAATCGCCCGCCATGTTCAACCGCGCACCGGGTGCCGGTTCGTTATATTGGTTAGGACTGAAGGACAATGCAGGAAAATACCTCGATGGAAGCAAAACCTACAAGTTGACCGTTCCGCTACCTGTTCCGGCAAAATTATTCTGGTCGATAACGATTTACGACAACGAAACCCGCAGCGAAATTGCCACCGAACAAAACAAAGCCGCCTTGCGCTCCATGTTCGAATTGAAAGACCAAACAGGCGCAACAGTCGATTTGTATTTCGGGCCTAAAGCTCCCGAAGGCAAAGAAGGCGTTTGGATACAAACCCTTCCGAACAAAGGCTGGTTCTCGTACTTCCGTATCTATGGACCCGAAGCGCCTGCATTTGACGGAAGCTGGAAACCGGGCGATTTTGAAGAAGTGAAATAAATATACCCACACAAAGCTCAGGATACAATTGAAAATCGCAATCAACAGGAAGAAACCAGTATCCAACATAAGGAGTAAATGAAAATAGGTTCTACCGTCTTTCGTGTGGAAATAAATAAATTTAGCTGCAGAGCAGCGCAATCTTTGTAGCCGTGTGGCGTAAGCCCACGGATAAAGAAACATCCGATAAACGAGCCGCGTAGCGGCGATACATACTATTGTTTCACCGCTACGCGGTTCTTTTTTGTATTTGCTTTTTACCCCCGTGGGCTTACGCCACACGGCTACAAAGATTGCGCTGCGATGCAGCTAAAAACCAAAATTTATTTTAGCATTCCACACAAAAAACGGTAAAGCATAAAAATAAAATTATGGGCGCATGAAAAAGTTTATTTTAAGTTTAACCGCTTTGTGCCTGTCTACATATTCTTTTGCACAAGAAGAAAAAAAGGCACAACATTCGCTGGGTGACATTGCCCGGGCAATCAAAAACCCTGTGTCGTTACTCTACCGGATACCGGTGCACAATGATTTTGAAGTTGGCGATGTCGATAACCAGTTGCGCTATACCCTCAAAGCAGAGCCTGTAGTGCCTTTTATTTTGAATGCAAATTGGAAAATTAATACCCGCAGCACACTGTCATTTGTAGCGAATGAGTACAACGGCGTGGAGGGTAATGGTCCCACAGGGCTAAGCGATTTGGACATAACGGGCTTTCTCTCCCCAATGCACCCTGCTCATGGATTTGTATGGGGGGTGGGCGCCGCCCTCGACTTCCCAACAGCAACGAACACCTTGCTGGGAAACGGTAAATGGACAGCAGGACCTTCGCTACTGGGTCTTAAACAGACAAAAAGCTGGACTTTTGGTTTGCTGTTGAGACAGGCGTGGAGTTATGCCGGAAGCCCCGACCGGCCGGATGTGAGCTATGCCTTCGTCAATCCCTGGATAGATTATACTTTTGAAAATGGCTTTGGACTGAAGGTTGAGAGCGAATCTACTTTCGACTGGAAGAGTGATGAACACATTATTCCCTTACGGTTTGGTACAAGTCAAGTATTCAAAATGGGTAAAAAGTGGATAGGAAACATTGACCTTGATGGCATTTACTATGTCAAGGCGCCCGATACCGGTCCTAAATGGGGAGTGAGCCTTACATTTACCATGCTGTTGAAACACATTGCTTATGTAAAAAAATGAATTAAAGACAGGGATTCAGTTAAAATGAAACCTTGACTATAAATAAACAGACCGATGAAAACTAAATTAATGATCATTTTATCCGTCGCCCTGTTATTCAGTTTGAAAAGCTGGGCGCAGGATACGGACAGTAAACAAAAGAGCGGGCTTAGCTTGGAGGAGATGGTTAAGGAAAAACAAAACCCGTTGAGCGGTTTCAAAAGCGTTTTTTTGCAAAATATAACTGTCCCGGTAGGCGAAGGCAATGCCAATTCGTTTTCGGTGCAGCCCGTGCTGCCCTTTACAATAGGCAAAGTGAGGATAAACACCTATACCATCATTCCTTTCCAATGGCTTCCGGCGTTGGAGCCGGGCGGAGATAAAACCTTCGGGTTGGGAAATATTTTGTTCAATGCTTTTATACGCCCTGCTTCAAAACCTAAAACGCCTTGGGTTTGGGGTGTAGGACCTACCTTGCAAATTCCTACACGCACTGCGCCCGAATTGGGCAGCAACCGCCTGAGCATGGGACCTGCCGCACTGATTTATTATAATGGAAGTAAATTTTCGGGCGGCGTAGTGGCACAGAACTTCTGGTCGCTGGGTGGCGAAGGTGTCAACAAGGTGAATATGTTCAACGCGCAATATGTGGCTTATTACAATTTCCCCAAAGGCTGGTACCTGGAAAGCAACGCAACCATTACTGCCAACTGGCTTGCCGCTACAGATAACCGATGGACAGTGCCCATTGGTGGCGGATTTGGAAAAATGCTGAAGATAGGCAAATTTTATTACAGCCCTGCCATGCAAGCTTTCTACAACGCCGTTGCACCCGAAGGCGTAGGCAACTGGATGGCGATAGCGCAATTGCAGATTATTTTTACAGAATAAAAAATGGTAAAATAAATTTTGATTTTTTAAGCTGCATAGCAGCGCAATCTTTGTAGCCGTGTGGCGTAAGCCTACGGATAAAGAAACATCCACAAGTGAGCCGCGTAGCGGCGACACATAAAAACGGATCGAAATTGTTTGCCTATGTTCACTGTTGTTTCACCGCTACGCGGTTCTATCTTGTATTTGCATTTTACCCCGTGGGATTACGCCACACGGCTACAAAGATTATGATGCTACGCATCTGCTATTTACAATTGGTGCTGCAATAACTATAAACAATATGCTTTTCCACACAAAAAAACGGTAGAACCGAAAATAGAAATTATTTTAACCTCATTTAGAGGCTTATATAATGAGAATTAGAATTTAGTATATGACAAAAAATGAATTTTATTGTATGAAAAGCAAAATTTTTATTTTTGTCATGTACTCAGGAAATTTAATCTGAATTTTAAATTACTTCTTTCTTTTTGTTTTCGTGACTTCATGTTTATTTTTCGCGCAAGCGCCTTTATTAATTAACACAAAGACAAGAAGGCATGAAGACACGAAGATTAATTACATTCATTTTTTAAAACACCAACAGATACTAAACCCTTCTCATATAATTAGATTGGCAATAGTTAGGACAAGCTGTCTTCACACTGTCAGATAGCATTTCTCAAAACATGAGTGCCATTTTCTGACGCAAAAGATAGCACTTCTCAAAAGTTGAGGAGTGTTTCTGACACGAAAGATGCCATTTCTCAAAAGTTGAGCATCATTTCTGACGCAAAAGATAGCATTTCTCAAAAGTTGAGCATCATTTCTGACACGAAAGATGATAACGCTCAAAAGTTGAGGAGTGTTTCTGACACGAAAGATGACAACGCTCAGAAGTTGAGAAATGCTTTCTTCGGTGTCAGATTATGACTCTCGAAAATTGAGAAGTTGCTTCTTATGTAAAAGATGATAACATTCGAGATTTCGGCATTACAATCTGTTGAGGCAGAAAACAACACTTTATTATTAAACATGAATAGAAAGCAGCTGGGACGCGCCCAAATATTTTTTGTCATGTACTAAGGAATTAGGATTAAAAACATTTTAATTTAAAACAAAATGAAAAAGAAATTTATGAAACCAACGCAAGGCTCGGCAATATTAGCTGCGACAGCTATCTGCTCTGCCGGTCTGTATTCCTGCACCAGTTCGGGAGCACAAGACAAAGATGAAAAATTCAAGGGAAAGATTGACCTTGATATTCGTGATTCAAAACCCGATTGGGATGCTTTCCTTTACCCCAAGGCACCCAAAGATGCACCCAATGTGCTGGTTGTGTTGTACGACGATACCGGTCAGGCAACTTGGTCAACTTACGGTGGTGCAGTCAATATGCCTACTTTGGACAAATTGGCTGCCAATGGGATTACTTACACGCAATGGCACACTACTTCGGTTTCGTCGCCCACGCGCTCGTGTTTGCTTACCGGACGGAATCACCACCAAAATGGGTATGGTTCCATTTCCGAGTCGGCAACCGGTTTCCCTGGGTACAGCGGACATATTCCGGAGTCGAACGCATCAATTGCCACCGTTTTGCGCGATGCCGGATGGTCGACATTCTGGATTGGTAAAAATCACAATGTGCCTGTAGATGCTTTCGGTATGGGTTCTTCTAAACAAGATTGGCCTCTTGCATTGGGCTTCGACCGTTTCTACGGGTTTGTTGGCGCCGAAAGTAGCCAATGGTACCCCGGCTTGGTTGAAGATAACCACTCGATAGAACAACCGTATTTGCCGGAACAAGGTTATCACTTATCGAAAGACTTGGCAGACAAGGCTATCCAATATATCCGCGACTCGAAACAAGCAAGCCCCGACAAACCTTGGTACATGTGGTACAACCCGGGCGCCAACCATGCGCCACACCAAGCGCCAAAGGAATATATCGACAAATATAAAGGTAAATTTGATGCCGGTTACGATGCTTACCGCGAATGGGTGCTTAAACGCATGATCGATAAAGGCGTTTTGCCAAAAGATACCAAACTAACGCCAATAAACCCATTGCCTAAAGGAGTTACGGCTGACTTGGATATGGTACGCCCATGGAACACGCTTTCGGCTGAAGAAAAGAAACTGTTCTCGCGCATGGCTGAAGTGTTTGCCGGCTTCTCGGAATACACCGACGCTCAAGTGGGTCGTGTGATCGATTATCTGGAAGAATCCGGACAATTGGATAATACTTTGGTTATCTATGCTGCCGATAATGGCGCTTCGGGCGAAGGTAGTCCAAACGGATCAATCAATGAAAACTATTTCTTGAATTCTTATCCGGACGATATTAAAAATAATCTCGCCATGATGGATAAATTGGGTGGTCCTGATGCCTACAATCACTATCCTACCGGTTGGGCAGTAGCATTCTCGGCACCTTACAAGATGTTTAAACGCTACTCAGGTTATAGTGGTGGCACTTGCGACCCATTGGTAATCTCTTGGCCCAAAGGTATTAAAGCCCGTGGCGAATTGCGCAGCCAATACTATCACGCTACCGACATCGTTCCTACCATTTTGGAAGCTTGCGGCGTGAAAATGCCGGATGTAGTACATGGTATCAAACAAACTCCACTGGCAGGTGTATCTATGGTTTCGAGCTTCGATAATGCCAATGCGCCTACCGAAAAGAAAGTACAATATTACGAAATGTTGGGTACGCGCGGTATTTGGAAAGATGGCTGGATGGCTACAGCTGTACATGGACCAATGCCATCGAATTTAGGTCATTTTGATAAAGACAGATGGGAATTGTACCACACCGATGTCGACCGTTCGCAATCGACCGATTTAGCAGCAAAATATCCGGATAAAGTAGAAGAAATGAAAAAACTGTGGATGGAAGAAGCCAAGAAATACAATGTACTTCCGCTGAACGACCTTGCTATCCTTGAGTATATCAAATACGAGTATGACCCTAAAATACCTGCTGATGGTCGCTACACTTACTATCCGAATACAAGTGAAGTACCAGAATCTAATGCTGTTCGTACATCAGCCCGTTCGTTCAAAATTTTGGCTGAAGTAGATTTGAAAGCCGGTGCTAAAGGAGTTATTGTAGCGCAAGGTTCACGCTTTGGCGGTTATACTATGTATCTGAAAGATAATAAAGTAAACTTCGAATACAATTTCTTGGGACTTGATCCGGTACAAAAATTGAGTTACGCCATGCCTACCGGCAAACATATTATCGGGGTAGAATTTATCAAAGATAAAATGACACCGAAAGCCGAGTGTTTGGGTACGATGAAACTCTATATCGACAACAAAATGGTAGCCGAAGCACCATTCCGCACACAAGCCGGACGCTTTACACTCAATAGTGCTGAAGGACTTTGTGTAGGATATGACTCCGGCGACCCTGTAAGCAAAAGCTATACTTACAAATATCCATTCGCCGGTGGCGAAATCAAGAAAGTTATCTACGATGTAGCCAAAGATAGCTATAGCAATGTAGAAAGAGAATTTGAAGCGAAGATGAAAAATCAATAATTTGCTTGTGATCTGAATAAGAATCCTCTCTTCCAAAACATAGTGGAAAGAGAGGATTTTTTATTAAAAATAATGTTATTTTTGTAGATTATTCTTTTTCTAAAAGCCAATGGACGGAAAATCACTTGACATACAACAAGATAACATAGAAGCGCTACGCGAGTTGTTCCCCAATATTTTTTCGGAAGGGAAGATTGACTTGGAAAAATTCAAAGCAGCGTTTTGCGACGATATTTACTTCCACAACGAGCGCTATACGCTCAACTGGGCGGGAAAATCCGATGCGTTCAAGATTTTGCAGGAACGCACTTCGGCTACCTTGAAGCCCCAGCCTGAACTTTCCGTTAATTTCGACGCCACCGAAAATATTTTTATCGAAGGCGAAAATCTAGAAGTGTTGAAAGTGTTGCAAAAATCATATTACAACAAAATCAAGTGCATTATCATTGATCCGCCTTACAACACGGGCAACGACAGTTTTATTTATCCCGACCGTTTTAAGGAAAATTTAGAAGACTACGAAAAGCGCGTGGGCGAAAAAGACGAAGAAGGCTACCTGATGAAAGAAGGGCTATTTCGTAAAAACAACCGCGAAAACGGGCACTACCACAGCAACTGGCTCAATATGATGCTGCCGCGCCTGTTTCTT
>JAVBLE010000071.1:0-21831 GCA_031553685.1 Paludibacteraceae bacterium | reverse complement strand
TTGACGAAGTTGTTCGATGGCTTCTTGCTCAAAGTTATTGTAATTAAATTCTTTGTTGTCCATTCTTTTGTCTGTGTTAGGGGTTGTAAAATTAATCGTTTTTAGCTTTCCCCCGTTGACACAGTTTAATGAACAGACCCTGAACAGACCCAAAAAATGCGGGCGTGTCCGAAGTTTTGGGGGAAGTCCCCCAACTTTTCGCAGGTGTCCCCGAAGTTTTGGGGGAAGCCCCCCAAGTTTTCGCGGGTGTCCCCGAAGTTTTGGGGGAAGCCCCCCAAGTTTTCGCGGGTGTCTGCGAAATTTTGGGGGAAGCCTGCCAAACTTTTGAGGGAACCCGCGAAAAGTTGGCGGGTGCCTGCGAAAAGTTCGTTACCCTCTGCGAAAAGTTTGTTGACGCCAACAAAAAAAACTCTGCGCCTTTGCACCATTGCGTTTAGTACATAAAGGGAACAAAGTTTCCGTTTTTTTATAAATTAAACCAACCTTTTCTTTAAAGCATAGATATTCGCAACATTACGGGAATTTCGGGAATTTCTTAAAATCAGGGTCGCGCTTTTCGAGGAAAGCCTGTTTACCTTCCTGCGCTTCTTCCATCAAATAATACATCAGAGTTGCGTCGCCGGCAAATTCCATCAATCCCGCTTGTCCGTCCAACTCGGCATTAAGCCCCCGTTTAATCATGCGCAAAGCCGTATGGCTGCGCTGTAACATCATTTTACACCATTCAACCACCGTGTCTTCCAATTGGTCGAAAGGAACAACCGTGTTTACCAAACCCATATCCAAAGCCTCTTGTGCCGAGTATTGTTTGCAAAGGAACCAAATTTCGCGTGCTTTTTTCTGCCCCACTACACGAGCTAAATAGGATGATCCGAAACCGGCGTCAAAACTTCCCACTTTCGGACCTGTTTGCCCGAAAATAGCATTTTCCGAAGCAATTGAAAGATCGCACACCACATGCAATACATGTCCGCCGCCAATGGCAAATCCGTTTACCATAGCCACCACAGGTTTTGGCAGCGAACGGATTTTGCGGTGCAAATCCAGCACATTAAGTCGAGGCACGCCGCTTTCGTCAATATATCCGCCCAAACCTTTTACTTTTTGGTCGCCGCCGGCACAGAAAGCTTTGTCGCCTTCGCCTGTGAGCACTACTACGCCAATATCCATGCGCTCGCGGCAAATGTCCATCGCGTCCAGCAGTTCGTTTATCGTTTGCGGACGGAAAGCGTTGCGTACTTCGGGGCGGTTGATAGTTAATTTAGCAATGCCTTCAAAAAAATCGAATTTAATATCGGTGTATTGCTTGATGGGTGTCCAGTTGCGTATCATAATTTTATTTATAAAATCGTTTAAAAAAAGGAATTTTAGAAAGAAATTTTGTCAAATTTATTTGAAATGATGAAGGCTGATAGTCTTGTTCATTGAAATAACCACCTTCTTTGATTAATTCGATTGCATGAGGAACATCTTCGGCGCGCACTTGTACTTCCACTCCGTTGCTGCTTCCTTCGTAAAAGGGTTTCAAGCCGATAGCATGCTCGTTGCGGATAAGGCAAAAAATATCTTCCGATTCAAATTTACTGCGGATAATAATGGCTTCCGACAGGTTCTGACAGGATATAACGGTTACTAATCGTTCCATTTGAGTTATTAAATTTCTGCAAAGATAAAAAATAACTGTGGCACGATTTATTAAAAACAAAAGAATGTAGTAATTTTGCAGGTTCGTAGATGAAAGTCATGCTTTACAAAGATATTTTCAATCAATTGGTTTTGTTGATAGGATCGCCAAACAGGGCTTGGGAAAAGCTTGCGGGCGACATGGCGGACAGCGTCAAGAAAGATTATTTTTTGTTGCGCACGCTTATTTTGTTGAATGTTGCGGCTGCCTTTGTTTCGGCTGTTTTTGAGGTGTATTCGGGGGCAAGCTTTATCCGCATTCTCCTGAAACCGGTTTTTGTAGCTGTAGTTTGTTTGTCGAGTTATTGGTTGGTTTACTTTGTTTTTACCGAATTTCTTTGCAAAAAATTCTATATCGAACCCAGCAAGAGTGTATCAATTCGTTTGGTTGTTTATTCAATTTCTTTACTTTTGATTGTCAATGCAATAATTACATTGTTTCCCGGATTATTTTTTCTGATAATAATGGATTTATATATCCTTTACATTGTTTGGGAAGGGATTGGGCGTTGTTTTACTTCGTTGGGGGAAAATAAGCAGGCAAATCTGGCTCTGATTTTTACAGGGTCAATGTTAGCAATCTTTTTTCTTGTAAAATATTTAGTGTTCAAAGGATTGCCTGATTGATTAAGGGTAGTTATAAATTCTTTTAAGAAAAATGTTTAAACCATCTACCATAAATATTAAAAACAAACGAGCTTCGTTCGATTACGAATTAAGCACTCGGTTTACAGCAGGCATCCAGTTGTTTGGGACGGAAATAAAATCTATCCGCGAAGGGAAAGCCGGTTTGGCAGATTCGTACTGTTATTTTCAAGGAAATGAATTGTGGGTGAAGAATATCCATATTGCCGAATATAAATTCGGTTCGTTTGCCAATCACGATACCCGTCGCGAACGCAAGCTGTTGCTTACCAAACGCGAACTGCGCAAACTGCTGCGCGATACCCGCGAAACAGGTTACACCATCATTCCCACACTATTATTTATTAATGAAAAAGGACTTGCCAAGCTCGAAATAGCCTTGGCGCGAGGGAAAAAATCGTATGACAAGCGCCATTCGCTCAAGGAAAAAGAAGATAAGCGGTCGATGGACAGAGCGATGAAGAGTTGATAAAACAATAGAGGCAGAAAAGTTTATTTTCTGCCTCTATTGTTTGTCAATTTATTTTACTTTACTTCTTTTATCACATACATCATTACCGGGAAGTGGTCGCTGTAACCATTCAGCCAAGCCCCGCCGGCATGCGTGCGGAGCGGATAGCCTTTGAACCGTCCCTCTTGCTGGATAAGGAAACTGCGGTTGAACACTTCGGTTTTCCATTGTGTGTAAGCCGTTCCGCGCTCGCCAAGCCATCCCTGACTGATAATAATCTGGTCGAACAAATTCCATTTGTCATTGTAAGCCAACGAACCGATTCCCTTATTGAAAAGGTCAATCATCGGGTTGTACAACTGCCCTTCTTTTAATTTCTTTTTATCCTTGCCAACATTTAATGTTTTGTAGCAACTTTCGTCAGTTGGGTCGTCGTTCAAATCGCCCATAATAACTACGCGGGTATTTTCGTTAATTTTTAATAAAGAATCGGTGATATGGCGCGAAAGTTTAGCGGCAGCTATCCTGTATTTTTCGCTATTAAAACGCGAGGGCCAGTGATTTACTATCACATACATCTTGTCGCCATCCAATAATCCTTCCACTAATAACTGGTCTCGTGTAAGAAAATTCGTATCGTTTGGCATAAATAAACGGTAGGATTTGCTTCCGGTTACCGTAAATTGATCTTTTTTGTACAGCAAACCCACATCAACGCCTCGCCGGTCGGGCGAATCGTAGTGGACAATGCCGTAATTAGAGTTTTTTAGTTCGGGCTGAGCAATCAAATCTTTTAACACTTGCTCGTTCTCAATTTCAGATACACCGAGTATGGCTGGTCCGTTGGACACATACTCGCTGCCAACTTGTGAAATAGCATACGCCATGTTGTGCAGTTTATGGGTGTATTTCATAGTAGCCCATTGCATAGGACCTGTAGGGGTGTATTCCTCATCAAACACATTGGGCTGATTGATGGTGTCAAACAAGTTTTCCAAGTTGTAAAACGCAATACAACTGATTTTATATGCTTTTTTCTCTTGAGAAAAGGCAGTTGCTGATAAAAAGAACAGGCTAACTGCAAGCATGCAAAGATTTTTTTTCATGTGTATATATTTAGTTTTAGTTGTCGCATGGGATATCCATACGATTATATGATGGACTGAAGTGTTTATTTATCGTTTATATTTTGTGAAAATTAAGTATTATAATTTTAACTAACAAAGTTCATACTTTTTTTTCTAAAAAACAATAGTATTTTTTGATAAAAAAATTGTAATATTGTACTCGTAAAGTATTGATTTGTATGATTTTACATTGTTTCATATAATTCAATTTAAATTAATTAAAACATGTATAATTATGAAAAAAACATTTCAGATTATCTTAGTGGGATGTCTGGTCGGTTTTGCTTTTATGGGAAGGGCTATGGGGCAAAATAACCAGGCAAATGGCTTGCCGGTCGATAGCGCTAAGCTGCCATCGACTGGTTTGGAACAGCAACAAGATGTCGTGATTATGCTTTCCGAAGACCAGATTGACGATGAAGACGCTGCTTCGTCGCAAAACATATCCGGTCTGCTGAGTTCGGGAAGAGATCCTTTCATCTCGGCTACAAGTTATAACTTGAGTCCGTTTTGGTTTAGCGAACGGGGTTATACAGCCGAGTACAGTCAAGTGTACATCAATGGGGCATTTTTTAATGACCCTGAGGGCGGGCGTTTTATTTACGGGTTAATTGGCGGATTGAATGATGCCACCCGTAATGTCGAATCAACGATAGGATTGGAGAGTTCAAGGGTTTCGTTTGGGAACATTGGTGGGATAGACAATATCATTACCGATGCTTCATCCTACCGGAAAGGGGTTAAAATTGGTTTATTGGGTTCAAACCGTTCGTATAGCGGTCGTTTGATGGCAACTTATGGAAGTGGTTTATTGAAAAATGGTTGGGCTTTTGCGGCAACAGCTTCGGGTCGTACCAGTTTTGAAAAAATTACTTATATAGATGGTATTTCATACAACGCTTGGGGTATCGCTCTTTCTGCCGAAAAACGCTTTAACGAACGCCAACGATTGTCTATTACAGCGATGTTTGCTCCCACTTTGCGGGGTCAACAAATGGCTTCGACTAACGAGGCTTACAATTTAGCCGGTACCAATTATTATAATCCAAATTGGGGATACCAAAACGGCGAAGTACGCAATGCCCGCATGGTAAACGCCAAAGAACCGATTTTAATCATTAATTATAAAACAAAAATTAATGAAAAAACTAATATCACAACTGCTTTGGGTGCTAAATACAGCAACTATGGGCGTACGGCTTTGAACTGGTATAATTCGCAAGATCCTCGTCCGGACTACTACCGTTACCTGCCAAGTTATTACGCACTTACCGATCCGACAACTGCTGCCCACATGGCAGAACAATGGAAAACGGATGTAAATACCCGCCAGATTAACTGGGATGCTCTGTATCAAGCAAACTATATGGCAAATATGAATGGTATGAGCACCCGCTATATGGTGGAAGACAGGCACGACGACCAGTTGATGGGGACATTGAATTCGGTGGTTGACCATAAGGTAAATGAAAAATTGAAACTGACAGGAGGCGTTCAAATTTCGGCTACAAAAGGAATGCACTATAAAAAGGTGAGCGATTTGCTGGGTGGTATTATTTGGGTGGATGTCGATCAATTTTCTGAACGCGATTTCGGGATTACCGACAAAATGCAAAACGACCTCAACAACCCTAATAGAATCGTGCGTGAAGGCGATATATTCGGATACAATTATAATATGTATGTATATAAAGCCAATGCATGGGGAAAAGCCGATTTGAGTTATAAAAAATTCGATTTCTCTTTGGCTGGAAATATTGCCGGAACACAATTCTTCCGTGAAGGTTTAATGAGAAACGGTCGTGCACCCGACAATTCATTTGGGAAAGGCGATGACCATAATTTCCTCGACTTTGGTGTAAAGGGAAATGCTACCTATAAATTGACCGGACGCCATATTTTCGGGTTGAATGCTGCCTATTTGACAAATGCTCCCTATGCCCGTAATTCCTACTTGTCGCCTCGTATTAAAGATACTCCGATACCTGATTTGACAAGTGAAAAAGTGGCTTCAGTCGATTTGAACTACTACTTGAGAACTAAAAATATTTCGGCTCGTATCACTGCGTTTAATACCATTTTCCAGGATCAAATCGATTTGATGAGTTACTATAATGATTACGACAAAACTTATGTAAACGAAGTAATGGTAGGTATCGACCGCACACACAGGGGCATTGAAGCCGGAATTAATATCAGGGTACACCCGATGATTAGTCTCGAAGGAGGTCTTGCTTTAGGTCAATATATCTATACCAACAATCCTACAGCCTACAGAAGCTACGAAAACGGTTCGCGTGCCGATACGACCATGGTGGTTTATATCAAAGACTTCTATACTCCAAGTAAGCCGCAAATAGCAACAAGTGCGGGCGTGAATTTGAATTTACCAAAATCATGGTACATCGAAGTTACAGGAAACTATTGTGATGCAGCTTACCTCGATTTCTTCCCCGACAGACGCATAAAGGGAACAACGAACGGTATGACTTATGAAGAGGCTAAATTCGTGGCCGATGAAGAAAAAATGGATGGAGGATTTACACTCGATTTCTCATTAGGTAAGGCGTTTGTAATTGCCCGTAAATTCTATTGCAATATCAATGCAAGCGTATCCAATATTTTGGACAATAAAGAAATACAAACAGGAGGTTATGAGCAAGCGCGTTTTGATGCTACCGGTGCAAATATTGGTAAATTTCCATCCAAATATTTTTATGGGTTGGGACGAACTTATATGATTAATTTAGGTGTAAGATTTTAATAAATAAAATAATTGATATTCAAATAATTATTAATATAAACAGTATAAATTTTTTGATTATGAAAACAATAAATAAATTTCGTTTGGTTATAGCAGCTTTAATAGTGCTGTCAACCTCATCGTGTCTGAAAGACGATTTTGATGCCCCGGATATGATCGAACCGGTTTATAACGGACCTGCTGCATCTATATCCATAGCCGATTTAAAAGCTAAAGTTCCTGCTTCGGGAGTATTACAGATAGAACCTCAAAACAATGGTGTCCCTACTGTCATTGAAGGAGTTGTAACCGGAAATGATGTTTCGGGAAATATCTATAAAACTCTATATATCCAAGATAATAATGGAGCAGCATTAACCATAAGCATTGATAAAACCAACATGTACAATACCTATAGAGTAGGGCAAAGATTGTTTGTAAAATGCGATGATTTGTATTTAGGGCAGTATGGAGGAAGTCCTCAACTTGGTTATTTGTATGAAGGCGGAATTGGCCGTATTCCTGCAACCTATGTTGATGCACATTTTTTTGTAGATGGATATGTGGATAAAAACCAAACGCCTGCCCCTAAGGCTATTACAAGTGCAAGTGCTTTGACCGACGCGGACAAAAGCCTTTTGGTTACATTGGTAAATGTTTCATTTGTCGATGCAAATGGATCTATTCCTTATTCAGACCCTACTCCGGTAGGTAGCAATCCGATTTCGACAAACCGGACTTTGAAATTTGCCGACGGATCCACCATTTATGTGCGTACAAGTAGTGCAGCCAATTTCAGTTCTTTGCCAATGCCAATAGGAACAGGTAATTTGACAGGTATTATGTCTAAATTTAATAACGATTGGCAATTATATATCAGGGATATAACCGATGTTAATTTTGCTCCGTCAACTGCAACAACCGTAGCTATTTCATCTTCGCCAATCACAGCTGCTACCGTGAATATGCAATACGAATACAGTATACAAACAACAGTACTAAATCCAAGCGGGGCAACTACCATCACTGCGACCGGATTGCCTGCAGGACTTCAATTTATTGATAATGGCGATGGTACGGCAACCATAAGTGGAATGCCTACAGCCACCGGATCATCAAACATTGTAATCACTGCTACCAATAATGGCGTCAACGGAACACAGTCGTTTACTTTAACAGTGAACAATCCTGTAACCGAAGTATCCATTGCATCGGTTAGAGCGATGTACACGGGTACTGATATATCTCTTACCGGCAATTCGAATAAGATTGTAGGAGTTGTTATTTCGGACAGAGCAGGTGGAAACAGTACATCGTTAGCCAACTTCACAATTGCCGCAGTGGATAACTCTACCGGAATTATGATTAGGGTTGCCGCAGCAAGTCATACATACAATTTGAATGATAAAGTAGATATTCTATTGAATAACACTCTGTTATCAGCTTACGGAGGAGCTGTGCAATTGAACAATGTGCCTTTGGCAAATATCCAAAAAGTAGGTACAGCCACAATAACCCCACGAGTTACAACCATTGCAGATATTAATGCAAACTATGTAACCAGCAGTTACGAATCAACAGTGGTAACCATTACAGGTACAGTAACTTCTTCAAACGGTAATTGGGGATCGTCCACAGTCAATCAAACAGATGTTATCACTAAAGATGCGAATACCATGGATGCCTTTGTGGCCAGATACGCTACATTTGTCAATACAGCACTTCCGGCAGGCGAAGCAACTTTAACCGGAGTTATGGGTCAATTTAATGGAGTTTATCAATTTAATCTCCGTAATCTGAGCGATATAACACAATAATCCGGTTAATATAAAATTAATAAAAAACGGAAAGAGTTTTTCTTTCCGTTTTTTTTATTTTCATCCGATAAACTAAAAATAATTTATTTAGCCTCTTTTATCACATACATCATCACCGGGAAGTGGTCGCTGTAACCATTCAGCCAAGCCCCGCCGGCATGCGTACGGAGTGGGTAACCCTTGTATCGTCCCTCTTGTTGGATAAGGAAATCGCGGTTGAACACTTCGGTTTTCCATTGAGTGTAAGCTGGTCCCCTTTCGCCAAGCCATCCCTGACTGATAATAATCTGGTCGAACAAATTCCATTTGTCATTATACGCCAACGAACCTATTCCTTTGTTGAAAAGATCAATCATCGGGTTGTACAATTGACCTTCATTTAATTTCTTTTTATCCTTGCCCACATTCAGTGTTTTGTAGCAACTTTCGTCAGTTGGGTCATCGTTCAAGTCGCCCATAATAATAATGCGTGCATTTTTATCCAGCTTTAATAACGAATCGGTTATATGTCGCGAAAGTTCAGCCGCCTCAATTCTTTTGGGGCGCGACCGGGCTTCGCCACCCGAACGCGAAGGCCAGTGGTTTACTATCACATACATTTTGTCGCCATCCAACAATCCTTCCACCAGCAATTGATCGCGTGTGCGGAAATTTGTATCATTGGGCGTAACCAGACGATACGATTTACTGCCGGTTACCGTAAAATGATCTTTCTTGTACAATAAACCTACATCAACGCCGCGCCGGTCAGGCGAATCATAATGGACAATGCCATAATTGGAGTTTTTCAGCTCAGGCTGGGCAATTAAATCTTTCAACACTTGCTTGTTTTCAATTTCGGATACACCAAGTATGGATGGTCCGTTAGGCACATAATCACTGCCAATTTGCGAAATAGCATACGCCATGTTGTGCAGTTTGTTGGTATATTTCATAGTACCCCATTGCGAAGAGCCGGTTGGGGTAAACTCCTCATCAAACACATTGGGTTGATTGATGGTGTCGAACAAATTTTCTAAGTTGTAAAACGCAATACAACTGATTTTATATGCTTTCTTTTCTTGTGAAAAAGCGGTTGTTAATAAAAAAAACAAACTAACCGCAAGCATTAATGCCTTTTTATTCATAGACTTAAAAATTTAGAGTGGTTAAAAAACAAAGTTCACAATAATTTTCTAAAAAACAATAGTATTTTCTAATAAAAAATTACTAACATTGTACTTAAAAAATGTTGAATTGTAAAGGGTTTTTAATGGGAATTATTATTTTTCTTTATATTTCAAACATATTTAATTAAAACAAGTATGATATGAAAAAAAACATTACAAATTATTTGGTAGGATGTTTGATTAGTTTTGCTTTTGCCGGAGGAGCGATGGCGCAAAACAACCAAACAAACGGTTTGCCTTCCGATAGTACAAAAGTGCCACTGGGAGACCCAAGCCAGCAAAGAGATGCTGTGATTATGCTTTCCGAAGACCAAGTGGATGACCAGGACGAAAGTTCCTCGCAAAACATATCGGGGTTGCTTAGTTCGGGAAGAGATCCATTTACTTCGGCTACGGCGTATAATCTGAGTCCATTCCGTTTTAACGAACGCGGATATACCGGAGAATACAGCCAAGTGTACATCAACGGAGCACTGTTTAACGACCCCGAAGGCGGACGGTTTTCGTATGGGCTTATCGGAGGATTGAATGATGCAACCCGGAATGTCGAATCAACCATCGGTTTGAGTTCTTCGAGCGTTTCGTTTGGGAATATTGGTGGGATTGATAACATTATTACAGATGCTTCAAGCTACCGAAAAGGAATTAAAATTGGCTTGTTAGGTTCAAACCGCTCGTATAGCGGTCGATTAATGGCAAGCTACGGAAGTGGCTTGTTGAAAAACGGTTGGGCTTTTGCCGCAACAGCTTCGGGCAGAACAAGTTTTGAAAAAATCACTTATGTTGATGGTATTTCTTATGACGCTTGGGGTATTGCTCTTTCAGCCGAAAAGCGGTTTAACGAACGCCAACGACTGTCTATCACAGCCATGTTTGCACCCACCTTGCGTGGTCAACAGGCAGCTTCGACCGATGAGGCATACAATCTAGCCGGAACTAACTATTACAATGCATACTGGGGTTATCAAAACGGAGAAGTTCGTAATTCACGGATGATAAAAACGCAAGAACCTATATTAATCATTAATTACAAAACAAAAATTAATGAGAAAACAAATATAACCACAGCCTTAGGTGCAAAATACAGCAATGCCGGTCGTACAGCATTAAATTGGTATAATGCCATGGATCCTCGTCCGGATTATTATCGATATTTGCCAAGTTATTATATTGTGGATGATCCTGCTTATGCAGAATACCTTGCTAACTCATGGCGCACAGATGTCAATACGCGTCAGGTTAATTGGGATAATCTTTATCAAATCAACCAAATGTCTATGAGTGGGCGTTCATCTTACATCCTTGAAGATAGGCATGACGACCAATTAACAGTTACTTTAAATTCTGTTGCTGATCATAAAGTAAGTGAAAAAATGAAATTGATCGGTGGCATTCAACTTTCCGGAACAAAAGGTATGCACTACAAGAAAATAGAAGATTTGTTAGGTGGTACATACTGGATTGATGTAGATCAATTTGCTGAACGCGATTTTCCAGATAATCCGGGCATGATGCAAAATGATTTAAATAATCCGGATAAAGTAGTGGGTGTTGGTGACATATTTGGATACAATTATAATATATATGTATATAAAGCCAATGCTTGGGGAAAAGCTGATTTAAATTACCGGAAGTTCGATTTCTCTTTGGCTGGAAATATTGCCGGAACACAATTTTTTCGTGAAGGTTTGATGAAAAACGGTCGTGCGCCCGAAAACTCATTTGGCAAAAGTGATGATCACAACTTTCTTGATTTCGGAGCGAAAGGAAATGTTACTTACAAACTAACCGGTCGTCATATTTTCAGTTTGAATGCCGGATACATGACAAATGCTCCTTATGCCCGCAATTCATATCTGTCTCCTCGTGTCAAAGATAATGCAGTTCCAAATATGACAAGTGAAAAAATAGCTTCATTTGATTTGAACTATTATCTTAGGGCAAAGATGGTTTCTGCCCGTTTAACCGTATTCAATACTTTCTTCAACGATCAAACAGAACTTAATAGCTACTATAGCGATG
This sequence comes from Paludibacteraceae bacterium, assembly GCA_031553685.1. Taxonomy (GTDB): domain Bacteria; phylum Bacteroidota; class Bacteroidia; order Bacteroidales; family Paludibacteraceae; genus JAFGVL01. The sequence continues at coordinate 10,174 of JAVBLE010000071.1, read as the reverse complement.
TAGACCGTACTTATGTGAATGAAGTAATGGTAGGTATCGATCGTACACATAGGGGCATTGAAGCCGGAGTAAATGTAAAAATACATCCAATGGTTGCTTTTGAGGGAGGTGTTGCTTTAGGTCAATATTTATACACATCTCGTCCAACAGCTATTAGAAGTTATGAAAACGGTTCGCACCCAGATACTACAATGACTATTTTTATAAAAGATTTTTATACTCCAAATATGCCACAAATTGCAACCAGTGCAGCTATTAAATTATCTTTACCCCACTCATGGTATGTTGATATTGTCGGAAACTATTGTTCTATGTCATATTTAGATTTCTTCCCGGATAGAAGAAGTACTGAAGCAGTATATTATGGTATGCCGGAGCAGTTAGTTAATGATATAACAGAACAAGAAGAAATGGATGGCGGATTCACATTTGATCTCGCTGTTGGAAAATCGTTTGTAATTGCCCGTAAATATCATTTCAATATTAATGCAAGTGTAGCCAATGTTTTGGATAATAAAGATATTCAAACCGGAGGTTATGAGCAATCCCGCTTTGATCAGGATGGGCATGCTATAGGCAAATTCCCCAATAAACACTTTTATGGCTTTGGTCGAACTTATATGATAAGCTTAGGATTTAGATTTTAATAAAAATACAAACAATAAAAATTCTCAAATATGAAAACAATAAATAAATTTCGTTTGGTAATAGTAGCGTTAGTGGCATTACTAACCTCGTCGTGTATAGATCACGAATTTGATAAACCCGAATTTACAACTCCTGATTATACAGGACCACAAGCTAATACAACTTTAGCACAACTAAGAGCAATGTTGACCACAGACACCTTGAGAATAACGCCCAGAGCTGACGGAAGTTCCGTTATAGTCAAAGGGGTAGTTGTAGCAAATGATATTTCGGGTAACATTTTTAAATCAATTTATATACAAGATGCTTCCGGAGGTATGCAAATACAGCTTGACAGATATAATTTATATACAAACTATCAAGTAGGCCAAATTTTATATGTAAAATGTGATGGATTATATTTAGGCAAATATGGAGGTGTTGTGCAATTAGGATATTCAACTCAGCGCGGAACCAATATTTCAGGTATTCCTTCAGGATATTTTTCAGATCACTTGTTCCTTGAAGGATTACCAAATCCAAAATATGTATCAGAAGGTGGTAATGTGCCTAATCCCAAAGAAATTAATTCTTTAGCTGATTTAAATATAGGTGCATCAGACCCTAAAATAGGTACTTTGGTAAAATTAAAAAATGTTTCTTTTTTTGATGCCGGAGCTAAGACATTTGCCGATTATCAACAAAATAATGTACAGGTGCCTGTAGGGTTTAAATCTACAGGCGATACTATTGTATCGATTAATAGTGGATATTCAAATTTCTACAGTACAAGATTACCTTCGGGGACTGGTGATATTATTTGTATATTATCATTCTATTCAAGAGCATATCAGGTTGCATTCCGGTCGATTGAAGATATTCCTTCGCCACCTTTTGTATATAATGTTTTAATTACCTCCCCATCATTTGCAACAGCCACTATTGGTGTGAAATATGAATATACAATAACCGCCACTCCAGCTACTGCAGAAACTACAATTTCGGCAAAAGGCTTACCTTCATGGGCAACTCTTACTGATAATCATAACGGTACTGCAACCGTAAGCGGAACTCCCGATGCGGTAGGTACTTCAAATGTTGAAATTACGGCGACTAATAATGGTTTAAGTGTTACTAAAATATTACCATTAGTTGTATCTGGTCCGGAAATATCAATAGCTTCCCTTAGAGCTATGTACACAGGAACACCTCAAATTATCAGCATTACGAATAGAATAGTTGGAGTTGTAATTTCGGATAAGGAAGGAGGAAACAGTACTTCTTTAAAAAATTTCACAATCGCAGCAGTTGATAATTCTACCGGAATCGCAATTCGGATTGTGGAATCTCAACATCCGTTTAAAATGAACGATAAAATAGAAATTTTACTTACAGGGGCAACTTTAACTGCGTATGCTGGTGCTCTTCAACTTGAAAATGTTCCTTTAGCAGCAATTCAAAAGACAGGAACAGCCACAATTACTCCTCGTGTTACTACAATTGCAGATATTAAAGCAAATTTTGCAAGTAAAAATTATGAATCTACTGTAGTAACAATACAAGGCACCGTATCATCTCCAAATGGGAATTGGGGAGGAGCTGCAAATCAAAATAATACAATAGCAAAAGATGGTAGTGACTTGATTGGATTTGTAGCTCAGTATGCTACCTTTAAAAACACTCCGGTTCCTACAAGTGAAGCAACTTTAACCGGAATTGCAAGTAAATTTAATTCAAGCTATCAATTAATTATCCGTAACTTGAATGATGTAAAATAATTGTTTCAAAATAAATGCAAAAACAAAAAACGGAAAGGCAATTAAGTCTTTCCGTTTTTTATTTGATGTATGTAATGATACAAAAAATAGTGCTTTATCTTTTTAGTCTTTAAATTTCTGCATTACCGCCACATCCATATATTTATCCTCTTTCCGGACCCAGTCTTTCAGTAATCCGGTTTGAACAAAACCAAGTTTGGTAAGCATTTTCAGGCTTGGTTCGTTACTTACAGGTACATTGGCAAACACAGTGCGAACTGCCAAGAAATCAAAACAATATGCCAATAGCAATTCAAAAGCATCATTTGCTAATTGTTTTTTCTGATGCTCTTTATCTATTAAAACACCAACACCAACACGATTATGATGCGGGTCGAAGTCGAACAAATCAATCATACCAACGGTTTCGCAGGTTTCTTTAAACATAATCATCAATCGTAATTGCTTGCTTTCGTAAATCGATTGACCTGAATTTTCGATATATTGCCGCAAGATATACTTCGAGAATGGGTTTACCATGTTGCCATGTTCCCACCATTCGGCGTTGTTTTCCCAACGGTAGAGTAGGGGTAGGTCTTCGGGTTCGACAGCGCGAAGTACAATCCGGTTATTTTCCAGCAAGTTTTTCATGATTTCTTTTCGACACATTTAGAACTGATAACATATCCCGTTAGTGGATTATATATCCGGAAACAAGTATGTTTGTTGTGTAATTTATCCATTTGCTCAATAATGTCTCGGTAAGATTGCATGCCGGTATTAAAATCAATGTAATTGGTCTTTATAAACACTTTTAGTACAGGTTTATATATTTTAAGCAAAACCTTTCCGGTCAGTGCAAGCATGGCGCTAAACACAATTCCTAACTTGACGAATATAGAATAAAAGCGGCTATAAAGCGGAAAATGCTTGCGGTAGAAAATAAGCATGGCGCCATAGAAAATCCGTATATAACGAAAATCGTTTGCATGTGTGCTTTCGCCTTTGTAATGCAATATTTTTTCGGGAAAATAATAATTATTATATCCGCCGTTTTTCATCCGGTAAGACAGGTCAATATCTTCACCGTACATAAAAAAGTCCTCGTCGAGCAACCCCACTTTATCAAGTGCTTCCCTGCGCAAAAGCATAAAAGCTCCAGCTAACACATCGACCGGATGTGTTAGATTTTCATCCAAATAACGAAGATGATAACGCCCAAACAGTTTTGTTTTGGAAAATAGACTATTTAATCCTGCTATTTTACAAAACGATACCCAAGGCGTAGGGAAACTGCGTTTTGACTCAGGCAGGAAACGACCGGTACCGTCAATCATTTTTACGCCCAATGCTCCTGTGTCAGCGTGCTCGTCCATAAAACGGCAGGTGTTTTCGAGCGTTTTTTCGCCAATAACCGTGTCTGGATTTAGCAGTAAAATATATTTTCCTTTGGCTGTTTTGATACCGATATTATTGGCTTTGGAGAAACCCAGATTGGCTTTATTATCAATAAATTGTACTGTAGGAAATTTAGGAATAAGATATTCCAGAGATCCGTCGGTCGATTGATTGTCAAGTACAATTACTTCGGTATCGGAAATAATGCTCGAAGCCAATACCGAATTCAGGCACTGCTCCACATAGTATTTTACATTATAATTGACAATGATGACGGAAAGCAACATGTTTTTCGTTTCAACTTTTCAAAGTTTGCAAAGTTAAAATAAAATAGGAGAGGTACAATATTATTTTTTTATTTTATGAGAATAAAAAAAGCTCGGTTTAATTATTTTAAACCGAGCTTTTTGGCATTTATTTAACAGTAACAATCAACGGATTTTTGATTTTTTCAGCCGCTTGTTCCATGTAGGCAAACCAATCGTTGTCGGTTTCGAAGCCCCATTTGCTCCATCCGGCACCGAAATAGTAAGTAAAAGGTTCGTTATATTCGTTGGAAATGGCTAAAATGTGCTTGCCTTTTTGTTTTGCTTCGCTGATATTGTAAAGCACAACCCCCACATAACTTCGACCCGAAGGAATACCGGCATCCGAAACAGCATTTTCGGCGTATGCCATGTAGCCTTTTTCTTTCTCCATTTTAATATTGCCAATAGAATCGTGCAAGAAAATTCCCGCAGCAAGCGGCATTTTAGTTGTGCTTTCATAACTAACAGTGGCTTTATTTAGCTGCGTGCCAGCATCAACAGTAATCGTAAGCGTACTTTTCAAAGTGTTTTTATCCACTCTTAATGTATCATAAGCAAGTTGAAAAATAGTACGCAAAGGTCCTGTTTCAAGCACTTTGCAGCTGTTGTAGTTCGAACCGACCCATAACGAATCGTTCACATACGGAGCCACGCCACCTGCACCAAGCGTATGACCTACTTTGTAGCAATCAAGCCCTTCACCATTATCTACATGGTAAGAAATGCCGTTTTCTAATTCATTTTTGTAAAATTTATTTACAATCAGTGAGTCAGTGCGTTTGAGCCAAACATCTACGCCATTGCTCGGATTTTCGGAAGCGAGAGCCGGACCGTACATACGAAAAGCGATGCGGTCGTTTTCCCAAGCAAAATCGTCTTTGCGTTCAGTAACCTGACGGGCAAAGGTTTTAATAGGAAATTCATGTGGCGTACCAATTTGTACATGATATACAGATGTGCTGTTTGCAGCCACTTCGGCTGGAAAAATCACAGTCGTATTATCCGATAAAATTTGATAAGGCACTTGTTGTCCGTTTACATCCACGATGATTATTTGGTCGCTGTCCTTCAGGTGCAATTTTTCTTTGACCGAACAAAGGCAAAATTCAACCATTTCATCTTTTCGGTCAAGGGCAAGTTTATTTTCCACCTTGATTTCGACAAAAGATTTATTGCAAGCTACCAATAATGGCAATATTGCAAAAAGAAAGAATATCTTTTTCATTGTATTTTGTGTGAAATTTTATTTCGGTTGTTTGCCAATATATGCCAATATTCCGCCATCCACATAAAGGATGTGTCCGTTTACAAAGTCAGAAGCCGGCGAGGCAAGGAACACAGCCGGACCTGCCAGGTCTTCGGGATTTCCCCAACGGGCAGCCGGAGTTTTGGCAATGATAAACTGGTCGAATGGATGTTTCGAACCGTCCGGTTGAGTTTCGCGCAATGGGGCTGTTTGTGGAGTCGCTATATAACCCGGACCAATACCGTTACATTGAATGTTGAATTCGCCGTATTCCGAAGCGATATTTTTGGTAAGCATCTTCAAACCGCCTTTGGCAGCGGCATACGCACTTACTGTTTCGCGACCCAATTCGCTCATCATTGAGCATATATTAATGATTTTACCGCCTCCTTTTTTAATCATAGCCGGGATCACAGCTTTTGCCATAATAAACGGCGCGTTCAAGTCCACATCAATTACTTGGCGGAACTCTTCTGCCGACATTTCGTGCATCGGTATGCGTTTGATAATACCGGCGTTATTCACCAAAATATCAATTACACCTACTTCGGCTTCAATTTGCTTTACCATTGCGGTTACACCCGCTTCGTCGGTTACATCGCAAAGATAGCCTTTGGCATCGATGCCTGCTTCTTTATAAGCCGCCAAACCTTTATCCAAAGCGTCCTTCACGCGATCGTTAAATACTATTTTTGCACCTGCTTTAGCCAATGCCGAAGCAATGGCAAAGCCTATTCCGTAAGATGCTCCTGTTACAAGAGCCACTTTTCCATTTAATGAGAACATCATTTTTATTTACTAGTTTATTATTTACAATTTACTACCGACAAATGAATTGTAAATAGTAAATTGTCTAATTGTCAATTTATTTAAGGTCTGTTATTTTAGAGAAATCCTGGTCGCCATAATCGAGGTTTTCGCCACCCATGCCCCAGATAAAGGTATAGTTGTGCGTTCCGGCAGCCGAGTGTATCGACCACTCAGGCGACAATACGGCTTGGTTGTTTTGCATAAACACATGGCGCGTTTCGTCCACTTCGCCCATCAGGTGAAGAACAGTTTGCTCGGCAGGTACTTCGAAATAGAAATAAGCCTCCATACGGCGCGAGTGTACATGTGCAGGCATAGTGTTCCATACGCTGCCCGGCTCCAACTCGGTCATACCCATTTGTAGTTGGCAGGTTGGCAACACTTGATTTACCAACATTTTGTTAACCGTACGGTGGTTGGCAGTTTCGAGTGCACCCATTTCTACTTGCAGTTTCGAGTCAATGCTTTTCACCAATTCTTTAGTGATTTTTTGGCAGGGATATTCTTTGTGAGCCGTTGTCGAGTTAAAATAGAACAAAGCCGGTTTTGCACTGTCTTTGCTTGCAAACGAAACTTCGCGATCGCCGGCGCCAATGTAAAGGGCTTCTTTGTAGCCAAGCTCAAATTTTTCACTGCCTACAGTAACAATACCATCGCCACCTACATTAAATATACCCACCTCACGACGAGTAGTAAAAAATGGTGCTTTCAACGGATCGATGCTTTCGAGCTTCAACGACTCTTTTACAGGCATAGCCCCGCCTACAATCATACGGTCGTACATGGAATACACCATATTCACTTCATCTGCCGAAAATACTTTTTCGATCAGGAAATCTTTGCGCAGTCGCACCGTGTCATAACTCTTGGCATCAGCCGGATGCGCAGCGTAGCGCAATTCGTAGTTTGTCTTCATAAATTTTGTGTTATATATTAATGATTGATTTTTTTTTTCGAGGCAAGCAAAGGTATATAACTTTTGTATAAAAACAAACCTTGTTGAAAACAAAAATTTTGTTCCCCCTCGTTTCCAAGCCAGAGGTTTGTGGTTTTGTGTTTCAAACGCTTCGCATTGTATTTGTTGAAAAAATGTTAGAAAAAAGATAAGTTTGTTTGGTGTGTAACGAAAAAGCTATTATCTTTGCGCACTGTTTTAGAAAAGTAGATTAATATATACAATAAAAGATACGGGAAATGTCTAAAATTTGTCAAGTTACAGGTAAAAAAGCGATGGTTGGTAACAATGTATCGCACTCAAAGCGCAGAACAAAAAGAAAATTTGAAGTGAATTTGTTCTCGAAAAAATTCTATTGGGTTGAACAAGATATGTGGGTAACGCTTCGCTTGTCTGCCAACGGATTGCGTACTATTAATAAAATCGGCTTGGATGCGGCTATCAAGAAAGCGGCTGAAAAAGGTCATTTGTTTGCATAATTTTTAACAGGGAGGACACGAAAGATGGCTAAGAAAAGTAAAGAAAATAGAATCCAAGTGATTTTGGAATGTACTGAGCATAAAGAAAGCGGCATGCCGGGTACTTCGCGTTATATTACAACTAAAAATCGTAAGAACACTACGAACCGTTTGGAGTTGAAAAAATATAACCCGATTTTGAGAAAAATGACTATTCACAAAGAAATTAAATAAGACATAGACCATGGCAAAGAAAGCAGTAGCATCGCTCCAAAAAGGAGAAGGGCGTTCGTATGCAAAGGTTATCAAAATGGTGAAATCGCCTGAAACCGGAGCCTATATATTTCAAGAAGAAATCGTACACAACGATAAAGTAAAAGAATTTTTCGCTAAATAAGCGATCATATACAGGATAAGAAAATGAGGATTCCGATTACAGGGCTCCTCATTTTTTTGTTTTGTTATTTTTTGACAGAATTTACAGGATTAACAGAATATTTTATTTTGGATAATCTGTGAATTTTGTAAATTCTGTCAAAAATCAATTGTAAATTTGTCAATCTATAAATAGTAAATAATTTTTATGGCAATATTTAATTTTTTCTCCAAAGAAAAGAAAGAAACACTGGATAAAGGTTTAGAAAAAACCAAGCAAAGCGTTTTTTCAAAAATAGCCCGCGCCATTGCCGGTAAGTCGAAAGTGGACGACGAAGTGTTGGATAACCTCGAAGAGATCCTTTTGACTTCGGATGTGGGTGTGGAAACTACGCTGAAAGTCATTGAGCGTATCGAACGCCGAGTGTCGAAAGATGGTTATGTAGGCACAAGCGAGTTGAACACACTGTTGAAAGATGAAATTGCTTCGTTGCTCACCGAAAATAATTCGGCTGCCGTAGCCGATTTTGATGCGCCACTTCCTGCCACGCCTTATGTAATTATGGTGGTGGGTGTCAATGGTGTGGGTAAAACAACTACCATTGGCAAACTTGCCAACCAATTTACCAAAGCCGGCAAAAAGGTTTATCTCGGTGCGGCGGATACTTTTCGCGCGGCGGCTGTAGAGCAGTTGGTAATTTGGGGCGAGCGGGTAGGAGTGCCGGTTATCAAACAGCAACAAGGCTCAGATCCGGCATCGGTGGCTTTCGATACGCTGAACGCAGCCAAAGCAAACAACGCCGATGTAGTAATTATAGATACCGCCGGACGACTGCACAACAAAATCAACCTGATGAACGAGCTAACTAAAATTAAAAATGTGATGCAAAAGGTAATCCCAAATGCTCCGCATGATGTGATGTTGGTTTTGGATGGTTCTACCGGACAAAATGCCTTTGAACAAGCCAAACAGTTTACTTTGGCTACCGAAGTGAAATCCCTTGCCATCACAAAATTAGATGGAACTGCAAAAGGCGGCGTAGTTATTGGCATTTCCGACCAGTTCAAAATCCCGGTGCGTTATATCGGTTTGGGCGAAGGTGTTGATGATTTGCAGGTGTTTGATAAGGAGGCTTTTGTGGAGAGTTTGTTTGGATAACTTCGACCACTTCGAGAGTCTCAGTATCCGCAGTCCCCAGACCGACGCGGTGGCTGAGCCTGTCGAAGCCACAACAACAAAAAACAAAACCCTAAAACCATAGAAACAAAATGAAGAAGCAAAATAATAAACTTCAAGTTCGTAACAGCACCACTGAATTTTTGACATTTGCTTATCAATCAAAAGGCGATGGGATAGAAGTGCGTGTACAAAACGGTACCATTTGGCTCTCTCAAAAGGCTATGGGATTGTTGTTCGAAACCTCATCCGATAATATTGGTTTGCATCTTAAAAATATTTACGCAGAAGGTGAGCTAAATGAGATTTCAACAGCCGAGGATTTCTCGGTAGTTCAGCAAGAAGGTAATCGTGAAATTTGCAGGATTGTAAAACATTACAATCTCGACGCCATTATTTCGGTTGGTTATCGTGTGAATTCAACTCGGGCAACTGCTTTTCGCCAATGGGCAACAAGTGTACTGCGCGATTAAAAATAATATGAAATATCCATGAGCAAAAATGCACACCAAGCACAATGACCTTATGGATATTCCATCTGACCATTAAAAAGAAATATAGACAGATGAAAGGCTACATGTATATCTTAGAATGTGCTGACGGTAGCTATTACACAGGTAGTACGAATGACTTGGAATGCAGATTGGAACAGCACCAGAATGGAGAGGGAGCAAATCACACCAAAAAGCGCTTGCCTGTGAAGTTGGTTTATTTTGAAGAATTTCAGCGGATAGACGATGCCTTTTATAGAGAAAAACAAGTGCAAGGTTGGAACAGAAAGAAAAAAGAAGCCTTGATAAATGGATTTCAGGAGAAATTACCTGAATTATCGAAAAATTACACACAATTTCCACCCGATACGATGTTCCCTTCGACAAGCTCAGGGAACGGATAATTGATGACGGTAGCCAATAAGGGACACTCGGTGGCTGAGCCTCTCAGGTGCCTGAGGTTCTCCGGTGGCTGTGGTTCTCCGGTGGATGAGGTTCTCCGGTGTCTGAGCTTGTCGAAGACACCGATCAGAAAAGCTACTTCTATAACAAAAACCTAAAACCATGAAAAC
>JAVBLE010000046.1:0-30295 GCA_031553685.1 Paludibacteraceae bacterium | reverse complement strand
CAATGTCGTCAACTTAAGGATTAAATCCAGAAAATCGACCGTCATGTCGACCTTGTGGAGACATCGCATAAGACTAAAAAGAACATAAATATATGTCTGACCATGCCTGTTAGTGTGATGTCTCCACGACGCTCCTCGTATCCTCGTCGCTTTGGTCGACATGACGAAGTGCTTAAGTTGACGGCATTGGGCAGAGCCTACGCCGAGCTGGGGTCGTACTTCTTATGATAATCCAAGAACAAGGGATAATTGGCAATCAGCAAATCCCACTACCAGTCATTACCATTGGACGGATATTATATTACACACGCCTCCTTTAGTTCGTTGGAATATTGCACTATACTATACTTTATTTTATTAAATCAGTAAAGTTATGAAAACAAAACTTGTAAGGCTATTTATATTAGTGGTTTCAATATTATATATTGTTTCATGCGAAGGGCGCGATTGGCAACCGTTTTATGTCGAAAATAATTCAGACCAAGATATTGTCTTGAGTTGGGGGGGATTTCCAGCAGATGGGCCGGGAGAAGGGGTTTGTTTTGCAGGTGTTAACCGAAGAGAATTTTTAGATGATTGTGTTTCAAAATCACATGCGATAAAAAATTTTGAACATATTGGTAATTCGATAACACGCAAACCTTCTGATACTATATATATATGCTTGAAGATATAGATAATCTGAGTTGTGCAGAGCTTAGGGCAAAAAATCCATATAAAAAGCGCTATGCACTTACCCAAGCCGATGCCGAAGCCATGGGTTGGACGATAACATATCCGTAAATATACTGCAAGTATATAAATCCAAGAACAGGAGACGGTCGACAATCAGCAAATCCTATTACTAGTTATTACCATTGGACGGATATTATATTACACACGCCTCCTTTAGTTCGTTGGAATCTTGCATTATACTATACTTTATTTTTAAGTGAGTAATATTATGAAAAAGAAATTTACAATGTCATTTATCATGACAGTTTTACTATTTTGTTTTGCTTCGTGTGAAAGAAGGGATGGGCAAGATTTTTATGTTGAAAATAATTCGCGTTATAATATTGTTTTAAATTGGGGAGGATTTCCCATGGATGGACCAGCACTTACATGTTTCTCAGGAATGAATGAAAGGGAATTCTTAGATGATTTTGTTGTGAAGGCAAATACTGTGAAAAATCTCGAAAATATTGGTAATTCTATAACGCGCAAATCCCCTGATACTATATATATGTATATATATATGCGTGAAGATGTAGATAATATGAGTTGTGAAGAGTTTAAGGCAAAAAATCCATATAAAAAGCGCTATGCACTTACCCAAACCGATGCCGAAGCCATGGGTTGGACGATAACATATCCGTAAATATACTGCAAGTATATAAATCCAAGAACAGGAGACGGTCGACAATCAGCAAATCCTATTACCAGTTATTACCATTGGACGGATATTATATTACACGCGCCTCCTTTAGTTCGTTGGAATATTGCACTATACTATACTTTATTTTATTAAATCAGTTATGTTATGAAGACAAAACTTGTAAGGCTATTTATATTAGCGGCTTCAATATTGTATATTATTTCGTGCGAAGGGCGTGATTGGCAATCATTTTATGTGGAAAATAATTCGGATCAGGATATTGTTTTAAACCGGGGAGGATTTCCAATAGATGGACCGGCTCCTGTATGTTTTTTGGGAATGAATAGAAGAGAGTTTTTAGATGATTTTGTTTCAAGCTCACATACAGTTAAAAATTTTGAAAATATCGGCAACATTATAACACTGAAATCCCCTGATACTATATACATATATATATATACGCTTGAAGATGTAGATAATATGAGTTGTGAGGAGTTTAATGCAAAAAATCCATATAAAAAACGCTTTGCACTTACCCAAGCCGATGCCGAAGCCATGGGTTGGACGATAATATATCCGTAAGGATACTCCGTCCTGCCGAATTTGTAATTCGGCAGAGTAGAGTATTCCCGCTCCCCTTCGCTTCATAGCGTGGGGGAATTGGCAAAGCGTTTTAAACGCAAAACCAGAAACTCCTCGTTAAAAAACGGGGAGTAGCGGGAGAGTGTAATAAACTAAACAATTAACAACAAACAGGAATGCCGAAAACTGTATAGAGTAGGCTATCAAACTAAATTCAAGGTGATATGAAGAAAAATTTTACTTTAATGCTTGTGAGTGCCCTTGTAGCATTGACCATGTTACAGAGTTGTGCGTCTATTGTTTCAAAACAGAGATATAATGTCAATATTAATAGTAATCCTGGCAACAGTAAAATCAGTATTGTAAATAAGAAGGGGAAAGAAATATATTCAGGAAATACTCCAACAACGGTTAAGTTAGATGCAGGACATGGCTTTTTTTCGAAAGCCAGATATCAAGTAAGGATTTCTAATGTGGGGTATCAGGATAAAATTGTGCCTATAGACTTTATACTTAATGGTTGGTACTTCGGTAATATTCTCTTTGGGGGCCTTATCGGGATGTTAATTGTTGATCCTGCAACAGGGGCAATGTGGCGAACAGACATAAAATCTATAAATGAAGTATTAACACCTATAGAAGGTGCTCAAAATTCTGATTTGAAAATAATTGATATCAATGATATTCCCAAAGATATGAGAGATGGATTAGTTCGAATAAAAATTAATGAATAAATTTAAATAATCGATAATCAAATAAACAATAACATTATGAGCAAAAAAATTCTACTTACAATTTTATGTGCCATATTTACAGGCACACTTTTGTTGCATGCACAACAAGTTGAAATCCTGAATGAGAGCCTTTTAACATCCGAAAGTTTTAACCGTTTTACGGTTGTCAACCGCACAGGGTTTCAGGTTTGGAACCTTAGTACTTCCTATGGAGCTATGATTAGTGGCTTTTCGGGTGGGCAAAGCTATGATAACGAGGATTGGTTGCTTACTCCTGAACTGAATTTGTCGGGGATGAACAATGTAAAACTCTCTTTTGACCATGCAAGAGGCAATGCCGGAGCGATGAATGTAGGAATAGCAGAAGGTTGGTACAAAGTGTATGCCACAGCCAACTATACCGGCGATGTAACCACCACCACATGGATCGAAATCGGAGGCGTAAACCATACCTCGCAGGCATGGAATTATGTTTCGTCGGGCGAACTTGAGATTCCGGCTGCCGCCAAATCTGCGGTTACACGCATTGCTTTTCGCTACATTAGCCGCAATATGGAAAGTGCGACTTGGGAAATTAAAAACATGATGGTTTGGGCTGGAACCTCGTCTCCTCCTATTGGACAAACAGAAACTTTTAAAATCACTACTTGGAATTCGGAGTGGTTGGGTTGTACACAAAACGGACCAACTGATGAAGATTTACAAATATACAATATTGCTGATGCGATACGAAAAATGAATCCCGATATTATTGCCATCCAGGAAGTAACCCAAAGTAGTGCATTCCAGTCAGTTAATACACTTTTATCTCTTTTAGGAGATGAGTGGGGCGGCAATATTGTACCGTACAGCACTTCTGATTGCAGTCAAAACCAAGGAATTATTTACAAAAAGTCGAGGGTACAATTTGTCAACTCTTCGCTTATGAGCAATGGAAGTTTCGCACAGGGTGGTTCCTATTCTTATAATTGGTCTAACGGACGCTATCCTGCTTTGTATAATGTCAAGCTGTTATCCGGCAACAATGCTTTTCCTGTTTCGCTAATCAATATTCATGCAAAAGCTTCATCGGACGATGTCAGTTACACTCGCCGAAAAGGTGGAGCTGAAGGACTCAAAACTATACTTGACGGCAGCGCTTATAACACAAAAAATGTAATTATCATTGGTGATTTTAATGATTATTTGGTCGGAAGCCAATCGTTATCGACAGTTTCGCCATACAATAATTTTATAACTGATGCTAATAACTACAAGGGGATTACGAAAGATATTACCGGATATCATTATGGTACGCGTATTGTTGACAACATGATAATTTCAAACGAATTGTTTGGCAACTATGTTTCCAACAGCGCTCACGAAGAAACAATTTTGCCACAAAGTGATTACTCTTTCTACTACACAACCTCCGATCATATCCCTGTTAGTGCCTCATTTAATATTCCTACATCATCAACCGGAATAAAAAATATTATTTATACAGATACAGAAAACTTATTGAAAATTTACCCAAATCCGGCGAAAGACCAGATAATAATTGAGTCTGGCGACCTGATAATAGAGAATGAAGCGATAAGAATTCTCGATATTTCGGGCAGGCAAGTAGCCACCGCTAAGTTGTTGAATGATAAAACAATGAATGTTTCAACATTGTCGGAAGGCATTTACTTTGTGGCAGTAGAAACAACAAAAGGCATTGTTACACAAAAATTTGTAAAAAAATAACAAAGTTTCAGAAGCAGCGGGCATACAATTTATATGCCCGCTGTTTTTTATTTCAACTTTTTCTCGAAAAAATCTGTAATTTGCCCGAACAAACTAACTCGTTCTTCGCCCGTCACATTATGCCCATGCTTTCGTATGTGGATAAATTCTATTGACTTTCCGGCTTTTTTTGCAGCCTCGATAAATCGTTCAGTATTTATAATTCGTACCACAGGGTCGAGTTCGCAGTGTATCATCAAAAAATCGCCTTGCAGGTTTTCGGTTACTTGTGTGAGGTCATTCTCAGTGTATCCTTGCGGGTTTTGTTCAGGTGTTTGCATATAGCGTTCGCCGTACATTACTTCGTACAGCCGCAAGTCGATCACGCTTCCGCCAGCCACTCCTGCTTTGAAAACGGTGGGTGCTTTCAGCATCAATTGCGTTGCCATAAATCCGCCGAAGCTCCATCCGTAAACGCCCATTCTTGCGTTATCGACAAAAGGCAACGAGTGTAAAAACTGCACCCCGCACAGTTGATCGTCCAGGGGAGCTTTACCAATATTTTTATACAATGCACTTTCAAAGTCATGTCCACGATTGGCAGAACCGCGCCCGTCGAGCGTAAAGCAAACAAAGCCTTGTTGCGCCCAATACAACTCCCAACCTCGACCGCCGCCCAACCAAGTATTTTGCACCATCTGCACATGTGGACCTCCATACACAGTTATAACCACCGGATACTTTTTTGAAATATCAAACTCAACAGGCAGTGTCAACCGGTAATACAACCTGGTTTTTCCGTCGGCTGCTACAAGGCTGTCATAGCGGATTTTGGGCAATTGGTAATTGTTGTACGGATTCTTCGCAGTAAGCAAATTGACTGATTTACCATTGTTTACATCAATTAAATTAATTTTTCTTGGGATAGATATTGATGAAAAATGGTCTATCAAAAAGTTCCCTTTCGCAGACAGACAAGCCTGATGTTGACCGGATTCTACCGAAATCTGCTTTTTCTCTTTTGTATGAATATTAATAGAAAAAACGGTTTTCTCTAAAGGAGAATTTTCGTTTGAGTAGAAGAATAAATCTTTTGTCTTTGCATTAAAGCCGATAATTCCTAATATTTCAAATCTTCCTTCTGTAAGGGTATCTGTAAGTTTTCCCTGTTTATCATAAAGATACAGATGATTGTGCCCGGTGCGTTTACTTTGCCAAATAAATTGGTTATTATTTATGAAAAATGGTGGATTTTCGGGCTCAATATATGTATCGGAAGTTTCGGTAAATAAAACCCGCACAGTCTGTTTGTCCAGATCGAATGCTTTTACCCAAAATTGGTTTTGTGCCCGATTGAGTTCCACAGCATAGATTTCCTTTTCGTCGGGACTAAATGTTATATTTGTGAGGTACGAGTCGGCAGAAATAGCCGGCTGCCAATAAACTGTTTTCTTGGTTTTGATAGAATAAATACCAATGCTTACTTTTTGGCTCTGTTCGCCTGCCGAAGGGTATTTTATAATTGTTTTGCGAGGTGGTTTTTTGCTGTTGTCAATCAATGTATAGTCCGAAACCTCGCTTTCGTCTGTGCAGTAAAAGGCTAAATAATTTCCTTCCGGACTCCAAAAAGTACCCTTTGTTGTGCCAAATTCGTTGCGAAAAGCAGCTTGTCCATAGATAATGTCTTTTTCTGTATGAGGATTTATCCTTCTCTTTTCTCTTTCTGAAATGACAAATAAATTATTCTTTTCGGTAAATGCAAAATATCCATTAGACACACAATAATCACAATTTTGTTGTAATTTTCTCCAAATGATCTTATTTGAAATGATTTTTTTCTTTTTATCATAAAAAACAATCAAACGAGGCAGATAAAAAACAATCGTGTCTTTTTGTTTTGAATGGAAATGGAAAGAAGGAAATTTTTTGAGTGGTTTTATCCCAAGGGTTCTTAAAGCTTTATTAATATTATCAAGCGTGCAAATTATTTTTTCTTTTTTAGATAAAAAATCAAAAGAAACCATATTTTTATTTCGGACAAAAACAGCTTTTTCACCCACAAATTGGAGTTGCTCCAAGTTTTCGGGTACAAATTTCCGGTTCGATTTTCCTCCCATAGTTACATCTTCAGGAGTAAATTTTGCTTTTCTATCCATTTTGTCAATATTTTAATTGAATATCCGAAATTACTCACAGATAATTATTTATAGTGTTCGTGATGCTTCGCTATTAGCAATAAAATGCAAAAACTTCGTTTTTTCTATACTAAAACGCGAAGACGCAATGGCGCGAAGATTTTTTTCTTTGCGTCATTGCGATTTAGCGACTTAGCGTTTTAGTATAGAAAGCGTAGCTTTTAGTTTGAATGAGCATTGTGTTGAAAGCGGATATACATATAAGTTTTTAATGATAATCTTATATTATACAAAACGAAATCGCCGAACAAAATAAAGTTTGTTTCGGCGATTTTTTATTTTTCATAAAAGATAAATCCAATTATTTATTCAAGGGCTGTATGGGCGTTACCGGTTTTGGAGCATCTGCTTTGCCCATTGTACACGAGCCGCAGAATACCGCCGAAGGTTCAATAATCAAAGTTTTCGTTTTCAGGATATCTCCCGTTACATTAGCTGTCGATTTGAGCGACAAAGTGTCCGAAACACTCATATTGCCTTTCAGCGTGCCCAAAATATCGGCGTTGACACATTCGATATCGCCTACTACCAATCCTTTTTGCCCGATAACCAATCGTCCGGCACATTGAATTTTACCTTCGACAGCGCCATCTACACGAAAGTCGCCATCCGAAATCACATCGCCCTTTACGCGGCTACCCGCAGCCAACACACTGTGCGAAACAGTTGCCGGAGTTGATTCTTTTGCCATAAATGCCATTTTGCTTTTGTTTTTAGAGAGGCAAAAGTATTTATTTTTTGCAGAAAAAACAAATCCAACCTTCAAAAAGAAGATTGGATTTATCTTTTGAGCGGGAGACGGGGTTCAAACCCGCGACCCTCAGCTTGGAAGGCTGATGCTCTATCAACTGAGCTACTCCCGCAAAAATATTTACGATTAGACTATTTTACAATTTAACTATTTAAAAGAAAATGGCAAATAGTAAATTGTCCAATTGTAAATTGCTTGGTGGGCAGTGATGGATTCGAACCACCGAAGGCGTACGCCAGTTGAGTTACAGTCAACCCCATTTGGCCACTCTGGTAACTGCCCTTTTTGCAAAGCGAGTGCAAAGATACTATTATTTTTGAGAATCCAAAGCGTATTGCGCCATTTTTATGGCAGTGATGGCAGCTTCGTCTCCTTTGTTACCATGTTTTCCGCCCGAACGGTCGATGGATTGCTGCATGTCATTGTCGGTTAATACGCCGAAGATGAACGGAATATCATATTTCATATTCAAATCGACAAAGCCTTGAGTAACGCCTTGCGAGATAAACTCAAAATGGGGCGTTTCGCCTCGAATAATACAACCTAACCCGATAATGGCATCCAATTCAGCGTTCGTTTCAGCCAATTTCTTGGCTCCAAAGGTCAATTCAAACGCTCCGGGAACGAAACGAATAATGATATTGTCCGGCTTTACACCATGTTTTAATAGCGTGCTGTGTGCGCCATGTAGCAAAGCGCCGGTAATGTTTTGATTCCATTCCGAAACTACAATCCCAAATTTCATTGCCGAAGCATCGGGTACTTTGGTTGCGTCGTAGTCGGATAGGTTTTGATATTGTGTTGCCATAAGTTTTTATTTTTAAAAATATAAAAATCTTCAATGAAATGAAGAAATTTGCATTAAAATCTTCAATGTGTTGAAGATTTTAATGCTTTTTCAACAAAAGAACAATCTGAAATTTATTCGTAATATTCTATTTTTCTGATGGATAATGATACAGGCTGTTTGTTTTCGTTTAGCGTGATAGTTTCAATAATATTCTTTTTATCATCATATTTATTGATAACAAAATATTTACTGAATTGATCGGTTCTTACTTTTTTATTTTTATACACAGTGCGATTGACAGTTACTCCATTTTTATCAGTAAAGGTTGTATCTTTTTTGATTATTCGATCAACATATTCTCTTTCTTCAATTTTCAAAGTGTCTTTTTTATATGTAACCCTACAAGTCAAATTATTGTCCTTATCAAAGTATTCTCCTATTGAATCATTAACTCCTAATGAGTCTTTTTTATATATTATTTTCGGATTACTTTTTTCTCGGTTCTCCTTCTTTTTATATTGTATAGGATTTCCATTAGCACCTCTTATATTACTATTTTTACTTTTGGGAGTAAGGACTTGTGCAACATTATTTACACTGTCTATTAGACTTACTTCCATTAACTCTCCTTTTTTATTGTAGTTTTTTTGCATGGTTGGCAATCCAAGGTTGGACATTGTTGTCCCTTCCGAACCGATACAAAATTTTTTCTGCTTACAATTGAATTCTTGTTTCCCATTTACAAAAACATAATTTGTTTCTTTAATGGATTTGACATTCCCATTAAGAGCATTTTTAAGAGGAATAACAGAAGTGTTTGATAACAGAAAATCTTTATCTAATGTAGATTTTTGACCAAAACAAAAAATGGCAAAGATTATAATACATGCAAAAATAAGAGTCCGTTTCATAATTAAACCATTATTTTCAGTTTCTCCTCTACCCAAACCCGTGCATTCACAAACGCCTCAATCCAAGGTGTAATTTGGTCGGAAGTATCATGCTATTTTAAAAGTTTCTTATTCTCAACTTCATTCAAAACACTCATTTGTTGAATCGCAATTTGATTGAGTTTTATCAGCCGTTCTTTTTGTGAAACGCCATCGTTTATCAAAACTGCATTTATATTTTCCATATTGGAAAGGCAAATCAGTTCGTTGATTCCGGCATAGTCGCGCATATTGCCATTTAAGTCAGGGTTAGTTTCTCGCCATTGTTTGGCTGTTATCCCAAACAAAGCCATATTCAACACATCAGCTTCGTTGGCATAAATAATTGAAGTTTGTTGTGGCGTTAATTCCGAAGGCATGAGATTGTGCTTTATGGCATCGGTGTGAATGTGATAATTGATTTTAGCCAGCTCCCGTTTTGCCGACCAACCCAACTGTTTTTGCTCTTCGGCTTTCAATCGTTTGAATTCTGTAACAAGATAAAGTTCGAACTCAGCCGAAATCCATGCAGCAAATTTGAAGGCAATATCAGAATGAGCAAAAGTTCCACCGCCATAACGCCCCGATTTAGAAGTTATGCCGATAGCATTTGTTTCGCTTATCCATTTTTGAGCCGACATCCAAAAGTGTGGTTTTGCCGATTCTCTTTTAAACCCCTCATAAATGTGGGGTTTAAAATTTGGATTAAATAGCATTTCCCACAATCCAAGATATTCAATCGTGCTGTATGTTCTTAACCACAAACTGATTATTTGCGAAGGGTTGTCCGTATCACGAATCTTGGCAATGTCAGTAAGCGAAATAAAATCTTCCTGTTCCTTTTTGAAAAGTACAATATTAGTGCCTTTTACATTAATAGTTTCGTTTTTCGCCATAATCTTTTGCCTGATTATTTTTCATTTTACTTCACTCGGCTTTCCACCCAAACCCTCGCATTCACAAACGCTTCAATCCAAGGCGTGATTTGGTCTTCATTTACGCGGTCAGTCGGATAGTGCGGCCATTGCCAAGGGAAGATAGAACGCTCCAAATGGGGCATCATCGCCAAGTGGCGACCGTCTGCCGAACAAATTCCAGCTACATTATAATCTGAGCCGTTCGGGTTAGACGGATAGCCTTCGTAGGTGTATTTGGCAATAATATTGTATTCATTTTCAGCCTTCGGCAAATGGAATTTTCCTTCGCCGTGCGCAATCCAAACACCGAGCTTGCTGCCCGAAAGCGAACCGAACAATACCGAATTATTTTGCGGAATAGTTAATCCTACAAAGTTCGACTCAAATTTATGCGAGTTGTTGTGTAACATGCGCGAACGCTTGTCGTGTTCAGGGTTTAAGAGGTTTAATTCGACCATCAACTGACAACCGTTGCAAATTCCCAAACTCAAAGTGTCAGGGCGAGCATAGAAATTCTCCAACGCCTTTTTTGCTTTTTCGTTGTAAAGAAAACCGCCTGCCCAACCTTTGGCTGAGCCAAGTACATCGGAGTTGGAGAACCCGCCACAGAAAACGATGAAGTTTACATCTTCCAGCGTTTCGCGTCCCGAAGTGAGGTCGGTCATGTGTACATCTTTTACATCGAAGCCTGCCAAATAAAGCGAATACGCCATTTCGCGTTCGCCGTTCGTCCCTTTTTCGCGGATAATGGCAGCACGGATGCCCGATCTCCCTTCGCGGTCTTGCGTAATGCCGTATTGTGAGAACTTTCCTTTGAAGTCTTGATTGAATGAATAGGTCAAAGGCTGTTTGCTGTAATTCTCGAAACGGGCTGCGGCACAAGTTTCACCGCTTTGTTTTCTATCCAAAAGATAGGATGAATTGTACCACAGATTACGCAGTTTATCAATATCAAACGATAGTTTGTCATTGTCTTTATTGATAATGATGTTGCGTTCGGTAATCGGTTTGGCAATCACAGCGTAACCGATTCCGGCACATTCGAGGATGGCACGAACTTCGTTTTTATCTTTTACTTGGATCAAAATGCCCGGATTTTCGGCAAACAGGATTTTTACTAAATCTTCTTCTTCAATCCCATTAAGATTTACATTTAATCCACCTTGTGTGTTGGCAAAAGTCATTTCAAGCAAAGCTGTAAGCAATCCGCCCGCCGAAATATCGTGTCCGGCAAGCACCAAACCACTGTTGATTAGGTCTTGAACCGTATCAAAAGCTTCGCGGAAATATTCGGGATAGCGTACCGTCGGTACTTCTTCGCCCAACTTGTTGAGTACTTGCGCCAACGAAGAACCGCCTATTTTATGATTATCAAACGAAAAATCAATATGGAAAATTGCCGTTTCGGGATCGTTTACAATAACCGGACTAACGGTTTTCTTAACATCGGATACTTCGCCTCCGGCAGAAATGATGACTGTTCCTGGTGCAAATACTTTTTCGTCCCCGTATTTTTGAGTCATCGAAAGTGAATCTTTGCCGGTCGGGATATTGATACCGAGTTCGCAGGCAAATTCGCTGCATGCTTCCACAGCCTTGTATAAACGAGCGTCTTCGCCCGGATTCTTGCATGGCCACATCCAGTTGGCGCTTAACGAAACACTACTTAAACCTTCGGTTAGCGGCGCAAAAACAATATTAGTCAACGCCTCGGAAATAGCTAAAATTGAACCCGATTGTGGATTAATCATAGCTGCCAAAGGTGCGTGTCCGATAGAGGTTGCCATACCGGCAGTACCACGATAATCAAGTGCTACCACACCGCAATCGCTCAAAGGGAGTTGTAGTTCGCCAACGCATTGTTGTGTGGCAATTTTACCTGTTACTGAGCGGTCTACTTTATTGGTTAACCAATCTTTACAGGCAACTGATTCCAATTGAAGCACTTGCTCAATATACTTTTCAATATTTTCTTTTTTAGTGACGATAGGCGCAAAGCATTCTCTTACCGTGTTATCAGTAATTACCGTGCGAGGAGGATTTCCGAAAAAATCAGAAAGTTGCAAATCAATAGCAGACCTCTCCCCAACCCTCTCCAAAGGAGAGGGAGTCGCTATTGGCGAACTTTCGGCTAATTTGGAATGTTCGTGATTGTCCATTTCCCCTCCTTTGGAGGGGGTTAGGGGGAGGTAAAATTTTAATTGCATATCGCCGGTGGTTTCGCCTACTACATACATAGGGGAGCGTTCGCGTTCGGCAATTTTGCGGATATGTTCAATGTTTTTTTCGTCTACCAAAAGCCCCATGCGCTCCTGACTTTCGTTGCCGATTATTTCTTTGGCAGAAAGGGTTGGGTCGCCGACAGGAAGTTTTGATACATCAATTTTCCCGCCTGTGGCTTCCACTAATTCGGAAAGACAGTTGAGGTGTCCGCCTGCACCGTGATCGTGGATAGAAACGATTGGATTATGGTCGCTTTCGGCAAGGGCACGGATTACATTGGCTGCTCGTTTTTGCATTTCGGGATTGGCGCGTTGTACGGCGTTTAGCTCAATGGCGTTGGAGAATTGACCGGTCTCGACAGACGAAACAGCTCCGCCACCCATACCAATGCGATAGTTATCACCACCCATTACAACTACTTTTTGTCCTACTTCGGGCGTGCCTTTGAGGGCGTCGTTCATTTTACCGAAACCGACTCCTCCGGCTAGCATGATTACTTTGTCGTAACCGTATTTTTTGTCATTTTCGGTGTGTTCGAAAGTTAATACAGAACCGCAGATAAGCGGTTGCCCAAATTTGTTACCGAAATCGCTTGCTCCATTAGAGGCTTTAATCAAGATTTGTTCGGGTGTTTGGTACAACCAATTGCGAGTTACGAGATTTTTCTCCCACTCGTGTAGAGGCGAAGTGCGAGGGTACGAAGTCATATAAACTGCTGTTCCTGCCAATGGCAGAGAAGCTTTGCCGCCACCCAGGCGGTCACGGATCTCACCACCTGTTCCGGTGGCTGCGCCATTGAACGGCTCAACAGTGGTTGGGAAATTGTGCGTTTCGGCTTTAAGTGAAAGCACGGATTTTATCTTTTTTACTTCAAAATAATCCGAAGTTTCGGCTGACGCGGGTGCAAACTGTTCTATTTCCGGTCCGGCATTGAACGCTACATTATCTTTGTAGGCAGAAACTAAGCGATTTGGATGTGCTTCCGAAGTTCTTTTTATTAGCTTAAATAGTGAACATTCTTTTTCTTCTCCATCAATAATATATTGTCCGTTAAAGATTTTGTGGCGGCAATGCTCTGAGTTTACTTGTGAGAAACCAAACACTTCACTGTCGGTCAACTGACGACCGATTTTTTTTGCTATATCGTTCAAGTATTCAATTTCATCGTCGCTCAATGCTAAACCTTCTTGTTGATTATAGGCAGCAATATCATCAATGGAAATTATCGGATCTGGTTTTTTATCAATGATAAAAATGGATTGGTCGAGGCTGCTGTATTTTTGTTGGAGCATGGGGTCAAACCTCTCCCCAAGTTCTGATTTTGTCTCAGAGTCTTTTTCTGACCCCTCTCCACAAGAGAGGGGAGTTGAGCAATAGAATTCCTCAATGCGCGCAATACCGGCAATTCCCATGTTTTGGGTGATTTCAACCGCATTGGTACTCCAAGGGGTAATCATTTCGCGGCGTGGTCCGACGAATTGACCTTCGAGGCTGTCGTGTCCGAGGTATTCGGCTTCACCAAAAAGCCAAATAAGTTTATTAATATCTTCTTGATGAATGTTTTGTGTGGCATCTACGGCTAAGATGCTTTTTTCGGGTGTGCGGAAGAAATGAATCATGAATGTGATTTACGAATTGTAAAAATTGTGAGTTTTTTTCTATGTGTACAAAGATACAACAGAAATAAGAATTTAAAAATTAAGCAAGTGGGTTACCATCGATTTCTTGTAAAAAAAGATAAATACGGCGTGCTGCCCAAGCATCGATGGCGGCGTACTGTTGTTGTGCTTTGGTCAGTTTGTCGGCTTCCCAGTTGGTAAGGCGTTGCGATTTCGAGATTTTCTCGCCAAAAAGGATGGCATATATTTTTTGCAGGCTCAAATCTTCGATGCCGTAATTCTTGATGATTTTTTGTATATCAATAAATCCTTCGGGCTTGAAAGCCGGTTTGCGGCGGTTAAGCGAAATAAAATCGTCGTGTAACGAAATGCCTATTTTAAGGATGTTTTTATCTTTCAACAAGTTTTTTAATTCGCCATTAAGGTCTAAAAGATTCAGCCGGAAAAGGTAACAAGTGTCATTGGTTGCAATTTGCATCAGTGAGACTGTGTGTAAAACCCCTTTGGCAAAAGATGGCCGCGTTTCGGTATCAAATCCCAGAATAATTTCTTTCTTCAGATCAGTAATAGCTTCAATCAACTTTTCTTGTGTATCCACTACCACAATTTTACCAGTGAAAGTACACAGCGGCAGTTCATTTATTTCCTCTTTCGTAATACTCGGCTTAAAAATCATGCTGTTGGTGTGATAAAAAATTAGTTCTCATGCTGTTATCTTCTCTTTGGGTATTGTCGCTATCTGCATCCTCGTCTGTGTAAAAAACATTGTGTAGCGCACGCAGACAATTAACCAAGCGTTGACCCCAATAGTCGGCAAACGATTGCAGGCAGGCAGCCAACGCATCATTCATAATTGTTTCTACACCAATTTCGTAGCGAAGCAAACAATTTTTCAAATCTTGGTAAATATCTGCCAAATCTTCTGAAATATCAGTAGCTAATGGTTCGTCGCTCAGTTGAATGTCGGGCGAAAAAACTTCCAGATAACGATCTGAAGCCATAAGCAAAGCTGCGGCCTGTTGGCGTACTGTTTCGTACATATCTTCAGTTACAAAATCTTCCAAGTCTTCATCTATTGACCTTTCAGGCTTTTCAGTCATGATAGCTTTCAGGTAGAGGAGTGGCAAGAATTTAAGTGTGCGAGCCACGAAATCACGCTTGTCGAACGAAGTTGTGTTCTCCAGAAATGCACACAATTCGGCGGCAATGGTAACAAATTCAATGGCGTCTTTGCTGTAGATAGGACTGTTTGTATTGTTGGTGTGAAGCATATTCTAAAATTTCGACATGCAAAAATACTTAAAAAACTTCATCCTTAAGGCATGAAAAAATATGGTCGCATACCATTGTTCAGAAATAACAGAGGAAAAAGGTAAACTTCATGAGTATTATTTTTGAAATATTTTCTACCTTTGAAAGAATTTTTAACAAAAATACGATGTCGAAACAAGAACAATTTAAACAACTAATTGATAAAGATTATACTTTTAAAGGAGAATCGTTTGTATTGGGTGTACCTATTTTGGAGGGCGAGGTAATCGACTCTTTTATCCGTGTGCCGCTTAAAACGATGAACCGCCACGGATTGATTGCCGGCGCCACAGGGACGGGCAAGACGAAAACGCTACAGGTAATTGCCGAATCGCTGAGCGATGCGAGCGTGTCGGTGGTGATGCTCGATATCAAGGGTGATTTGAGCGGACTGGCTGCTTCGGGCACAATGAATAAAATTATTGAGGAACGATATGGCAAAATGAAGCTGGAGTACACACCATCGGCTTTTCCGGTTGAATTAATGAGTATAAGCGACGAGGCAGGCGTGCGGTTGCGTGCGACTGTTTTGGAGTTTGGTCCTGTATTGTTTTCGAAGATATTGGCGTTGAATGATACGCAAAGTGGTTTGGTGGCTTTGATTTTCAAGTTTTGCGACGACAACAGCCTTCCGTTGGTCGATCTGAAAGATTTTATCAAAGTGCTTCAATACATTAGCGATGAAGGCAAGGCGGAGATAGAAAAGGAATATGGCAAAATTGCAACTACTTCGACCGGGACGATCCTGCGCAAAGTGATTGAGCTGCAACAGCAGGGTGCAGATGCGTTTTTCGGCGAACCGTCGTTCGATATAGACGACCTGATGCGTTGCGACTCGCAAGGGCGGGGTATGATTAACATTATCCGAGTGACGGATATGCAAGACCGCCCTAAAATGTTTTCAACTTTCCTGCTGCAAATACTTGCCGAAATATATGCGACTTGCCCCGAGGTGGGAGACATGGACAAACCGAAGTTGGTGATATTTATTGATGAAGCTCACCTTATTTTTCAAGAGGCGAGCAGTGCGCTGTTGCAACAGATTGAGGCAATTATCAAACTGATACGCTCTAAAGGTATCGGTATTTTCTTCTGTACGCAAAACCCAACTGATGTACCGCCGTCGGTGCTTGGTCAGTTAGGTTTCAAGGTGCAGCATGCTTTACGCGCGTTTACTGCCAAAGACCGCAAGGACATTAAAAATATGGCAGAAAATTTCCCTGACACCGACTACTACGAAGTGGACGAACTGCTTACGCAAATGGGTGTGGGCGAAGCGATGGTTACCTTGCTGAACGAAAAAGGAATGCCTACGGCGTTGGCTTATACCATGCTGGTGTCACCGCGTTCACGCATGGATATTTTGTCGCTGGTGGAAATTGACGACTTGGTGGCGAAAAGCAAATTGGTTGCCCAGTACAACAAAACGGTTGATCCGGAGAGTGCTTACGAAATCCTTTCGGCACGCATGGCACAGACTCAACAGCAGGCTGAGGAGGCTGCCGAAGGAAAGAAAGAGAAAAAGGGCAAGCAAGAGAAATCGACTTTCGAAACAATTCTCAACAGCCCGACTACGCGGCAAATAGCGCGTGCGGCGACTACTTCACTTGTGCGGGGATTGTTGGGGGTTTTGGGGTTGAGTAGGAGATAGGATAACAGAAGAGGCTATCTCAATTTCTATTTTGAGACAGCCTCTTTTTTGTTTATTTTTTCTTCTGCAAATCTTGTATGGCTTTCTTCAAATCGGCATTATTCGGATTGATTTCCAACACCTTGTTGAAATACTCTATTGCTTTATCCGTATCGTTATTTTGGTAATAACAATTTCCTAAATATAAACAGCATTCAACCACATCTTTATTACGCTTTCCATCGGTATTTATTTGGATCAGTTTTTCCAATGATTGCTCGTAATATGGTTTTGCTACCCCTTTCGTAAGATCATCACCTTCGAGTAGGGCTGCTGTCCGGGCGCGCCAGAAATATCCTAAATAATAATCAGGACTGATTGATGAAACAAGTGCAAACAAGCTATCCGACTTTGCCAAATATTCTTTTTGTCCTGCCAAATCGTTTGCCGTTGCTTTTTGACTTGCTACCAAATAATAAGTGCGCCCCAAAGCATAATAATCTAATTCGGAAGGCTTAGGCGTGCCATCCAAGTATTTTTTATATGCATCAATCGCTTCATTATATTTCTCCATTTTTTCGTACGAAGCAGCTATATCCTTATATAAGTCCACTTGTTTCGGATCTTTTTCCAATGCCTTTTGGTAATATTCAATGGCTTGTTCATCCAATTTCTTGCGACTCAATACCTTTGCATAAGTAATATAGTCTTGCGCGATATATTCATCCGTTGGTTTTTTCGAACGGAAAAATGCAGCCCCCAGTTCAAATGCCCGCTCCATATCCCCAAGCTCATATACATCATACATCTGAATGCGTTTCATTATAAAGTTATCAGGCATTTTCTTTAACGCTATTTCCGCTTTCTCAAGCGATTTTGCATAATCCTGCATGAAATACAGTACTGTAGCATAAGTTTCATACTCTTTGCTTGGGATACCCGGCAAATTCACATATTTCTCGTAAACCGGAATAGCTTTGCTGAACGCTCTGGTTCCGTACAAAAGGTTTGCCTTTTCTATATAAGCCGGAATATAATTAGCATCAATAGCAATTGCCTTATCCAAGTTTTCAGTGCCGCGCGCCGGATTTACACGACCATACGCACGAGCCGCTTTCAATAAAGCTTCTTTATTATTTGCGTCAAAATAAAGTGCATTTTCATAACGCGAAACAGCCTCGCCTACTTGCCCCTCACGAAACAACACATCGCCTTCGGCAACAAAAGTCGGAGCATAATTTTTCTTCAAATCAGCTGCTTTTGTTATCATTTCTTTTGCTTTGTCGAATTGTTTGTAAGTAGCATACGCAACTGCTATTTCATTATAAATGTCAGGATTTTTTTTATCCTTTTTGATAGCCGCATTAAAAAGATTGTCTGCTGTACTTGCATTATTTTTTTTCAGTTCCAATTTACCTTCTCCTACTAATGGCAAGGCGTAATCAGCTTTTAACTCGGCACTTTTCTTAAAACAAATAGCTGCCGAATCTACATTGCCCAACATCAAATACGAATCGCCTAAATAATAATATGCTTCGGCGCTGCCACCTTTGGCTGCTTCGAGAAGTTGATACTTGGCTGCTTCGTAAAATCCTCCGTTGTGAAATTCAATCCCACTATCCAATGCTCCTCCGGCAAATGCGCTATTAAATAACAGGCAAAAACTGCCGGCAAATAATATTTTTCTTATCGTCTTCATAGTATTTTGTTTTTATATTTTATCAAAAATCTTTCTTCACTTGGATCAATCGAACGGATTGTGTTTCGGGCACAAGACCGGATTTCAAAATAATAAATTGTCCTCGTTGGCTACACAAAAATGAAGTTAATCCGGTAGATAATCCACCTTTGGGATCATTTAATATAGCATAGACACCTCTATTTAATGGATAACTTCCGTTGGCAATATATGCCTGATACGGTTTATAACTATTTTGTTCGTCGGCAAATTCAAGTTTGCTGACAGCAACAACTCTTACCTGATCATTAAAACGCAAACCTATTTTTGTCGAATCGTCTCCTTTGTAGCCTACCCAGTTTACTCCTATTATTCCCAAAGCATGGGGCGAATTTGCAACATAGTTGATTACTTCCTTGTTTTTTTTCTCGGCATATAGATTGGCTTTCAAAGGTGCGCCTTTACAAACCGAATCTACCACATAGCGCAAAGTCCCCGATTCTTTATTATCAAATACTACATTTATTGTGCCATTTAACGGACTTCGCGGATTTAATTCTTTCCATGTAGAAATTTCGCCCGTCAGAATTTTTCGGAAATTCTCGACGCTCAGGATAGAATCGGGATTTGATTTATTTACAATCAAAGCGATTGCATCGGTAGCAATTTTCCATTCGACCGGAAATCTTTTTTTTGCTTCAAATGACTTTTTTTCGGCAAGAGTCAATTTACGCGAAATAATGGCTAAACGCACACTGTCATTGGATAGCAAATCCATTGCTTTTGTTTCGGTTGTGTATTCGGGTATCACGCCCGCACTCGGATAAACGGATTCGAACACAGCCAACTCTGTTTGAATGATCGGCTCAAAAGATTCATCAACAGCAATGGGAATAAGACCGGTGGTAATATCGTCCTGCCATTTTTCGTCTTTTGCTTTTTTATCCGAACATCCGAAGATAAAAAGGCAAAAAAGGAAAGATGCGATGAAAATATTTAATTTTCTCATTCTTCTTTATGAGTTGTAATTAGTTTTTTGATGGCTCTATATACTCTATAGAAACCGTATAAAGCAAATAATGCGCCCAAAGGCAAACGGAATGGGTTACTTATGGTGGCTTCGAACCACTCGGTGAAAATCAGTATGTATGCTAACAGCAAATAAAATACCGACATCACAGATTCGAATACCATCATAAACAACGCATACCCGTTTAACTTTGTTCGCTTTAAATTCATTGATTATTAGCGTTGTAATGTAAAGTCAATTGGTTGATTAAAGTATGAAGCAACGGATTTTCCACCATTAGATCCGGGCAACCATTTCCCCGAATTCTTTATTACACGCATGGCTTCGTTGTCAAGGCTTTCGTCGACCGATTTTATTACCTTCACATTTTTGATTTCACCGGCAGAGGTTACAACAAATCGTACAATCACACGGCCTGAGATATCATTATCCTTAGCCACAGAAGGATACACTAAGTTTTTATTTAAATAATCTACCCAAGCTTTTTGTCCTCCAGGGAATGATGCTTTCACTTCAACCATCGCAACCGGTTCTTCTTCTGTTTTACCTGTTACTTGTTGTACTTCTTCCTTCTTTGGTGGTGGTGGTTCGTCTGTTGGGGTACCTTCTACATTTTCATCACCAATTTTCCTCTTATCCTCGTTTGCTTTTGTTTGAGTAACTACATCAACAGTATCCGAAGCTGATTTATTAGGCTCCGGAACTTTAAATTCCAACTCAGGCTTTATTTTTGGGGGAGGAGGTAGTTCTTCTGGTTGTATTGGTTCCTCTGGTGGAGGTTCTGCTCTGTTGTATTCAGTGATTATAATTCCTTCATCTATTACCTCTCTTTCCCCAGGTATTATTTGATCAATGAGCATTGGCAAAAACACTGTCAGCAAACATGCTGCTGCAATTATTAATAATGCTCGTAAGTGGCGTTTTGAAGAAGTTTTTCGAAGATAATAAGCTCCGTATTTTTTGTTTTTTCCTTCAAATACTATATCGCACCACTCTTTGGCATTCAGATTTACATCTTTTATTATCATTTTTAAATAATTTTTTAGAGTTGATACGATTTTACTTGCCTACAGCAGCATGTCCTCCGGTTATCAGGTTTTTAACCAAGAAGTCATCGGAATCGGCATAATTAACCAAGGCATATTTATCTATACTACAAATCAACATTTCGTCCAATAAATCAATAACATTTTTGTATGAAGCCTCATTTGCAACTTTTATAATTACAATAGGAGCACCTTTTACTCCTTTGGCTTCGGCAGCCTGTTTCTTAAATTCGTCTTCGGTTATTTCCTTGTTGATTCGTTTTGTCTTTAGTTCGCTTACTTTAGCTACTATACTTGCATTTCTTTTCAAAAGGACTTTACGCAATCCTTCTGCTGTATAGTCAGTTTCTTTCAGCGAAGTGTAATCTTCATAATTAGGTTCTCCAAAATAATAAAAGACTCTATCATTAGCGGTTGCCAAAATTGTAACAACCAATTTATCATTTATCTGTTTTGGTTCACCTTTGTCGTCCGGCATGGTTATTTCCATGGTTTGCGGCTTGCTCAAAGTGGTACAAAACATAAAGAATGTGATCAACAACATGTTCATATCCACCATGGGGGTGAAATCGACACGCAGATTTATTTTCTTCTGTTTCCGTTTCCCGCCTTTTCCTTTATCGTGCCCGCCGCCGGTATTTACTTCTGCCATATATTTTTTCCTTTATATTATTGTATATCTGCGTCTGCAGCACTAACTGTTTTCAAACTGGTTATCAGGTTATATCTGTTTACTTCCAAGTCTTGCAATGTTTTCATTACTGATTTCACTTTGAGGTATGGAGTCGAAGCATCGGACTTGATGGCAACAGCTAATTTAGGGTTTACAGTAAGGGCTGCGCGTACCCAATTTTCAAACTGGTTTTTCGAGCTGCTTATTGTATCTGTAGGGATTCCTTTCAATTGGGTGATGATAGCGTCCTGTTTTTCGGTTGGGAGATCCAAAAATTCTTTCATACTTTGGATAGGCACGCCAAAGGATGGCAATTCGCTAAATTTTTTCAATTCTTGAGGAGTATAGTTGTACTTGTAAACTTCACCTACCTGTTTTAATACCTGCGCTTTATTCTCTTTATTGTCTTCGATCGACATATAGACATTTCCATTTTTTTCGATGATAACAGTAATAAGATTGGATTCGGGAATTTTTATCTCAGAAACCGAAGCAGGTGTTACTACCTGTACCGGTTCTTTTTTGACAAAAGTTGCCGTAAGCATAAAAAAGGTAAGCAAAAGCACCGTTACATCACTCATCGCCGTCATGTCGATGAATGTACTCTTCCGTTTTACTTTTACTTTTGGCATAATTTAATTTCTGCTTAAAAAATGATTATTTATGCTTTGTGTTTTTCGGCATAAGTTTGTACAATAGAGAAGCCCATTTCGTCGATAGCATAAGTGATGTTATCAATTTTGCCGGTGAAGAAACTGTAACAAATGATAGCCAATGCACCAGTTGCAATACCTAAAGCTGTATTGATAAGGGCTTCGGAGATACCTGTTGCCAAAGCTACCGAATCCGGAGCACCTGCATTGGCAAGGGCGGCAAACGAACGGATCATACCAAGTACTGTTCCTAAAAGTCCGAAAAGCGTACCCAAGGTAGAGATGGTTGCTATTACCGGAAGGTTTTGTTCCATAGTTGGCAATTCGAGTGCTGTAGCTTCTTCGATTTCTTTTTGGATTGCCAGCAGTTTTTGTTCTTTGGACAAATCTTCGGTGGTGTTTTGCATGTCTTCGTATTTTTTCAATCCGGCAGAAACAACGGCTGCTACCGAACCTTTTTGTTGTGAACAAAGATCATCGGCACCTTTGATGTCGCCACCTTCCAAAAGTACTTTCAAGCGAGCTACAAAGTTGATCAGATTGCCTTTACCTTTGGCTTTATTGATAGCAAAGAAACGCTCAACACTCAAAGTTAACACCGTAAGAAGAAGTGTGATTACAAGTACAACCACCGGTCCACCTTTGTAAATTGTTCCTAAATAATCGCCGGGAAGCGGATGGTTGTTCCGGTTGCCATCCATAAAGTGGCTTGAATCTCCAAATACGAAATTGAACACACAAAATGCAATAATAAAACAAGCTACTAAAATAATGCCTGCTGAGATGCCACGAGATTTCCCTTTCACATCTTTAATTTGTTTTGTTTCCATAGAATAAAATAAAAATTTAGATATTAATAATTTAAATAATTTCAATTGAAAAGATTTCACCCGACAAAAATTACACAAAATTTTTTC
Organism: Paludibacteraceae bacterium; assembly: GCA_031553685.1. Lineage (GTDB taxonomy): Bacteria > Bacteroidota > Bacteroidia > Bacteroidales > Paludibacteraceae > JAFGVL01. Next base: position 7,553 of record JAVBLE010000046.1, on the reverse strand, counting down.
CGGCTATTTGTATGTATAACCGCATTTAAGGAAAAATAGTGTGTTTGTTTTGAAAAAAATCGAGCAAAACTAACGAATATTTATCATTTCTGAAAATCTTTATTTCGTTTTATCACATTTTGTACAATTAATGATTGATTTTTAATATTATCTTTGCAGCGTTTTTTTAACTTCAAAAAATTAATATCCATGAAATTACTAGAAGGGAAAGTAGCTATTGTAACCGGTGCTGCACGCGGTATTGGCAAAGCTATTGCTTTAAAACTGGCAAGCGAGGGCTGTCATATCGCTTTTACCGATTTGAACATTGACGATAACGCAAAAGCCACTGAAGCCGAACTAACTGCTTTGGGCATAAAAGCCAAAGGATATGCTTCAAATGCTTCTTTATTTGAAGAAACGCATCAGGTGGTTGCGGAAATTGCTAAAGAGTTTGGGCGTATCGACATTTTGGTAAATAATGCGGGCATCACCAAAGATGGTTTGATGATGCGCATGAGCGAACTGCAATGGGACGCGGTTATCAATGTGAATTTGAAATCGGCTTTCAATTTTATCAATGCTTGTACGCCGATTATGATGAAACAAAAATCGGGTTCTATTATTAATATGAGTTCGGTTGTAGGTGTTTCGGGCAATGCGGGGCAGGCTAACTACTCTGCCTCTAAAGCGGGTATGATTGGTTTGGCTAAATCTATTGCTAAAGAACTTGGTTCGCGCGGCATCCGTGCCAACTGCATTGCTCCGGGCTTTATCATTACCGAAATGACCGGTCAACTTTCGGAAGAAGTACGCAACGAATGGGCAAAACAAATTCCAATGCGTCGGGGTGGTACTCCCGAAGATGTTGCTAACGCAACACTGTTCCTTGCCTCAGATTTGTCGAGTTATGTAAGTGGACAGGTGATTAATGTTTGCGGGGGGATGAATACATAACGGAAGTTTTAGATTTTCATAGCAAAAGGGGAACAGTCAGGGCTTCATTTCAAAATGAAGCCCTGACTGCTTTTTACGGTATTATCCCTTTTTAGATCAATTCGTTTTCCCTACAAATACATCAGTTCAATCACATCTTTATACTTCTGCATAATCACAGCGCGACGCAGTTTGAGGGTGTTGGTAAGTTCGCCGGCTTCGAGCGTAAAGGCTTTTTTGATCAGTGTTATTTTTTTTATTTGCTCGAAACTTGCCATGTCTTTTTGCGCTTCTTTTATTCTACCTAAATAAAAATCAATGATTTCGGGATTGTGAAGCAGCTCTTCGATGGTTTGGTTGGCTATCTTTTTGTTGGCAGCATATTGTTTCAGATTGTCGAAGTTTGGTACAATGAGTGCTGTAACATAGTTTCGCTGGTCGCCGATAACTGCCACTTGCTCAATGTACATGTCTTTTGACAGGCGCGTTTCGGTTTGTTGCGGAGCAATGTATTTCCCGTTGGATGTTTTGAACAAGTCTTTTATCCGCTCGGTCAGGATAAGATGCCCGTCTTCGAAGCGTCCCGAATCGCCAGTGCGGAAAAAACCGTCTTCGGTAAAGGTGGCTGCATTTACTTCGGGCTTGTTGTAATAGCCTTTGGTAATGGTTTTCCCTTTGATAAGGATTTCGTCTTCGTCGCTTATCTTTACTTCCACATCGGGCATAATAGTGCCGACAGTGCCTATTTTATACAATGTGTACGGATAGCAGGTTACGGTAGCTGTGCTTTCGGTAAGTCCGTATCCAACCATGATAGGCATGCCGATGCTCCGGAAAAAATGTACGATTTCGTCCGAAATTGCGGCTCCGGCTGTTGGGAGTATGTTGGCGTTTTCGATTCCGATGGTCTTTTTTACTTTGGAGAAAATAAGCTTGTCGGCAATGAAATAGCGCAGGCAAAGGTATGGTGAAGGTTTTTTGCCCAGCCGTAAATGTTTCAGGTTATAGTCTTCGCCCACAGCAACTGCCCATGCAACAAGTCCGCGCTTGAATGGCGTATAACTTTCGAGCGTTTGTTGCACAACGATGTATACTTTCTCCCAAAAACGCGGTACGGCGCATATCAACGACGGACGAACTTCGCGAACGGTAGCTTGTATCTCCTGCGGACGAAGGTTGAGGTATATCTCGACGCCCATAAGCAGACAGAAATAACACCATGTGCGCTCAAAGATGTGTGTGAGCGGGAGGAATGCTATTGAACGGTCTTTGTCGGTAATAGAAGTCAGGCGGACGGTATGGATGCGCATGGCTTCGAGGTAATTGCTGTGTGTGAGCATCACGCCTTTGGGTTCGCCGGTGGTTCCGGAGGTGTACATGATGGTGGCAAGCTGGTCTTCGGTAGCGCTTTCCTGATAATTGTGCACTTCGAAATGTGCTGTCGAATTGATGCCGGTTTGCATCAATTCGTGAAAATACAGGGTGGTGTCTTCGCCGTGTGTTCTTACCAATGGATCGAACACAATTATCTTTTTCAAGACAGAAGAGGTTTGCAACACTTGGTAAGCAATATCGTATTGATATTGTTCGCCTACAAAGATGGTGGTAATGCCGGCATCGTTTACAATATATTCTATCTGTTGCGCCGAACTGGTAGCATACATCGGCACTACCACGCCCCCGATGGCGAAGGCGGCAAAATCGACAACAAAAGTTTCGGGTTTGTTTTGCGAACAAATGCCAATGGTTTGCCCATCGCAGAGTCCTAAATGGTGGAAAGCTTTGGACATATTGCGTACTTGCTCGGCAAAGGTTTCCCAAGTGGTGGGTATCCATTCGCCGGAAGCCGGATGTTGATGCCAAAAGGCATTTTTCTTGCCATAGCGTTGTGCTTGCACAAAAGCTAATTCGGAAAAGTGAGGAATGTTCATATTATTTCGAATAAAAAATGTAAACAAAGGTAGTGAACTATGCGAAAAGTCAAACTACCCGATATAAAAAAAGAAGCTGGACAAACCGGTTTTTACCGATTATCCCGCCTTTTACCTGTAGTTAAAAAATATCAATGAACAATATTTACCTTCTCGCTTATTGTTCCGGTGGGTGTTTTTATTTTGACTAAATAATATCCTGCCGGAAGAGCCGACACACTGATTGATATTTCGTTTTGTCTGCCATGCGTTGTCTGGCTTACTTTCTTGCCTGACATATCAAACATCTCGACTTCTTGTACACCCCCGTCATTTTGGATTATTAGAAGCCCGTTTTTAGATGGGTTGATTATCTTGTATGCTGATTCTTTTACCGGAATATCTGTCGGATTGTTATCCGTAATGGTTATATACGCATTCCCTGTTGATCCATGGAAAGAGCCATCCATTTGCAGCCAGTAGGTTTTGCCCGGCGTTAAATTGGAAAGCGAGCTAATGGTTGCGGCAGGTTGGGTTTCCGAAGCATCGTCGTTGGCAGCTACGATAATGTAATTAGCCGGATTTCCGCTGATAATGTCGTTGTAAGTGCCGGTAGCTATCGCGTCATATACCGCTATTTGATTGTCAAAACCGGTTGTAGTGATGCTCACCGAACCCGAAGAGGGTGCTACAAAGGTAAACCAAAGGGAATTTTCGATTATATCTTCGCCTTCACACCATCCGGTTTGTGTAGTACATCCTGTTGCCGGCGGAGCAGGTTCATTGGTTTCTTTAGTAGCTCCTCCATTATAAAACGCGCCTTGCAAGCTGCCCAATGTTAGTGGCAACGCGTTTGCAATATCGTCATTGGACGGTGTTGGTAAGTTTTTTGCCAGCACTTTTATACACAAATCCCCTTGAAGAGTTGTATTTGTTGCATTTGAACCGACATCACTCCAAGGATAATTCCGGGCAGGCCGAATCCATTGGCTGCCTACAGGCAAAATTTCGGGCGACGCATAGGTTACTGTCTTTTCCATAGGGAAAGGAGTATTTATGTTTGGGGTTTTATATTTTATCTCAATATAAAAATCACCCTGAATATCTGCTTTTAGGGGAAAGGTATAGTAACCCGGAAATTCGCAATAGTTACCCTTACTTTCGGCTAATAACCCATACAAAGTATTATTAATTTTCTGCCGGTAAATACTAATATCAATATAAGCCCCTGCTGCTGTGGCAAATGTTCCTATACCGGTAATCTGCTGTCCGGTGGGTGCTGTATATTTTTGCAATACAAAGCAACTGTCTATATTAAGTGTAGGTTTGGTAGTCATCCCCAATTTATCGTAATAATAGATAGTGTCAATGGCAGATTTTTCGATGCGCCCGTTGAAAACGGTAGCCTGTTCGCCTGCAATTTTATCTTCGTATGAAAGATAATAATACCCTTGCTCGTTCGAACCTGTGCCATAAGTGTTTTTCACAATCCAGGCTCCGGGATTTTGCGGCCGGTTAGCCGAATTGAAATTAGTGACAGCATAGTTATCGTCCCAGCCTACAATAGTTCCGGCATGGTTAGCTGCATTTGACACCGTTGATGGAAGAAAGGCAGCATTTGTCAACGAGTTATAATATACAGTTGTATTGAAGCAAGCGGTCGAAACAGCTGTAAATACACCACCATATTGAAGCAGCATTTGCTTAATCGCAGTTTTATCTTTGGGCAAATATTGGATTTGCGATACAACAGCCACTTTGTCTGCTTTAGTTACAGGTTTGCAAGGGCTTACAGTTACTCCCTGATAAGGGTCTACACTTTCGGGAACGGGTCCTGCAAAACGGGCGAGATAAGCCGTAGCCATATCGCGCGCTCCGCCCGAAGATTTTGTTATATCATATCCGGTGCAGTTTACAAGGTTCTCGACCGAATAGTTTTCGGCAGGGAGGAAACCCATGCCTGTCCATACCGACTGCAGGGCATCCATGGTGGCAAATCCCCAACAGGTATTTGTGCTGCCTTGCGCACGCGGCGCGGTAAGCCGTCCCGTTTCCTGGCGCATGTCATAACTTGCCGGAAGTATAGCCCCACGCTTAGGCACCCAGTTCTCGAACGAAAATTCGATAGGCTTAGGATAGCTCTTTCCCGTCCCGTCATTGACTGGAGGAGGAACGGTTGTTTCTTGCTGCGCATAAAGCCATGAAGCAAACAGGAAAACAACTGTAGAAAGTATAGATTTCTTCATAATAAACAGTTTCTTAGTTTTTTTCATCATTATTCAGTTCCGGATATTGTACCCGTGTATGATAAATAGTTTTCAGTTTTTCCTTAAAAACCGCTTTCACCACCTCCACATCGCTAAAAGTAATTTTAGCCTGCTTCAGTAGCCCGTCGGCAATTTGCCCGTTGATAATATCATCCACCAAATGATTAATGATCTCGTCCGAATAAGAAGACAAGCTACGCGACGAAGCCTCAACGGCATCAGCCATCATCAATACAGCCTGTTCTTTAGTTTGTGGCGCCGGTCCGTGGTAATGGAATGCGCTTTCGTCGATGTTGGCACCGGGAAATTTATTTTTAAACGAATTGTAAAAATATTTTGTTCGCCCTTTACCATGATGGGTTGCAATAAAATCAATAATCACTTGCGGCAGGTTTTGTTTTTTTGCCAGGCGAACCCCGTCGTCCACATGCTTGATAATAAGTTGGGCAGCCTGTTGGTATTCCATTTCGGCAAGCGGGTTGACCCCGTTTAATTGGTTCTCGGTGAAATAAAGCGGGTTTTCCATTTTGCCCAAATCATGATAAAGCGCACCAACACGCACCAACAGTGCATTCCCATTAATTTCGCGGGTGGCTTCGGCTGCCAGGTTGGATACTTGCATCGAGTGTTGGAACGAGCCGGGTGCTATTTCGGCAAACTTCAGCATAAAATCGCTGTTCATATTCGACAGTTCAATGAGGCTGACATTGGAAAGGAAGCCAAACAGTTTCTCAAAGATCCAGATAAACCCATACGAGAAAAGCAGAAGAAAAGCATTGATAGCAAAATATAAGAACATGTGCCAGTCGATACTTGCCCAACTGCCTTCCAACAGTAATGTATAGCCGGTATAAACAATGGCATAGTTGACAAAAATCAATAATGCTGTGCGCGCCAGTTGCGAACGCTGCGTAAGATCTTTCAGGTTGGAAACCACAGTCATTCCCGCCGTAAGTTGCAGCAACAGGAACCCAAACGAATCGGGTAATGAAGTGGCCACATACAACACCGTGATAATGTGCACAAAAAGCGCCGTTCGCGAGTCGAAGAAGATACGCGTAAGTATTGGAAGCAAAGCAAATGGAATGATATAAATACTAAACGGCGTAAATCGCAAAGTGAGCGACGAAAGTATACCCAACAACAAAATGAGCAGTAATAAGCAAAGTACTGATTTTGTTTGTTTGTAAATATGATAACGGAAAAGAAACAAATACAGGAAAAGAAGCGTCATCAAAGCCACAATCAGGATTATTTCGCCAATCCACATCAAGTCTCCCTGGTCGGTAAAACCCTTTTGCTTTTCGAGTTCTTTTTTCAACGAGTTAAGGATTTGTGCCGTTTCGGGAGTTACTATTTCACCCCGGTCAATAATCTTTTCGCCGGCTTGCACCATGCCCTGCGAAATAGAGACTTTGGCTAACATATCTTGCTTCCCCCTTTCCGAAAGGGTTTTGTCATACATTAAATTGTCCGACAAAAAGTAATTGATATTGCACGATTTCAAGATTTCTTCGTTCAGCCAATCCGGTCTGTGGTTGATGATATATTCGTAAGCAGTGCGTGTGGTAAAGAGCGAGTCGACAGGGATTACATGTGCCATCTGACCGCCGTCTACTAATTGAATAGCATTGTACTTGATGGTTTTTGAGTCGCCGTAAAACAAACTTTCTTTATTAATAATACCTTGTTTATACACAAATTTCAATTGCCCGCTGATGTAATTTTTATACTGAGCAGGAATATGAAGTGCGCTGTCCAACGAAACCGACAGGGCTTTTTGTTGCTTGGCTTCTACTTGTTCGTTTTTTTTATAATAAGGCAGAAATGTGCGCAATATCTCCCGCTGTTCGCGTTCCACCTGCTTGTCGTCTTTGTAGATAGGGAAGTTGAAGGGTGCAGTGATCAGCTCGTACGACCAAGGCTTATTTACCTGAAAAGGATACTTGAACGAACCTTGACGGGGAAACATTTGCACCAAAAGAATTATTGCCGATAAAAACAGCAATGCTATAAGGAATGCGTGAAAACGATTGGGGGTAAAACGAGGAATTTTGCTCATACGCTCTGGATGAAAAATAAAACAATCAAAAGTAATGAAAAAGATTGTTTTGAAGAAACTTTAACTCAAAAAGAGCCAATCAATTAGTATTAAGTTCACAAAACAAATTATTGATGCATTTTTCTCAGTTCGGATTGCTTCGTTCACTTCGACTTCGCTCAGCGTGACACCTCGCAATGACGCTTCGGTTATCTGTCGTCATTGCGAGGAACGAAGCAATCTCTAGCTAATAAATTTGATGGTTACAAAATATATCATTAGAGATTATATCGAATAAGATTATATATAAATGTTGTTCAACGGATTATGAAACTTATTTTATCACCCCAAACCCCTAAAGGGGCTTCTGGCAGATACAAACAGCTCGAATTAAGCCAAAGTCCCCTTCAGGGGATTTAG
>JAVBLE010000068.1:0-25285 GCA_031553685.1 Paludibacteraceae bacterium | reverse complement strand
CTAAATCCCCTGAAGGGGACTTTGGCTTAATTCGAGCTGTTTGTATCTGCCAGAAGCCCCTTTAGGGGTTTGGGGTGATAAAATAAGTTTCATAATCCGTTGAACAACATTTATATATAATCTTATTCGATATAATCTCTATTATAAAATTTATTTTTTGTCATGTACTAAGGTTAACTATATAAAACAAAAATACTATGATTGAATTTGACGACTTTAAATACCACAAGTCCCGTATCCCTAAAAACCACGAAGAACAAGAACAGTTTTTCAAAAATTTGGAACAATCATTTGTCGAAGAAATAACCCATTCGGAAAAAGCAAAAGCATATTTCGAGAAATTCAAATCTTCGGACATTGATTATTTCATAAAAGGATACGCCCACACGAAAGTTGATGTTATCCGGTTTTATGAAGGATACAATCGCGAATATCGCGAAAAAGAAGAATATGAATATAATTTCTCGAAAAGAGCAGAAAAAGCTCTGCATGCTGTTTTGCAAAAAAAATTATTCAACCTGCAACTAAAATGGCGTGCCGGATTACTGAAAATTGAAGGAATCGACATTTGTTATGATTTTACATTTTGGCAAAACCATATTGAATCTTGCCCTTTCATCGACCCCATTACAGTGTACGAAAAAGATTTAATGAAAGAATTTTTGCTCAATAACACCGATTACAGGGAAGATATCATTGACAATTACCTCCCATGGCAAGATTATGACCTTTTGATGGAAAAAGATGAAGAAGACTCTCTGGACAACATGTTAGAGTGGTATGAGTTTTACGATTCACGCGTAGGCACTGGCTCTCTGCTTATTCTGCCGAATTTGAAAGAAGCAAAAGAAATTTTCTATATGAAATTAAATCATCCGCCCCAAACCGAAAGCCCGGAAACACCGGTAGAAATCGATACACGGCCATCCCTTTACAGCTTTGGAAAAGACATTATCAGTTTTGCTAAGGCATTCGAAAGCGATAAATACATGGTACAACTGTTTGGAGGATATGAGGCTGTATATCAGCGAAACAACAAAGAATTTTCGCCCCATGATATTGATTATGCCGTAAGAGTTTTATTAATGGCCGATCGTCGGATTAGTATCCCGTCGCACTTCAATTGGGATGAAGCAATAATATATGCCGCCCAAAAATATTTGAATGCAAAAACAGCCGAAGCTTTGGATACCGCTTACAACGAATATTGTATGCGAATAGAATTAAATATGATGGCAACCGAAACTCCTGCAAAACTAGCAGAAATTTACAAGAAAGAATCCATTGGACCTATTCTCAAAGAATCCATTCTCAGCGGACGAACCAAAAACGGCGAATCAGCAGATTTCGATTATTAGATAAATTTCTAAAAAATCATACCATGCCATATTTCCGTTTGAGACACTGTAAAACGAAATAAAAACCGCCGTAGAGCCGTGGCATGCCGCGGCTCAAATCAAACACTCAGCATATAACCACCAATTGTCCTAATGTCACACACAGTTGTCCTAATGCAATTATCTCCCGACCTCGTGTCGCACCCAATTCTCCTACTGCCACACCCAATTGTCTTAGTGTAAAAAGCAATTGCCCTGGCATCACATCCAATTGTTTTCATATAACCACCAATTGTCCTAATGCCACACCCAATTGTCCTAATGTAAATATCTCCCGACCTCGTGTCACACCCAATTGCCTTAGTGTCAAAAGCAATTGTCCTGGCGTCACATCCAATTGTTTTGATGTAACACCCTCTTGCACTCGTGTAACTACCAATTGCAAAAATTTCGCATAAGCATTTTTCTTATACCAATCAAGCAGTAGCAAAAGGATACAAGCTAAAAAAATAAGTGCAAGGCTGAAATTAGTTTATATTATTCAAGTAAGATTGAACCCGGCGGGTTCAAATGTTTATAGTTAATATAATTGTGATAAGAAGTTCGACTCCTACGGAGTCGTAGCCGTTTGTTTGTATGCATTTCTATAAATGTTCAATTAGTTCCCTTCGGTCACTGACCTTTGGTTCCTATGGATTTGTCTTTTAAGTTTACAAAACAATTTATTGATATATTTCGGTTCAGATTGCTTCGTCCCTCGCAATGACGACCGCTAACCGAAGCGTCATTGCGAGGGACGAAGCAATCTCTGGCTAATAGATTTCATGGTTACAAAATGTATCATTATTTATTTTAAAATACTTAATATAAACTAATTTCAGTCATGTACTTAAATACAATTACATTATAGGTTCGATTACGCACAGCCTCTCGCCAATGTCGAAACTAAAAGCAAGTTTTCAACCATAAGTGTTCGAAACATAAATTTAAAGGCTTAGGATAACTCCTGAATCAATGTGGCAACTTTATTGAGAAAAGTGATCTGTCCGGCAATACAGTTTTCCACAATCATGTTTTATGATAGATACATTTATTTTCTTCCTTCAAACATAAATTTCCGTATCTTTGCACCTCAAAATTTTTTATCAAAAAATTATGTCAAGTTTATTTCCTACTAATCTGCCTTACAAAGTAGCAGATATGAGTTTGGCCGAATTCGGTCGTAAAGAAATCGAAATCGCCGAACACGAAATGCCCGGATTAATGGCCTTGCGCGAAAAGTACGCTTCACAGCGACCGCTCAAAGGCGCACGCATTATGGGCTCACTGCACATGACCATTCAAACCGCAGTGTTAATCGAAACATTAGTAGCACTCGGCGCCGAAGTGCGTTGGGTAAGTTGTAACATTTTCTCCACACAAGACCATGCCGCTGCGGCAATCGCTGCTGCCGGCGTTCCGGTCTTTGCGTGGAAAGGCGAAACCCTCGAAGAATACTGGTGGTGTACCGATATGGCGCTCCGTTTCGAAGGCGGCAAAGGTCCGAACCTGATTGTGGACGATGGTGGCGACGCTACCCTGCTTATCCACTGGGGTTACCAAGCCGAGAAAGATGCCAAAACCATCGATCGGAAGGGAGGAAATCACGAAGAACAAGTGATTTTAGACACCTTAAACAGAATCTTGCAAGAAAACCCCAAACGCTGGCATGATACTGTTGCCGAGCTTAAAGGAGTATCCGAAGAAACCACAACAGGCGTTCACCGCCTGTATCAGATGATGGAAAAAGGCGAATTACTTATTCCGGCTATCAATGTAAACGACTCGGTAACCAAATCAAAATTCGATAACCTGTACGGTTGCCGCGAATCGTTGGCCGACGGTATCAAACGCGCCACCGATGTAATGATTGCCGGAAAAGTAGTTGTTGTACTTGGTTATGGCGATGTGGGCAAAGGTTGCGCACACTCAATGCGTTCGTATGGTGCCCGCGTAATCGTAACCGAAATCGATCCGATTTGTGCCTTGCAAGCCGCTATGGAAGGCTTTGAAGTAACCACTATGGAAGACGCCGTTGCCGAAGGAAACATTTTCGTTACCACTACCGGCAACAAAGATGTAATCACCATCGAACACATCAAACAAATGAAAGACCAAGCCATTATTTGCAACATTGGCCACTTCGACAACGAAATTCAGGTAGATAAATTGGTGAACTTCCCCAATATCAAACGCACAAACATCAAACCACAAGTTGACAAATACACTTTCCAAAACGGGAAAAGCGTATTCTTGCTTGCCGAAGGCCGTTTGGTAAATTTGGGCTGTGCCACCGGTCACCCATCATTTGTAATGAGCAACTCGTTTACCAACCAAACATTGGCGCAAATCGACCTTTGGACAAAACAATACGAAATCGGCGTATATCGCCTTCCCAAATATTTGGACGAAGAAGTAGCTCGCCTGCATTTGGAACGCATCGGCGTAAAACTAACCAAACTAACCAAAGAACAAGCTGCCTATATTGGTGTAGAACCCAACGGACCATTCAAACCGGAGCATTACAGATATTAATCTGATTATTTTAATTTATAGTAAAAATGCGAATAGAACAATTGTTTTTATTCGCATTTTTACTATATTTGTATATTCTTATATCGTATGAGTTATAAAACAGTTAAAGAAGTCATTGATTTATTAGAGAAAAATAATTTTCGATTTGTTCGGCAAAAGGGCAGTCACATGATATATTCTGATGGTGCGAAAATTGCCATCGTCCCCAATCATGGCAAAAAAGGAATTGAAAAAGGAACTTATTACAATATTTTGCGTCAAATGGGATTAAAATAATTAGTTATGGATAAAAAAATTATAGAAGTAATTGTAGAGCATGCCGGAAACAATTTAAGTGCATTTATCGAAGGTGTGCCTATTGTTTCCGTGGGGAATAATATACATGAGATAGAAGAAAATACAAAAGAAGCTATTGCCCTTTATCTTGAAACTTGTAGTGAACAAAATATTACTCCAATCGAACTTCTTTCAGATGATTTTGAATTAAAATTTAAAATTGATGCTGCTACTTTCATCAATTATTATAGTAACATTTTTACCAAAGCGGCATTGAGCCGAATGACCGGCATTAACGAACGGCAACTTTGGCATTATGCAGCCGGATTACATAAGCCACGCCGACAGCAAATTGAGAAAATCAACACAGGCATACATGCACTTTCCGAAGAATTAGCAGCCATCAGCCTGTCATAACAAAAAAGCGAAACCCAAGATGATTGAGTTTCGCTTTTTTAGGACTAGTCATGTAAAAAAAATCGCATTTCTTTTACATGACATTCCGCTCATGTAAAAAATTTGGCGTTTTCTTTACATGAGAAATCAAAAATTCTCCGGATTACTTGTCAGAATTGTCGAAATATCTGACGGAACAGTTTTTTCTGTTTTGGCAAAAAGGTCAAAAAGAGGCTGATTGATGTAAAAATTATGTTTCCCGATTCGTTCTTTTTTCAAAAATAGATTTTCTGCCAGTTCATCGAGATATTTAGTAGCTGTCGGGCGACTTATACCTAAGTCGTTCATCAAGAATTCAATTTTAGTGTATGGATGTTTAAACAAATTATTCAACAAATCTTGACTGTAAAACGAAAATTGGCTTCGAATGCGTTCTTTATAATCTTGCATCAAAACCCGTAGTTTTTTAATCAAATCTATTGTTTCGTTCGAAATCTGTTCGACACCTTCGAGCATAAAAAGCGTCCATTCCTCCCAAGCATTTTGCGTGCGCACTGTTTGCAACAGACGGTAATAGTTGCCTTTATTCCGGATAATATATCGGCTCAAATACAAAACCGGCATATCCAGCAATCCGCATAAAACCAAATACAAGATATTAATTACCCGTCCTGTGCGCCCATTTCCATCATAAAACGGGTGAATGCTTTCGAATTGGAAATGAATAATCGCCATTTTTATCAGCGGGTCAATATCACAAAGCGTAGGATTATTGATAAACGCTTCCAAATTCGACATTAAATCCACGATTTCATCGAAGCTTTGAGGTGGAGTGTAAACCGTTTCGCCAGTAGCCGCATTCTTTAGTGCAGTGCCTGGCAGCTTCCGAAAACCGGCATCATTCTTTTTCAATTTTTGCTGGATAAGAAGAATATCTTTATTGGTAAGCATTTTTTTGCTTTGCACAATCTCAAAGCCACAAATCAAAGCTTCGGCGTACGACGAAACTTCTTTTGTAGCCGAACTTCTCATTTCTTCGTCCAACAGCTGCGCACGAAACATTTCGTCGTGCGTTGTGATGATATTTTCGATTGCCGAACTGTCTTTTGCTTCCTGCAGGGCAAGCGTATTTATCAAAATCGAACGGTTCGGTATCGCTTCCGTAATGCCTTTCAATTCGGCTAAACGACGGTGTGCCGAAGCCGTTTTTTTCAAAATAGCCTTTGTTTCGAAATCGAAATCCAATGGCAACAATCTCAAATTTTCCATACAAAAATTTTTTCTCATGTAAAGAAAATCAAAAAATCTTTACATGACAACTTTTTCATGTAAAAAAAATCGCATTTCTTTTACATGACATTCCGCTCATGTAAAAAATTTGGCGTTTTCTTTACATGAGAATTTTTATATGTAAAGAATTTCGTGATTTTTTTACATGAAAAATTTGTTTTCTAAAAATAATATCTAACTTTGCAATTCAAAGTTCTTTTTAATTTCATAAAACACGAAAATGAATCAACAGCAAGAAGACTTAAAAGCCATCCGCGAGATGATGGAAAAATCGTCCAAGTTTCTGTCATTAAGCGGACTATCGGGAGTTATGGCCGGGCTAACGGCTATTTGCGGAGCCGCGTTTGCATACTTTTACCTGCTACGCGACCCATCGCTGACAGATTATAATCGAACGCAAGAAATTCTAATTTTGCTTGCCGACGCCGCTTTGGTGTTTGTCGGGGCAATCGGTTTCGGCATATATTTTTCGTGGCGGAAGGCAAAAAAGAACAATCAAAAACTTTTTAATAAAGTAGTTTATCGGGTGCTTTATCAACTGAGTATTCCGTTGTTTGCAGGCGGTGTGCTATGCCTTATTTTTATTTGGCATGGGTACTATGAACTGGTAGCGCCGCTCACACTCATTTTTTACGGGCTTGCTTTGGTCAACGCTTCTAAATTTACTTTCGAAGAAATACATTATTTAGGGGTTACCGAAATAATTTTAGGCGTTTTATCCGCTGTTTTCTTGGCTCATGGCATTTTCTTTTGGACTATCGGATTTGGTTTTTGCCATGTAATATATGGTTTGGTGTTGTACAAAAAATATGACAGGACATAACCATTCAGTAGATTGTAAAATGAACAAAAAGTAAATCATCGTGGGCATTATATCTAACTTAAATAAAACCTTTGACAGCCGCATCCGGTTGGGCATTATGTCTATCCTGATGGTGAACGATTCGGCAGATTTCAACACGCTGAAAGAGCTGTTGGAACTTACCGACGGCAACTTGGCAAGTCATCTGAAAGCACTCGAGGCAGTAAACTATGTGGTTGCCTCCAAACAGTTTGTCGGGCGCAAACCCAATACAACTTATGCCGCAACCACCGAAGGAAAAGAGGCTTTTCAGGAACATTTGTTGGCTTTGGAAAAATTAATCAACTAAAATTTTTTACACAAACACTTTGAAATTCAAAGTTCTTTTGATTAAAAAAAACAATTCTATTAATAACTTAATTACTCTCAATCATTATGCAAAACTTAAATCCATTAAAAATCGGGAAATACACTTTTTGGGCATCTTTCATTATTGGGAACATTTTTCTGTTCTTTTGTCTGTTCAGCGTATCAATCAAAAATAATCATTTAGCACTCCACTCTGCTATTTACGGATTTTTCTACCTACCTATAGCTACTTGTATAAATATTGTTATTTTGCTTGTGCTTACTATTTGGGGGATTGTTGTGCCTGTGAAACGCATAGAATGTTTTTCAGGAGCTATTATAATGCTGATTAATATCCCAATAGCAATCTTATATTTTGCTATTGGACTTTTCTTAGTGCAAAATTTCAATATTCATTAAGCAATCCTTTTATTATGCAAGACTTAAATCCTCTATAAATCGGGAAATATTCAATAATTTTTAAAAATTAAAAAAATGGAAACAAGACCAAAACCGGCTACCAAGTTTAGCCAATCAATCACAGCCAAAGCGATCGTTATCGGGGTGCTCATACTTTTGATGCTTATCCCAAGTTTTATGATTCAAAATTTAATAGAGGAACGACAACAGCGAAGTGAAGAAACCATCGGTAAAATCAATGAAAAATGGAGTCAGGCGCAATCGCTCGAAGGAGTAGTGTTGAGCGTACCCTATATCCAGAATGTGCCGGATGAAACGAATAAAATCCTTATTCCGGAAAAACACATCCTTACCGTTACACCCGAAATATTGAAAATCAACGCCAAGCTCAACCCCGAAGAAAAGCACTATGGAATTTACAAAACAATTCTGTATCAAAGCGATTTGGATTTTACCGGGTCGTTTTCACCGGTCGATTTTCAAGGGCTTAATGCAACAACCATTCTTTGGGATGAGGCTTATTTTACGGTAGGATTGTCTGACTTGAAAGGAGTTCAAAACAATCTTGAATTTAAAGTGAATGGTGTAGCTTATTCTGCACAGCCAAGCGGTTCGGAAGGGAATGTGGCATTGGTAGTTATGCCTAAAAACGCCGAGTTGTTCAAAACAGGACAACCCATATCATTTGCTTGTAAGTTGAAATTGAATGGCAGTCGGCAAATGTCATTCATCCCGATGGGCAAAACAACCGAAGTGGAAGTGAGCGGAAAATGGAATTCGCCCGGTTTCATCGGCAATTTTAGCCCAACTTCCAAGATTGATAAAAATGATTTTCAAGCCAAATGGACTATCTTGCATTTTAATCGGAATATCCCGTCGATGTGGGTTGATCATGAACCCGATTTTTACACTTCCGATTTTGGGGTCGATCTTGTCGAAACCGTCGATCATTACCAACAAAATATGCGCTCAGCAAAATATGCTATTATGTTTATTGTGCTCACTTTTATGGTCATTTTCTTTGTCGAAATATTGACCAAACGGCGCATTCACCCGATGCAATATTTGTTGGTTGGGATTGCTCTGTTGCTTTTCTACACGCTTTTGTTGTCTTTCTCGGAACAAATTGGTTTTGCATGGGCATACATAGTGGCAAGTGTTGCTATTATAGGGATGATAACCGCCTATACTTACAGTTTGTTTAAAGCATTCCGGCAAACTGCCATTTTATCGGGTATTTTGATCATATTATACACATTCCTGTATGTCATTTTGCAGTTGGAAGATGTCGCCCTGCTTGTAGGAAGTGTCGGTTTATTCATTATTTTGGGCGTGGTGATGTATGTTTCGCGCAAAATTAATTGGTATAAGAATGATGAACCGGACTTGCCTGTTGAAAAAATAAAAGTGGATTTGGAAGTGTAATTCTCTATCCATAAATAAAAAATGCCTTTTCATTGAATTTTTTCGATGAGAAGGCATTTTCTTTTTATACAATATATTTTATCCGATTTCATCGGAAGAAAATAACATCTCAATTTATTATCAAAAATAAAAATAACTCAAAATCAATCGATTAAAACAATTAAAAAGTGTTAATGAGTTTTGGGATTTTCAATGGTTTTGCATATCTTTGATAATCAAGAACAAATAATGGCTCAATCCTTGCTCCGTTTCGAGCCGAAAAATCCTAATAATTTTACTCTCATCGCAATAAATGGAAAGAACATTAGTTATCATAAAACCGAGTGCTGTGCATCGCCAACTAATCGGCGAGGTCATTTCCCGTTTCGAGAAAAAAGGTTTGCGGTTGGTTGCCCTGAAAATGATTACTCTTTCCGACGAAATCTTGAGTCAACATTACGCTCACCTTGTTGATAAACCTTTTTACAACAGGATAAAAGTGTCGATGCAAACCACGCCGGTAATTGTTTGTTGCTGGGAAGGCTTGGATTGCGTGCGTGTGGTGCGTGTGATGTCGGGCGTAACCAACAGCCGCGTTGCCGATGCCGGAACTATCCGTGGCGATTACAGCATGAGCGTGCAGGAAAATATCGTGCATTCATCGGACACTCCCGAAAATGCCGTGATAGAATTAAAGCGATTTTTCTCTGAAGACGAATTCTTCGAATACCGTCGCCCCATCGATTCGGCAATGTATTCGAATGATGAAATGTAAAATGCAATTTTTGATTATGATTAAAAAAATAAATATTCTTGGATTTATCGGGATAATCTCCCTTTTTTCGACAATGAGTTTTGGGCAAATGCGTCCACCAAAACCACTAAAAGCAGATAATATTTCTGCCGCCCGGCAAATGCACTATTTAGACTCGATTATGAATCTGAATGCAGAGGAAGAGGACTCTGAAACAGCAAACCCTGCCGAAGATTTGTATGAGGGCGCGTGGAGTTCTACCGGTGTGAATGCCAACCGTGTGGCATACGAAAATGTGCCGGATTCAGTTAAATTTGACTGTTCAAGCTTTATTGCTCCGTTAAATGGACAAATGATAACTACTTCTCCTTTCGGTGCTCGCTGGGGGCGCTATCATTATGGTACTGATATAAAATTGAATATTGGCGATACTGTTGTTTCTGTCTTTGAAGGCAAAGTGCGTGTAACAAGTTATGACGAAGGCGGTTATGGTAATTACATTGTTGTACGCCATCCGAATGGTTTGGAAACTGTTTATGGTCATTTATCCGAGATAAAAGTGCTCGAAGGGCAAACTGTGCGCGCCGGGCAATGCATTGCTTTGGGTGGAAACACAGGACGCAGTACCGGACCGCATCTTCATTTTGAAACACGCTTCCTGGGCAATCCGATTAATCCGGAATATCTTTTCGATTTTTCCACAGGACAGCCATTGGCAAAAAATTATCTTTTACAAAAAGATATTGCTTTCGGCTATGTGAAAGAATTGGAAACTATTAAAAAAATGGCTGCCGAACGGAAGGCTAAAGCGCCCAAAGTTCATGTGGTAAAAAAGGGCGAAACACTTTCGTCTATTGCTAAAAAACGCGGAACGACAGTAGCTGCATTGAAGAAATTGAACAAAAAAGCATTGGGCAAAGGCAGCAAAATCAAAGCCGGACAAAGATTGAAATATACCTGAAATATTTTATGACAAATCATACAAGCGGTAGTTTTTGAACTATCGCTTTTTTGTTTTCAATGGCTAAATATGTATTTTTGTTTCCCTAAAAAACTATTTATGGATAAATATATTTATGAATTAAAAATCAAAGTGCGCGACTACGAATGTGACATTCAGGGGATTGTCAACAATTCCGTTTATCAGAATTATTTGGAGCATACGCGCCATGAATTTATGCTGAACGAAAATATAAGTTTTGCCGATTTGCACAATCGGGGAATTGATGCTGTTGTGGCGCGCATTAGCATGAGTTTCAAACACTCGCTCCGTCCGGGCGACGAATGTATGTCGCGCCTGTATGTAAAAAAAGAAGGGATAAAATACACTTTTCACCAAGCTATTTACCGCTTGCCCGACGAAAAACTTTGTATCAAAGCCACTGTCGACACGGTAGCTATCGTAAATGGCAAATTGGGAATTTGTGAAGAATTGGACGAATTGGCTAAACGGGCGGAAAACAGATAATTATTTTTTTGAATCTTTAAATTTTAAATCTTGGGATTAAATTTATGTTGGAAATAGAAAGTAACATAGTAAAAGCACTTAAAACCGTTTTCGACCCCGAAATTCCGGTCAATATCTACGACCTTGGGCTTATTTATGAAGTAGATGTTCATGATGATGGCATTGCAACCATTATCATGACACTGACCGCACCCAACTGTCCGGCAGCCGATTTTATTGTGGCCGATGTAGAGTTTAAAGTCGGTGCGGTGGATGGTGTGAAGAAAGTAGATGTGCAAATTACCTTCGAGCCTGCTTGGGACAGGGATATGATGAGTGAAGAAGCAAAACTTGAATTGGGCTTTTTGTAAGATAAAATTACACAGAGGAATACTTTGTTTGAGTTTAATGATCGTCCTCAAATAAGATTTTGACAATACAATTTTTCTCTGGAGAATGCACAGAGACACACAGAGATTGAAAAATCTTTGATTTTTTGCTCTGTGTCCCTCTGTGTTTCCTCAAATACACTTTTTATAAAATAACTAACGAATAACCTATCACTAAATTCTACATTAGCAGACTTTCCTCTGTGTAAAACATATACCATTTTGAAAAAAACTTATTTTCTTTCCGATGCACATTTAGGCTCGCGTGTGATTACCAACAATCGGGAGCACGAACTACGCTTGGTGCGCTTTTTAGATTCGATCCAAAGCGATGCACAAGCCATTTACCTATTGGGCGACATGTTCGATTTTTGGTTCGAATATAAGCATGTTGTGCCGAAGGGGTTTGTGCGTTTTTTGGGAAAATTAGCCGAACTGACAGATGCGGGCATTGAGGTTCATTTTTTTACCGGAAATCATGATTTGTGGACTTTTGGGTATCTGGAGCAGGAAATCGGACTGAAAGTGCATAAAGAGCCTGAATTAATCGACATAAACGGCAAGAAATTCTTCGTGGCGCATGGCGATGGATTTCAAAAAGACGGATTGAAATCGCACATTATCCGGTATGTTTTCCACAACCGGTTTTTTCAAAAAATGTTTGTATTTGTGCCTTCCTGTATTGGCGTCCCTTTAGGTTTTAACTGGTCGAAAAACAACCGGTTAAAAGATAATCGCCGCGACTATAGTTATCAGGGCGAAGACAAAGAAAGCTTAGTAATTTTTGCTAAAAAACAGATTGAAACCCACGATGAAATTGATTATTTTGTATTTGGGCACAGACATATTTTGCTCGATTTGCAATTGAAAAATCAAAGCCGTGTGCTGATTATCGGCGATTGGTTTACAGAGTTTTCGTATGCTGTGTTTGATGGGGAAGAAGAGATGTGTTTGCATTCATTGCCTGATTTCTAAGTTTGCTTTGACAATAAAAAAGGTGCCCTTTGCACAAAGGACACCTTGCTATGATAAAATCCTATTTTATCAGAAATTAGAATTTGTAAACAAAACCAAGTTGGATATTTCCTGTGTTAGCTAAGTTATTAGCATCAACGCCAAAATTAAAACCTGTCAGACTGCCAACTTTGTCTCCATCATACTTAACAGTGGCACTGTTGAAGCCTAAAGTCAAGAAATTCAGATTGCCAAAAACTGTGAATTTGTCACTCAATACATAGTGCAAAGAAGGAGTTATGTTCAGACCGAAAGCCATCATTTTTAATTTATCATCTCCCGCAAGTTCAATATCTCCAGTTGTTGCGTCTATATCATAACCGCTAGTTCCTCCAACAGACAAAGATGCCTTACCTATAACTTTGAATTTGCCGAATTCGATGAAAGAATACTGAGCAAATGGTGCAACAGCCCATGAAGAACCTTTTGCTTCAGGATCAGCCCCTTCTTTGGTTTTTTCAGTACCAATAGACAAATCAAGACCAACATCCAATTTTTCAGTCAAAGAATAACCAACTTCAGGTGTAAAAGTGAACTCGTTTGATTTGTAAAGCTGATTGCCGTCACCATCTTTTGCGGTATTTGTATTAAACCCAATACCACCTCCTACAAACCATTGTGCATTTGCACCAACCAATGTAGCTACTGCTAACGCTACTGTAAGTAATGCTTTTTTCATGATTAAAAAAT
This sequence comes from Paludibacteraceae bacterium, assembly GCA_031553685.1. Taxonomy (GTDB): domain Bacteria; phylum Bacteroidota; class Bacteroidia; order Bacteroidales; family Paludibacteraceae; genus JAFGVL01. The sequence continues at coordinate 12,144 of JAVBLE010000068.1, read as the reverse complement.
AATTAAATTTTTGGTTCTATCCTCAAAAACCGTTTTGTTTTTTATTTTGACGAGCAAGAGGATAAACAATTACTTGTCATTGCTTGCCTTATTAAATCCAGGGCAAAGGTATATATTTTTTCAGTACTCGTGTTAATTGTTGATAAAAAGAGCATGAAAATGCCTTTTCGGGAAATGAAACTGAAAAATGAGGTTTTATAATGTTATAAAACAAAAGAAGCTGCTCTTTTGAGCAGCTTCTTTATATGTTAGATAATTTTTTTAGAAATAGAATGACAAAAAGATATTGCCATTACCTATAGTTTTAAAGCTGATATTACCACTTGGAGCTGCTGCGTTGAATGAGCGAACAGTGTTTGTTTGAACAGAACCTTGCGCACCGTCCCAATATTCGTAAGTAGTTTCATTTTGAGTGGTGTTCGACATTTCGAACGCTACACCTACCTCACCACCAATTGATAATTTAGGAGCAATAAAGTATTCTACACCTGCAAAACCGCCTACATTAAATCCAAAAGTATTTCCCTGTTTAACCTCTGTGACACGGCTATCTGCTGGAGCAGCAGGAGGTAGCGGCGGTGCAAATGCTGCGGAAGGATCAGTATTTCCTGCTGTAATTGGATTGGCATAAGTGTAAGTGCCTTTACCCGTTTCGTAACTAACACCTACTTGAGGTCCATAGAACCCTTGCAAACGACGATATCCACGATGGAATACATATCCAACATTTAAATTAACTTCTGTTTCATTCTCTTTTAAAACATCAATGGCAGTTTGTCCATTATACCCTGGTTGGTTAAAAGCAAAGTCATCTTGTACAGTTCCTTTGTATGTGTTGTTAATAACCCCTATGCCTAAAGAAGCACGAACCGAGCGGTTGTTTTCCAAGAAATACTGACCATAGATGGTGTATTCATCATTTCCAAAAGTAGGATCAACGCCACCACCTGGAAATACTACATTAAATAGATTGACTAAAATTGGCGTTGCATCAATACCGATTGCAAAATCTCCTTTCTCGGGAAGGATTTTATATCCACTTTTTGTTAGTGGAGCTTCACTACTTGCAACTGCGGTTTCTGTTGTTTGAGCAAACACGCCCATAACCCCCGCAGAAAGTAGCATTGTTAAAAATATTTTTTTCATTGTAATTCTTTTGTTTTTAAATTAATACCAAATAAAACATACTCTTTACTTTAAATTATTTGTATAGAGTACCTGGAGCATAATCTATTGTTACATAAGAATTACTTCCGGGCAATATGCTTGTTAATGAAGGAGTAGCAGAGACACTAGTATACAATCTCGTTTCTGTTGTATTATCAGATTTTGTGTAAGCTGCAGTGAAATTATTTCCTTTAATTGTAGGAGAAACTCCTGCATTACAAGTAGGAACTGTAAATGAGAATGTTCCATCAGCACCTACAGTTGTTTCTGCATTGTATGTAGTGGTTATTCCAGGTAATTGATTGGTAGCAATACCAGGTAATTGATTGGGAGCAATAGTTAAATACACTTTTGTTCCAACTGGAGCATATTGTGTAGTAGCCGCTCCGGGTGCTTCGCTTAATGTTGCATGAGCAATACCCTTTATCGTTGCTGTTGGGAATCCAGATACATCCGGAGTTGGGTTTGCTGGTACTGCTTCAGCCGTTTCTTCGTTCGAGCAAGAAGTTAAACTGATACTTGCTACTGCTAAGGCAATAAATGCCATTCTTGTGAAAAATCTTTTCATAATTTTAAATGTATTTGTTTTTAGCTTTCCCCCTAAAAGCTATTTCTATTGTTTTATTAAAAATAAGCAGGGGGATACAACAAGATTTGCTGCGCTTATTTCTTTTATCTTCGGACAAAATAAATAATAATTTTTAATATTTCCAAAAAAATATTATAAACAATTTGTGTGAAGAGTTATTGAAAAATAAAGAATGTAAATATATTTTTCTAATAATGAAGTAATTAGCTTAATTGTATTAGCATAAATATTTAAAAACAATTATCTTAGTACATGACAAAAATTTAAATCAATAAAAGTATCGTCATGCGTTGCAGTGAGCTTAGTCGAACTGTCGACCAAAACGACGAGTGGTCACTGAGCGTAGTCGAAGTGGCACGAGGAGTGTCGTGGAGACATCGCAAAGGGTTTATTAATCAGTCTTCTGAGATTGCGGGTCAAGCCCGCAATGACGATGCATCTATTGCTTTCGTTTTGTTTATTTAATTTTTGTCATGTACTAAGGAATTAAACATTAAAATTTATTTTTTATTATGTACTAAAAACAATAAATTGCTTTGTAAACTTATTGCCTTTATCCTAAAAGAAAATTCTTTATGTATCTTTGTCTGCAAATTTTTTAATCTAAAACACAATGTGTAAATCAGTTCGTATAGTATTATATAGTGTTCTTGTATTAGTATTTATTGCTTGCGCCAATCGTTCGCGGGGACCACAGGGAGGACCCAAAGACATTACACCACCAACACCTAAGAAGGCTACTCCGGTAAATAATACCACCAATTTTAAAGGAAATAAGTTTGAAATTGCTTTCAGTGAATTGGTTAATGTAAACAATGCATACGAAAATGTGATTATTTCACCTATTCAAACTTCTCCTGCCACTATTCGCACAACGAGTAACCGTGTTACGGTTATTTTGAACGACACCATAAAACCGAATACTACTTACACGGTCGATTTTGGGAACTCAATTGTCGATGTCAACGAGCGAAATCCATTGGTGAACTATTGTTACACTTTTTCTACAGGAGCGACACTCGATACCATGCAAATTTCGGGAACGGTGCTCGATGCTGGAAATTTGAATCCGGTGCAAGGGATTTATGTGGGAATTTATGATCCTGCCGAAGATTCGATTTTTGTAAAGACTAAACCCTTGCGCATTGCACGGACAAATGAAAATGGCGAATTCAGCATGAAAGGGATAAAAAAGGGAACTTACAAGGTTTTTGCATTGGGCGATTTGGGCAACGACTTTATCTATAATGCCCCTACCGAACGAATTGCCTTTTTGGATAATGAGATTACTCCAAGCATTGAAGAAAAAACAGTTACGGATACTATTGTCATAAAAAATGAGACAGACACGACTAAAAGCAAGAAAGACTTTGTGCAACGGAAGAAAACAATTTTTTTGCCTAACGATATTGTTTTGAGAGCTTTTAAAGAGGATGTTTACAAACAGCAAATAGCTAAGTTTGAGCGGACTGATCCATATAAAATATCTCTTTTCTTTGCGTCGCCAAACATGGAAAAACCTTCGATTAAACCTCTAAATTTCACCGAGTCTGCCATAAAAGGACTGGTGTATAATACTCGTATGGACTCAATCACTTGCTGGATAGAAAGCCCGACGGTTTATGATAAAGATACCTTGCGTTTTGCTGTAACTTATCGTTTGAGCGAAAAAGAAATGAAAACAGATACTATCTCGGCAATATATAAGAAGAAAACCAAAAAATCGGAGAAAGATAAGGATAAAGTGCCTGTTTTCTTAAGATTTACAAGTAATATTCAAAATCCGATGGATAGCTACAAATCGATTAGTTTTTCATTTGGAACTCCTGTTGCAGAGATGGATAAACAAAAAATCTATTTGAAATATAAACAGGATACCACTTGGAAAGACATCCCGTTTGAAATAAAAACAATCGATGAAATGGGGACAAAATATGAAATCTTGATAAAATATAATACTGATCTTGAATATCAATTGTTGATTGATTCTGCGGCGGTAACTGACATATATCATATCCAAAATAATAAAATCAGTATGCCGTTTACCGTGAAAACTTCGGACAAGTATGCCACATTGATCGTGTCAATGATAAATATGCCTGAAGATGCCGTCATTCAACTTCTCGACGCAAAAGAAGTTGTTTACAGGCAATTGCCCGCCACCGAAAAAACAACTTTCGAGTTTATTAATCCGGGCGATTATTTTATGCGGATGTTTGCAGATAAAAACAAAAATAGCAAATGGGATACCGGTAATTACCATACCAACACACAGCCAGAAGAGGTGTACTATTTTAACCAGACATTGAAATTAAAGCCAAATTGGGAGGTAGAGCAGGAATGGGATTACAAACTAACGCCGGCTCCACAACAAAAACCGGAAATAATTCGGAAAGTGGTGAAATAATGGGATAAGGCGCTTTTTGCGATGAAGCCCTTATTTTATTTAAATAAACATTCCTTGTAAATACATCCAAACGATATATCGGATTAGTTTTCCCAGAAACATTGACCCAAGTACAATCCACACATTGCAACGGAGAAACCCGCACGCCACCGCAATCAAATCGCCCACTGCCGGAAGGAATGAAAAAAAGGCAATCCAATCACCCTGCCGATGTAATTTATTGACCCATTTGTCCACCTTTTGGCGTTTTATCCGGAGGTATTTCTCTATCCACTCCATTTTGCCCAGATGTCCGAGCCAGTAGCAAGTCATTCCTCCCAGCGTATTCCCGACAGTGGCAACTATGACACAAATAACAGGGTCTAAGCCCATTTGCCAAACAACAGCCGTAAATACAACCTCTGATGAAAGTGGTAAAATAGTGGCTGCCAGAAAAGCAGCCAAAAACAAACCAAAATATCCTAACTCGGCAAAACTTTCCATGCAATTGGGCAAAAATTAATTTTAAAATAAATATGAAATAAAATGAACAGTTCCCAAAATCAGTATTGCCGAAAATAACCAATCAACCAATGAAGAATTTGAAGAGAAATAATGTGTGTAGATCAATGATAAAAAAGCCACGCAAAAAATATAGAATGTATCTAACTCATTGGGGATAAAGGAAAACGAAAGCATCAAAATAAAGAAAAATAAAAATGCCATGACTAATAACCGGCGGGTCTTTATTTTGTCGGACAAGGATTCGACTGTGGCAATTATTGCTGATATTAATAAAATTCCGATAAAAAGAGCGAAAATAATGCCAATACTAAAATTTATATCAAAATGGAATTGCCCTAAAAAAGAATGGATAAGAGGGGTGGTTTTCGAAAACAAAAAAGCAATTCCTAAAATGATAAGGTATGGAGTAATTATTCCTATAATCGAGGCAAGAAACGAACGGAACGAAAAACTGCTGAAAGAAATTAGTCCAATCCAGAATAAAGGCAGGAAAAATAACAATTCTGCCGTACACAAAGATCCTAAAGATAGAAAAAGTCCAATGTTAAAACTTTGAAAAACTGAATTTTGAACCTGATAGGCAGAGAATAATTGTGCCAACGAAGCAACTAAAAATAAACAGGCGACTTGACCCAATGAAAACTCATGACTGCCTTGATGAAACCCGATTAACAGGACAAAAAAGAAATAAGGTAAAATCGTTCGCACACGAATAAATGAAAATGATTCGTTCATCATAAACAAAGAAAGTCCGATGAAAAGCGTAAAAATTAGTCCTAAAGAATAAGACAAGAAACTGTGTGGAGCGATAAGTCCTTGCAGCGTTTTTGCAAGCCACGAATCTTGTGCCTGTAAAAATGTGGTAGAATCAACCTCCGGCGAAAACTGATATGAAATCCCCCAGCAAATTACGCCGAAAAGTATAGGAAGTAGAATGCCAAGCGGCGTGGGTTGTGCAAAAAAATGCAATATTTTTTTCATTGTAATTGAAAATTATATCGTTTTCAATATTTTAGCTGTAAAACATACTTTTTATCTGTTTCCATCGCAGAAATTAATTCTTCTTTTGAATTGAATTTAAATTCATCTCTAATCTTTTCGATAAAATGCAATGAAATATTTTTGTTATAAATATCCTCGTTGAAATCGATAATATTTACTTCGATCGATCGTTGTTTTGAATGGCTCACAGTGGGTCGAGTCCCGATATTAACCATTCCTTTGTAAGAACGGTTATTTATTACTGCCAATGCCGCATAAACCCCGTTGGATGGGATAAGTTTCAGGTCATTGTCAAGTTCAATGTTGGCAGTGGGAAAACCGAGTTTTCGACCCAATTGCTCTCCAGAGATAACCTTTCCGGAAATCTCGTAAGGGTGCGCCAATAGTTTATTCGCTTCCTGTACCCTACCCGAAAGCAGCATTTTTCTGATTACCGACGAGCTAACCCGAATGTGATTTTCGTCCAATACATCGGCACGGATGATATTTATTCCCAGTTCTTTCCCATATCTCACATAATCGTCAAAATTTTCTTCGCGATTTTTCCCAAAACGATGATCATAACCTACTAATAAGTGCCGAACACCCATTTGTTCAAGAATAATTCGACTTAAAAATTCGTAAGCGCTAAGGTTTGCCATCGCTTTGTCGAAAGGTAAAAAAACACAGCCATCAATGCCGAAATCACTTAACAGTGTAATTTTTTCGTCATTAGTGCTAAGCAATGGAAGGTGAAAATCGGGACAAACAGTTGTGCGGGGATGCTTGTCAAAAGTGATTACCAACGATTTTCTTCCAAGTGCAAGCGCTTCGTTTTTTAATTTTTGCAGCAAAAAACGATGACCTAAGTGCACCCCATCAAAGAAGCCGACGGTAGCGACAAATTTATCTTTTGGAATGAGTGATATGTCGGTGAATAATTTCATTTACTATTGGATTATTTACAATTTACTATTTTTCTTAAATTTCAATGTGTAAATAGTAAATTGTCTAATTGTAAATTTTAAATAAACTACTGTAATCTTCTCTGTCGGCTACTAAATAAGTTTGAAATCCCAATGATTTTGCCATTTCAATATTTTTTTCTCCATCATCAAGAAATAGAATTTCACTCGGTTTATTCGGCTCATTCTCTAAAATATGTTCGAAAATCTCTGGTTGCGGTTTTGCCATTTTCAACTGATATGACAAATAACATTTGTCGAAATAATCGGATAATTTCAACCCTTGCTTTTCAAACTCCTCGCGTCCCTTTTGTTCGAAATGGATTTCGTTTGTGTTGCTCAACATCATCACCCGATACTTTTTGCGAAGCTCGCGAAGCAGATTTAATTTGTATTCAGGAATTTCTATCAGAAAAGCGTTCCAAGCAGTATCAATTTGCTGGTCGGAGATTTCTTTGGAACTGTGTTTGCGTACTTCAGCCCTGAATTCATCCGATGAAATCAATCCTTTTTCAAAATCGAGAAAAAATCCGTTTTGCGAATAATTACCAATATATTGTTCCACTTCCGGAAATCCGATTTCGGTAAACGCCCGAATACAATTTTCGCGCTTAATATCAATCAAAACCCCACCAAAATCGAACAAAACAGATTTAATTCCTTGCATAATTTTTTAGAAAAAGATGATAACCGATTTTGTATTTAAACAAAAATAATTACTTTTGCATTCGCTTTGCAAAGGTAATACAAAATTTTTGCAATAGGGCCCATAGCTCAGTTGGTTAGTAGCACCTGACTCATAATCAGGGGGTCATCGGTTCAAGCCCGGTTGGGCCCACAAAACAAAAAGAGTTCTGCAACATTTGCAGAACTCTTTTTGCATAAAGGAGTTATGATTATTTTTTAGTCCAAGTTTTCTTTATGGTAGGGACGGTAAGTTTTGATTTTTTATCGAAATGATAATCACACATCACAACAAGCGTTTTCGCATTCAATTTTGTTACTTCCATCATCTGATACGGGTCGTTATCAAGTTTTAGCACACTAAGGTTTTTAGGCAATTCTATGTATTGATATTCCCACGAGCCTGAACCTGCAAGATTGCCACTATATTTATAAGAGCCATTCGAATTAAAGGTTACAAAACCACCTTGTTCTTCGACAGATACAGCATCGCCTTGTTGGTAGTAATCAACAGCAGTTGCCGATGTAATGTATTTATAAAACCCTGTGGCACAAGTGTCTACTTGTGTAAGTTCCCAAGTTCCGACCAAAAGGTTTTTATTCCCTTCCTCTTCCTCTACTTTACACGACGAAACCGAACAGGCGATAACGGCGATCGTTGCCATTGCAAATAAAATTTTTTTCATATCAGTTAGATTTTTAATGCTTTCCGGTCCCTGGCGGCAAGCGAAATAATATTCTCATTTGTAAAAAAAGCGCAGGAACATAAAGAAACGCTTCTAAATAAAAACGAATGCAAAATTACTAAAAACTATGTAACTTACAACGCATTACTTCAGGATATGGTTCAATTTGTTTTTGAAATTAGGTGTTATTGTTCTACTTTTGCTTTGAAATATTGATTAATAAACAATTTTATGAAGATATTAATTACAGGCGCCAGCGGATTCTTAGGCAGCCATTTGGTAAAAAAAGCAGTGGCAAGCGGGTTCGAAACCTTTGCCGGAGTGCGTGCCAGCAGCAACACAAGGCAATTTGGCAATCTGTCCGGACTTTCATTTGTCAATTTGCCATACACAGATAAAGAAAAATTAAAATCTCTATTATCATCATATAAAGAAAAATACGGCGCATTCGATTATATAATCCACAATGCCGGATTGACTAAATGCAAAAAGAAATGCGACTTTGACACCGTCAATTATCTTTATACCAAAAACTTGGTAGAAGCATTGGTAGAGACAGGTTCTGTGCCGGAAAAATTTCTTTTCATCAGTAGTTTAGGAGCATTAGGACCAGGTTGTGTCGATCCGTTGGAGCCAATCACCTGCCACCACACCCCAAATCCAAATACACTGTACGGGGAAAGTAAACTCAAAGCCGAAAAATTTATCGAATCCATCGAAGATTTTCCATACCTGACAGTTCGCCCGACAGGCATTTATGGCGCCGACGATAAAGAGTACAATATCTATATTGATACAATTCAAAACGGGATTGAACCTTATTTAGGCTTTAAACCACAATATATATCATTTATTTATGTGGACGATTTGGTAAACCTCATTTTTACCATGTTAGGCAGTCCGATTATACGCAAAAGCTATGTCGTTTCCGACGGGAAAACCTACACGCAACAAGATTACGCCGCCATTGTAAAAAAACATTTGAACAAGAAAACAATCAAAATCGTTGTGCCGCTTTTTTTGACCAAATGGATTAGCTATTCACTCGATTTCATAGGCGGGTTATTCGGAATAGTGCCAACGCTCAATGCCGACAAGTACAAAATTTTGAGTTGCCGCAACTGGATTTGCGATATATCGGAGTTAGAACACGATTTTGGATTCAAACCCCGCTTCTTCTTAGACGAAGGAGTAAAAGCAACTGTGGAAGGGCGGAAAAATCAGAAGTAATTTTTGTCTGAAATTAAAACTCAACAAAATACCCGATCAAACCTAACACGATTAATAAAATACCGGTGATACTTTTAGCATGATGCTCAAGGAAATGTGTATTTAACCGGGTAATACCTTTAAACGCAAAATAAACCAAACTTATTATACTTGAAATAGTTACAATTAAATACACTATAGATACAATAAGAATCCCCGTTGTACCAAACGAAGCCGCCTGAAAGTAGTAAGCCTCAATCTCCAGGCAAGGAGTCATAAACATAGCTGCACAAAGTGATAGGATTATTGCTGTGCGGCTTTTGGGGTGGCTTATATTATAATTGTGTTCATGTTTTTTTCTGGAAATAAAATCCAGGATAAGAAAAACAACACCAATTGCCACCAAAATACTTGGAGCAACAATGCGTGGCACAAACTCATAATTTCTCGCCAGTTCAATACCAATATATCCAATTAAAATTCCAATCAGGATAGTACTTGCCAAATGTGCTAAACTGGTAAAAAATGCTGCCCACAATGTTTCGCGTGTCGACCATTGCTCCGTTTTAGCAATTGCCACCAACGGAAGCCAGTGATTGGGGATCAGCGCATGTAAAATACTAAGCGCAAAACTGCCTAAAAATAATTGCCACATGTTTTTAATTGTATATTAAATTTAGTATCGAATCAGAATAAAAAGTATTTGAATATCCGCTATTAGTAATAAAACACAAAACTTCGTTTTAGTAGATAAAGTGTAGCTTTTAATTTGAATGAGCATTGTACTGAAAGCGGATATTCAAAAAAAGCATATTGTATTTTTTGCAAAAATGGACAAAAAACACAACACTTGCAAAATTCTTTTTAAAACAGAATTTAGCGTTTGTTAAAAAACACTACTTTTGTATCCATGTTAACTTGATAAATTATTTATGCTTGTAAAAACCTATGGAGCAGCCGTGCAAGGCATCAATGCCACTATCATTACCATTGAAGTAAATATATCGGCCGGGATGAAATTCATGTTAGTAGGATTGCCCGATAATGCTGTAAAAGAAAGCCACGAACGAATCCTTTCAGCCCTTCAGTATAATGGGATAAAAACACCTCGGAAGCAAGTAGTTATCAATATGGCTCCGGCAGACATTCGCAAAGAAGGTTCGGCATACGACCTTCCGCTTGCCGTAGGCATAATGGCTGCCGACGAAACTATGAAAGCCGACGAAATAGACAAATATGTAATCATGGGCGAACTCTCGCTCGACGGTAGCCTGCAGCCCATCAAAGGAGTACTCCCCATTGCCATCAAAGCCCGCGAAGCAGGTTTCAAAGGATTTATCCTGCCCAGACAAAATGCCCGCGAGGCAGCCGTGGTAAACAATCTCGAAGTATATGGCGTGGAAAATATCAAACAAGTAATTGATTTTTTCAATGACAACGCCACCCTCGAACCAACAAATGTAAACACCCGCGAAGAATTCTTTGAAAATATCAATCTATTCGATGTCGATTTTGCCGATGTCAAAGGGCAGGAAAATGTAAAGCGCGCACTCGAAGTAGCGGCTGCCGGCGGACACAATATTATCATGGTAGGACCTCCCGGCGCCGGCAAATCCATGATGGCAAAGCGTATCCCGACCATACTGCCGCCACTCACCTTGCACGAAGCCCTCGAAACAACCAAAATACACTCCGTTGCCGGAAAGATTGGCGGAAATACTTCGCTTATGTCGCAACGCCCGTTTCGCAGCCCTCACCACACCATCTCCGATGTGGCGCTGGTCGGTGGCGGTTCGTTCCCACAGCCGGGCGAAATCTCGTTGGCACACAACGGCGTACTGTTTCTCGACGAGCTGCCCGAGTTCAAGCGCACTGTGCTCGAAGTAATGCGCCAGCCGCTCGAAGACCGCAAGATCAGTATCTCGCGCTCGCGGTTTGCAGTCGACTATCCGGCAAGTTTTATGCTCGTATCTTCGATGAACCCTTGCCCTTGTGGATATTACAATCATCCCGAGAAAGACTGTGTTTGCGGTCCCGGGCAAGTGCAAAAATATTTAAGCCGTATTTCCGGTCCACTGCTCGACCGCATCGACATCCATATCGAGATAGTACCCGTTCCTTTCGAAAAATTATCCGAACAGCACGAAGCCGAACGGAGCGCCATTATTCGCGAGCGGGTAATCACTGCACGACAAGTCCAGGCCGACCGCTTTGACAATGTCGAAGGCGTGTATTGCAACGCCCAAATGAGTTCCAAGCAATTGAGGAAATACGCCATGCCCGACGATGACGGCGCCGAACGGCTCAAAATCGCCATGCAGCGACTCAACCTCTCGGCACGCGCTTACGACCGTATACTCAAAGTAAGCCGCACCATTGCCGATCTCGATGGTAGCCCGAACATCGAAGCCCACCATATTGCCGAAGCAATTAACTACCGCAATCTGGATAGAGAAGGATGGGCAGGCTAAGGTTTATTTTATAAAAATATAAAATCTCGGAGTACGAGGTTTTGGACATGTGTTTAAGCCATTCAGACATAGATATGGGTTGCTTATACTTTGATGCGAATCGGATAGACCTGGATATTGTTTTTTTCGATTGTTTGTTAGGGCAAACGCACAAAGTTATATCCTATCCCAAGAAACTCCGTCATGTCGACCGAAACGACGAGTGGTCACTGTACTTCGACTTCGCTCAGCAACCAAGCGCAGTCGAAGTGGCACGAGGAGTGGAGTGGAGACATCGCAAATTTCGATTGTTTGCCATAATTGTTTGTTTGACAAATAAATAGATATTGACTCAAAAGTTTTAAGTATTTAAAAGCAATTAATGATATATTTTGCAAACATAAATTCTATTAGTCAGAGATTGCTTCGTTCCTCGCAATGACGACGGTTAACCAAAGCGTCATTGCGAGGAACGAAGCAATCTGAACTAGCAAAAACATAT
>JAVBLE010000037.1:0-51493 GCA_031553685.1 Paludibacteraceae bacterium | reverse complement strand
CCCCTAATTTCTAAGAAGATGCTTCCAACCACCCCTAAATCCCCTAAAGGGGACTTACCCAACACAAACAGTCTGTTGTTGATTGCGAGCCCCCTTTAGGGGGTTGGGGGTAAAATAGCGGATAATCATTTTATTTTTTATAAAATACTCAAACGGGTTTTTTAAATGCATAAAAGCTGCACAAAGACAAAATCACAATTTTAAACAATAGCCCACTCCCTCTTGGTCACTGAGCTTGTCGAAGTGTGGAGAGGGTTGGGGAGAGGTCTATGTTCCGATTCAAACAATTTACCATTCATCAAGATCGTTGCGCCATGAAAGTGGGCACAGATGGTGTATTGCTTGGTGCATGGGCTGATTGTGCAAATGCCAAACGCATTTTAGACATTGGCACCGGCACCGGACTAATTGCCCTGATGCTTGCCCAACGCTGTAATACAGCCATTGAGGCTATTGAAATAGACGAAGCTGCCGCCTGCCAGGCTATCGAAAACATACAGCAAAGCCCTTTTGCCAACCGGATAACTGTTTCAACTATTTCTTTTCAAGATTTTTGTAAAAAGAATACTTCAAAGTACGACTTGATTGTGAGCAATCCTCCCTATTTTAACCGCTCACTCAAACCTCCTGCCGAAAATCGTACAGCTGCCCGCCATACCGACTCATTGCCATTTGATATTTTGATAAATGGTGTAAAGACCCTATTGGCAAGAGACGGACATTTTGCGCTAATTTTACCAACGACCGAAGGAGAAGAATTTATTGTTTTAGCTCAGAAAGCCGACTTATTTTGCTGTGAGAAGGTATTTGTCTATCCGAGAGAAGGCGGAACGGTTAAACGACTGTTATTATCGTTTTCTTTTGCAAAAAATGATTGCAAGATTTCCAATTTAGTTATTGAAACCACCGGACGACATATTTATTCAGACGAATATAAGAACTTGACAAAGGATTTTTATCTGGATAAATAGTTGGTTAACGAGTAGGGACAAGTCGCGACTTGTCCGAAACAGGTTAATTGATGTAACACGGACATGTCACGACCTGTCCCTACAGCATACATTGCGCGAATTAATATATGTAAACATTCAAATATATTTATTCGCACTTTGATAGAAGTGTTTTCTGAATTCTCTCAAGTCCGGCTCTTTTTAGAGGAGAATCAGCAAATTCTTGTTCAAATTCGTCTTCTTTCATCACTTTCCAATCATCAAAATTCATTTCAAACAGACTTTTCGAGGGAGCGAATTCAGGAATTTTATTCCCATCTAAATCCTGATTGAAAGGGCATACATTCTGGCAAGTATCGCACCCGAAAATCCGGTTTCCTAACTTTGCAGCCAATCCGGTTGGAATATCCTTTTTGCTTTCGATGGTAAGATAAGAAATACAACGGTTTGCATTCAGGCAATGAGCCGTTTCGAGCGCTTGGGTAGGGCAAGCATTCAGGCAGCGCTCACAGGTGCCGCATTGGTCGGGTAGGGGAGTGTCGTATTTATCAAATTCGGCATTAATAATCAGTTCGCCAATAAAGACAAACGAACCTAAAGTTGGGTGAATCAAGTTAGTGTTCTTGCCAATCCATCCCAATCCGGCTTGCACAGCCCAAGCCCGCTCCAAAACCGGTGCCGAATCTACAAAAGCCCGTCCGGCAATGGTTTGCTCGGGATACATTGTTTTAATCTCATCAAGCAGTTGATGCAGTTTATCTTTTACCACTACATGATAATCCTTTCCATAGGCGTATTGCGCTATCTGAGGCAAATGTGCCGATTGTTTTTCCGGCGGAAAATAATTAAGCAAAACTACTATAACCGATTTTGCTCCTTCAACTAATAAATGAGGATTTATTCGCTTTTCAAAATGATTTGCCATATAGCCCATTTCGGCATGATAACCTTTATTCAACCATTCGGAAAGATATTGGGCATCATTTCTCAATGTATCAACACGAGCTATTCCGCATGCATCGAAACCGATTTGCAGGGCTTTTTCTTTTATTTCTTTGGACGAAATCATTTACACAAAGATACTAAAAACAAAAAGAGTGCAATTCGGTAGAACTGCACTCTTATAAGAATTATATCGGAATTAGATTATTGCAAATTGAACAAATAGCCAACTGATATACCGATATTTCTATTATTGATTTTAGCTCCATTATCTGTATAATTAGAAAGGTTCGCTAAACCTAAATTATATTGACCCTTTAAGAAGAAACCTTTATATTCTGCTCCTACCCCAAAGCTTAATCCTAAGTCAAAAGCTTTGTAATCATCTTTTTCATCAGAACCTATTTCAAGATCGTTTTCTAAAATTTTTTCACCTGATAATGCTTCCGCAAGTTTTGCATAAGCTTCTTCCTCGTCAGTTAAACCTGTAAGTTTTTCTTTCCCCGAAAATGCATATCCAAAGTATGGACCTGCAAAAACAGAAATCTTAAAATCATCATTGATAGGGAATATTCCAACAGCATTAATAGGTAATACGAAATAGTTAAGATTTGTTTTCATTTTTGCGTCACCTGTATAACCCTCAAAATCATCGCTTGCTTCGTCAGATGCTTTAATCTGATGTCCTTTTTGAGCATAAAGCAATTCTGGAGAGATCGCAAAATTATCTCCAATGGCATACTCAGCCACTACGCCAAAGCTAAAACCAAGTTTGTTAGAAAAATCGTCACTGTAAGTGTTGTCATTGTCTTTTATTAACTGGTTAGATAAATTCAAACCTACAGTTGGTCCCAATCTGAATTGAGCATTTGCTGCTGTTGCCATGCTAATGGCTGCGATTGCTAAGATAAAAATTTTTTTCATGAATAAAATTTATTTTTGCCGAAGCCCTAACGGCTTGTGAATAATTAATTATAAAAAACACAAGGGCTTATTGATGTGTTTACGCGACAAAAATAAAACATTTTTTAATATCATCATTAAAAAATGGTGAATTATTTAAAGAAATGTTTATTGATTGTGCATATAATGTTGATAATAAGTTTATTATTATTCAACAACTCATGATTTTATGTCCTATCTGGCATTGCAGACATTTTTTATCATCGCAATACCTCTTTTTTAGTTGGATGAGTGCTTGCGAATCGTAAGCAGATTTGGCAAAAATTCCTAATTCGGCAAAATGAAGTGTAATGGAATTTTGTTCAACAGGCAGGTTCTCCAAAAGGCTTAGTGCAGCATCTTGTAAATCGGCATTTTGTTTGTTTTTCCCATAGCAAAAGAGAAAAGGAACAACCGTGTTTATCAAAATAGTATTAATAGCCGTTTCGCCTATTTTTTTGTTTCGTGAGTTACTTTTTTCTCCAAATAGATAATGAGTTTTCCAATATTCAGAGGTTTCACAAACAAATAATTTGCGGAGATTTTCGAGGGTGTGGTTTTCTATTATTTTGGAGAATAATTTAGAAGATTTGTGTATTAATCCTGCAAACTGAGCGATACGAATGTGTGGGAAATTGCTTGGGCGAAGACGGAGCAATTTCCATATATTTCCGTCAATGGGCGTTAATGTGAATTTCGAGCGCAAAAAATCGTATTCTTTTTGCAGCGATTGTTGGTATTCATCAGCGTTTTCTTTCGGTAAAGAAAGCAGTCCCGATTGCCCAAACAGCAGGGCTTCTATCTGAAATAAATTGTCTTTGTGTTTTCCCAAGCAACTTAACGGCAGCGCGCGCGCCAACTGCTCAAAAGTATCGCCGTTGGTTCCAAAACCGAAATTTCGTGCTAAAGTGATGTAAAAAGCTTCTTCCCAATTGTTTTTATTTTGCTCCAAAAGGGTGAAGATAGCTTTGGATTTTGTTTCTAATCGCTCAATAAGAATTCGATTAATCCACTGGGCGAATAAAAACTTGTCTGCATTCAATAGCTGTTCTTCGCACGAAATCCAGCTTTTCTTTCCTTGTAAGTTTTGATAGCGCTGTATAATTTCGTTAGGGAAACAGAGTTGCATTTGGGGAATAGTTTCTCCGTTTGTGCGATACACAGGACAGTCAATTTCGTGTACAACATGCAAAATAACCGAGTCGTAAGCCGGATTTTTGTGATGTCCGTGCTTGTTCCAATCGGACGAATTGAGGTGAATTTCGACATTGCCAGCCCAGAGGGTTTCACCGATTTTCAGTTTGGCGTTGAAAAAGTCGGGTCCGGCATCGGTGTTTGGTTTGCCAATGTCGATAATTTCTACTTTTTCGCTTGCTTCTGTTTGGAGCAAATGGGTTGAAAATAGTTTGTACTGCCAAATATAGTGTAGAAATTTCTCAGTAATCACGGCTACAGCAGTTTAAATTCATATCCTTCTTTTTGCCAAAATTCGATGGCGGAAGGAAGTACAGCAAAAAGATTTTTTTGCGCTTTAACCGAATCGTGAAAAATAATGATTGATCCGTTGCGTGTCATCGTTTTTATTTTCCTTAAAATATATTCGGGCGAGAGTTTGGGGTTGTAGTCGCGCGTAACTAAATCCCACAACACCACTTTGTATTGTTTGCCTAACGAGCGGATTTGATTTAAGCGAATTTGTCCGTATGGCGGACGGAAAAGTGTTGAATTAATCACTGTTGAGGCTTTTTCAATATCTTTCAAATAAGTTGAAGTAAAACATTTCATCCCTTTCAGGTGAGTGTGTGTATGGTTGCCAACCTGGTGTCCCCGTTGCAAGATTTCTTGGTAAATGTCGGGATGTTTTTCTACATTCTTACCAATGCAAAAAAAGGTGGCTTTTATTCCATAACGGTCTAAAATGTCGAGCACTTCGGTTGTAATCCGTGGTGTTGGTCCATCATCGAAAGTAAGGTATATGGCTTTCTCTTTTTTGTTTCCACGCCAAAGAGTTCCTTGTTGCAACAGGGGGAGAAAGACTAAGGGGCGTTCGGCAATCATTCTTTTTTATGAATTAAAAAATGAAGAAAATGAGACTGGTTTTGTGTAATTGTTGTACAAAACGGTTCATCTTCTTCATTGCTTTTTCAGTTTTTCATTAAATTTAGTGTTATTCCCCTACTGCATACATGTATTTAGAGAAAATAGGCTCGTATTTTTTTACAATTTCTGTTCGTTCTGCCAGCTTGCATTGTTCGATAATACTTTGCAGGATCGCCATATTTTGACGGAAATCCTGACTTGATGATTTTTGGAATTGCGGATTTGTCAGATGAGCATACCAATTGATATATTCAACACTGTTTTTGGCAATAGATTCCATAATGGCGTCGCCTTTTTCGGGTTTCCCCAAAGTATAATATTGTGTGGCAAAATACGAGGAAATATAATCGTCTTTTACGGTTGTCGGAGGAATTACCTTGCGGCAATAATCCAACGCTTCGAGCGCCTTTTCTTTTTTGCCTTCTTTGATTAATGCATCTACTAATTGATAGAACATCAAACGGAAAGTGCGGCACATGCGCAAATTGTTTTCGTCCAGATATACTTTAGGGTCGGCAATGTTGCCCCATTTGAACTTGTGCACCATATTGTCGAACATTAGGTCGGTATTTACAGAGCCTTCGCTGCTATGGCTGTCGATAGGAACAATGCGCGAAGCAAGCCCTTCGAGTTGCAAATAACGGTCTAATCCCATGTACATGTCGCTTCCTACAGTTACCGAGAAATAAATCGGGCGTTTCCATTCGTTTTGCGAAAGCATTTCGAGGATCATCAACTCGTGTTTGTACAAACGAGGTTTTAACTTGATACCTAATTGCGATAAAACGCTATCTTTCTTTTCGGACTTCACAATGCCGAGTTTTACAATTTCATCTTTATTTACAGGGATAGTCAAGTAATCGGTTGGGAACATCGCCACGCCATCCTGCAATAAATCCGGATTCAACACATATTCTTTAATGGCTGTTTTGGCATCCATCGACGGAAGTATATTTTTCGTTTCGGCAATATCGCGCACGCCTTGTACATATTGATAGCGTTTCCATTCGATAGGAAGCGGGTCGGATTCGTATGCTTTGCGGCGCATTTGGTCAATGTACCAGTCGGTTTGCAAATAACTCAAATTACATACACGCACATCAGGGCGTACGCCTTCTACTTCCTGCAAATACCAAAGCGGGAAGGTGTCGTTATCGCCATTGGTAAAGATAATCGCATTAGGGGCACACGATATGAGGTAATTGTACCCGAAATCGCGACAGGTATAACGGTTTGAGCGATCGTGGTCGTCCCAGTTTTGTCCAGCCATTTGCACAGGGATAAACAAACAAAGCAACGAGGCGATACTTCCTGCCACAATTTTATTCTTGAGTATTTTTTGTAATAATGCCATAAGTCCCAACACGCCAAAACCAATCCAAATGGCAAAGGCATAGAATGAGCCAGCATAAGCATAATCCCGCTCGCGAGGCTGGTAAGGAGTTTGGTTCAGATACAATACAATGGCTAATCCGGTCATGAAAAAGAGCACGGTGGTAATCCAAAAACTTTGTTCACCTTTTTTCCCTTTCATAAATAGGTAAGCAATACCCAGAATACCCAGCAGGAACGGCAACATGTAATACACATTCCGTCCTTTGTTGTTTCTCAGGTCGGAAGGCAATGTGTCCTGATCGCCGGCAACGCGGTTATCAATAAATTTAAATCCGGTAATAACCGATCCTTTGTCCACTTCGCCGGTACCTTGTATGTCGTTTTGTCTACCAATAAAGTTCCATGCAAAATAGCGCAGATACATATATCCGATTTGATAAGTAAAGAAAAATTGCAGGTTTTCGCCAAAAGTAGGCACACCGTTTTTTACATCATCATGTCCGCAGGTGGAATATGGAACGCTTTTTCCTGTTATCCCGCCCCATATTTTGTAGCCCTCCACATGGTTTGGTTGCGGGCTATACATGCGAGGGAAAAGGGTACAGAATTTAGGATTGTACACATAATCGCGTTTTTTGTCCGAAACAATGTATTTGTCTTTTTCAGTGCTGTCCACTTTCTCTTGCGGACTCCATACATTGGCGCCTTCATTAATTTTGGCAACGCAATAATCACCTTGTATTTCGCGCTCCACTTCGGCGTTGTAATACTGACCGTATAGAAGCGGACGATCGCCATATTGCTCGCGGTTCAAATAACTTTTCAAGGCAAAAACATTGTCGGGCGAGTTTTGATCCATAGGCGGATTGGCTGCCGAACGAATTACGATAATGGCATACGACGAATAGCCGATTGTAATTACCATCAACGCAATGGCAATTGTATTGAGCAATTTTATATTTATCTTTTTTACAAAAAATAAAATACCTGCCAAGCCTAAAATAATAACAACGCCCAAACCGATGCTTTCGCCAATGAATGGAATGCCTAACAAAGTAACCGATAACAACAATGCGATTTGCGAACGCAAAAGGCTTTCGCCGACAAAAGTTTCGTAAACAGTCCAGATAAGTGCAGCAAAGGTAAGGATACAATATGCCAAAAATCCGGTATTAAAGCCAAACCCTAAACCGTTGACAAACCAAAGCTCGAACCATGAAGCCACCGTCATTACACCCGGCACAACGCCATACATCACAACACTTAAAATACCGAATGATGCCAACAAGGCGATAATCATTCCTTTGTAAGTGAATTCGAATTTTTTGAAATAATATACCAGCACAATAGCGGGAATAGTAAGCAAGTTGAGCAAATGGACGCCGATAGACAAGCCCATCATATAAGCAATAAAAATAATCCAACGGTCGGCATGCGGCTGGTTGGCTACATCTTCCCATTTGAGGATAGCCCAAAACACGATTGCCGTAAATACTGCCGAAGTAGCATAAACCTCACCCTCGACCGCCGAGAACCAAAACGAATCGGTAAAAGTGTAAGTCAAAGCGCCAACGGCTCCCGCACCCATAATCCCGATAACTTGACCTAATGAGTATTTGCCGCCTTCGGTTGGGTGTACAACTTTACGCGCCAAATGCGTGATTGTCCAAAATAAAAATAAAATGGTAAAAGCGCTTGCCAAAGCCGAAAGGGCATTGACATAAAAAGCAACTTTCATAACATCGCTGGTGAAAAGCGAAAAGAAATGCCCCAGCAACATAAAAAACGGTGCGCCCGGTGGGTGTCCCACTTCCAGTTTGAATGCAGTGGAAATAAACTCAGGGCAGTCCCAAAAACTTGCCGTAGGTTCCATAGTAAGCAGGTAGGTGGCTGCTGCAATGATAAAAACGATCCAACCTGTGATGTTGTTGACCAATCGGAATTGCTTCATAATGTGTTTTGCTGTAAGCTAACGGGTTAGCTTGATGAATGTTTGTACTGAAAAATCGCTCAAAGATAGGAATTATCAATGGAAAGTGAAAAATTAATGTTTGTATGATTCTTTATCTGTTATAAAAAAAGTTATTTTAAGACAACATTTTTTGCTCAGATAGTGGAATAAAAAATCAACTTTCTTAAAAAATCTCCTGCGATAGCCTTTTGGAAGAGTTTACATTAAAATTTTAGTACATGACGATACTTCTATTGTATTTGTATTGTTCTTTTAATTTTTGTCATGTACTGAACATTAAAATCCAAAAGTATACCCTATCGAATAAAAAATATCCTTCCCATAAGGCGAGAAATCATTTTGAGCCACATCATAATAAAACATCATGCTTACACCACCGTTGTTTCCGGTTGGGATAGTAGCTCCGGCGCCAACAAGCAAGCAAGGAATTGTTTGAGTTTCGATGTTTTGTCCCCACATCTGGTAAACTTCCGGTTGCACTTTCAAAGCGACATATTTGATCGGGTTCACTTGCCCATATATATTCATTCCCAAATAGTTTTGCGAATATTTTTGATTAAAAACATCTTTGTAACTATAGTAACTGTAGCCCACACCGGCTCCGGCAGTAAGATACTGGTTGAACCGGTAGCCCAATTGCGGAGAAACATTGATAGCCGTTTGCCCATTCGTAATATTAAATCCAAACTGCCCTCCGACAACAACATTCTTGATATCAAATTTTTTAGCATAAATAGTTGCCAACGAAGTAAGCAAAACAACAGTGAACAAAACAATCCGTTTCATAAATTTATACATTTTAATATTTGGGCTAAAATTACTATTTTTCTAAAAACAGGATGATGAAATATCAAATTTTTTCAGATAAAATACTATTTCTCTTGCATTTCTCTTGCATTTCTCTTCTTTTGATATATTTTTGTACTGAAATATTTGTTTCGATTAAAATTGAACAATATTCTCTTAGTAAATGACAAAAAATAAATTTTAATGCTTAAATCA
This sequence comes from Paludibacteraceae bacterium, assembly GCA_031553685.1. Lineage (GTDB taxonomy): Bacteria > Bacteroidota > Bacteroidia > Bacteroidales > Paludibacteraceae > JAFGVL01. Next base: position 42,250 of record JAVBLE010000037.1, on the reverse strand, counting down.
ATAAAAGCATCGTCATGCGTTGCAGTGAGCTTAGTCGAACTGTCGACCAAAACGACGAGTGGTCACTGAGCGTAGTCGAAGTGGTACGAGGAGTGCCGTGGAGACATCGCAAAGGATTTATTAATCAGGCTTCTGCGATTGCGGATCAAGCCCGCAATGACGATACTTCTATTGCTTTTGTATTGTTCTTTTAATTTTTGTCATGTACTAAACAATATTCTTTATAATCTTTATTAAATCAATAAAACATTCTTTATAAAAATGAATACAAAAATTCTTTTAGGAGCAATATTATCGGCTTTTTTGCTGACAATCCCTTCAACTGTTCTTTCGGAAGAAGAGGCAACCCACAAAGAAAAGAAAGAAAAAACACCCATTTCGTTCAAAGACTCACTCGATGGTGCATTTGATGTAAGCGACTTTCTTATTACCAAAAATGGCTTCTTGCCTGTGCCCGCTATTGTTACCGAACCTTCGCTGGGAGGCTTTGGAGCTGCATTGGCGCCTATCTTTATCAAGCAAAATGCACCTGTTGAACGCAATGGAAAAGTGTATCCGCTTCCGCCTGATATTACTGCAGTCGTTGGCGGCTATACCCTCAATGGCACATGGGCGGCAGGGGGCGCACGCACAGGGATTATCCGCAAGTGGGGACTTAAATATGCCGCCGCGCTGGCATACGCCGATGTCAATATGGATTATTTTTTCAGCTTTAAAGATATTAAAGATGCCGAATTCGATTTTAATATAAAAACCATTCCGGTGTTTCTGTCCGCCGATAAGCAGCTGAAAGACCCGCGCTTTACTGTCGGGCTGCAATATTTGTTTATGCACAATACCATATCCTTGCGCAACGATCAAACTTTTTCGCAGCCGGCTGCTGAGGAATTTATTGATAAATTCAATGATTTCCTTACCGAAAAAATCAGTGGGAATGTGGCGCATCTGGGTACAAAAATCGCTTTCGACAACCGCGACAATGTATTTACGCCCAACAAAGGTTTCCGCACCTACCTTACTGCCGCTTGGAGCAATCCTGTTGTGGGCAGCGATTATAAATACGGGCAATTTGAAGGTGCGGCGTATTATTTCATTCCGTGGGCATCAAATTGGGTTACCGGTACTCGCCTTGACATTCAGCAAGTGGCAGGCGATGCGCCGTTTTACCTCTTGCCGTTTGTCGATATGCGAGGTGTGCCGATGGCTCGTTATTTAGGCCGAAGCACTGCTTTGGCCGAAGTCGAGCAGCGTTGGGATTTTGTGCCGCGTTGGAGCTTGGTTGGTTTTGCCGGCGCCGGAAAGGGTTTTGATAAATACTCCGAATTCTCCGATGCAGATTGGGCTTGGGGCTACGGCGGCGGGTTCCGTTACCTCATTGCCCGCAAACTCAAACTACGCATGGGACTTGATTTTGCCAATGGACCTGAAGGGTTTGCCTATTATATTGTATTTGGTACTTCGTGGATGCGGCAGTAATTTAGTGTCCCTTGTGGTAAAAAAAGTAAATATTGTTTAATAAACTCTTATTATTTTTGGTTTTTTATCAAAAGAAATATTTACCCTAAATGACAATAGTATGAAACTCAAAAAACAAAAAATGAACAAATTAGTTCTTTTATTTTTATTCCTCTTTACAAGGTCTATGCTTTACGGACAAATAAAAGATAAAGGTGTAATCTTACGAGTAGATGGTGGCTATGATGAGCAAACAACTACAAATTTGCTTACAACCATAAATACTTATGAAGCGAAAGAAAAAGGTGGAAATATATCTGTTTCGGTTGGATTAAAACGAGATAATTGGGTGTTTGGATTGGGTTTTCAGTATGCTGCTTCCAAAGCGAGCACACTTGGAATGAACCGTATCGAAGAAGATCCACGAGATCCAACAGCAAATGTATATTACTTTGAAGGGGATGAAGCTTCGATAAAAATACCAAGTGGAAAGATATTTGCAAGTTATTATCTACCCATATTTGGGAAATTCTACTTTACACCTGCATTTTATGTTGGATATGGTAAATCTATTTTTAAGGAGCAGGTTAATTTCAATGTGATTACTTATTTGCCGGTGGAATATTCTTACGACCCATTAAGCTATTCGGCATTTGGGACAACTCTTAGTGTAAGACAATATGAAATCAAAAAATCCACTCCCTATTTTTACCTGCAATTAGCTCCCGAATTTTCGTATTTCTTCTCTAATACTTTTAGTTTGAATTTACAATTGGGTGGTGCTTCTTTCGAAATAATGGATGGAGATTGGGACAACCATCAAAAACGAATCAGTTTCAGTCCGAAATATTGGAAATTAGGGGCGACATTTTGTTTTTAGCCCCGATTTATCGTTAATCCTCGTTAGGAAACGAGGGGTTAGCGGGATTGGTGGCTCGAAGCATGAAAAAGGTCAGGGGTTCATTTCGAAATGAACCCCTGACTACTTTTACTCTAAATAAAAACGAGTTATTTCCTTTTTCCTGTATTTAACTTCACCAAAGTGTTTCAGTTGTATTGTGTTATAATCAAAATTATCCGAATATTTATCGACAATCCATTTACGCAAATTATCACCTAACTTTAGATTAAATTTCTTTTGGTAATATAAGGTATTAATAATACACAATGGGTGGTTTGGATTTTCATCATAAACAACATCTAAGCGATTTTCATTTAGAAACTCACAAAACTCATTAGAAACAATAAATTAATTATTTCTTTACACTCAAAATACTATCATATTGCGATTTATCCACCAATATCTCCAATGCTTTTTTTACATCCTCATCGTCTTTGAGCGAATAGCGGATGCTACCTTTTTGATAGTAAAAGCGTTCGATGATTTCGGATTCGAGCAGTTTGGTAATGTCCGGTTTGAAAAGGTCGAGGTCGCGGTCGATATTGGGCGTTAGCTTATCTAACAGAGCATCGTACTCTGTTTTCGACAAATCTCCATATCCTTCGTAATCAATTATTTCTTTTAGTTTCTTCACTCCTTCGGCACTTTTCAGTGTATAGGTGAATTTTTCATTTTTCAAGAAAGTTTTGAAATCTTCATAATCCTGATCGCTCAAGTGGAATGCTTCGGGAGCGTCTATCTTTTTATGTTTTACGGCATATTGTGTGGCAAAGTCAAATATCTTATTATCAGTATATAAATAATATGAAATATTCATTTTCTTCTCATCTTTCACTTCAATGTCGGGCATAATTCCTCCACCGTCTTTTACTTCGCGTCCTATCTTGGTCTTGAATACATGTGTTAAACTATCAGGAATGCGAGTAATGTTCCCATTTTCGTCGCGGTGCGCATAGTCGATGGCTTGGATACAACGCCCGCTTGGGGTGTAATATTTAGCGGTAGTTACTTTGAGATAACCATTGTAACCGATATCGCGGGTAGATTGTACGAGTCCTTTGCCATAGGTGCGTGTGCCGATAATTACTCCCCGATCGTAGTCTTGAATGGCTCCCGATACAATTTCCGAAGCCGAAGCTGTACCGCCATTTACAAGTATAGCCAAAGGAATGGTGGACAAAACCGGATTTTCGACACATTTATAATCGTTGTCCCACTGTTTCATTTTGCCTTTGGTGGAAACGACTTCCGATCCTTTGGGAAGGAACAGATTGGAAATACTCACTGCTTCGTCAATGATTCCACCCGGGTTATTGCGCAAATCAAATACAAGGGATTGAATTTGATAATTGTTTTTCAAGTCGAGAATGGCTGCTTTTACGCCATCGCCGGCTTTGTCGGTGAATTGATTGAGAATAACATATCCCACTTTGTCACCAATCACCCCATAATATGTTACCGGATCGATTTGTATTTTCTCGCGGTTGAATGTTTTTGTAATCGGGTTTTTCTCGCCAAACCGCTCTACAGTTACTTTTACCTGTGTCCCTGCTTCACCTTTGAGCAACTCGCTTACTTCGGACGAATTCTTTCCTTTCAGCTTCACTCCATTTACTTCGCGAAGAATATCGCCGGCACGCAATCCGTTGCGTTGCGCAGGCATGCCTTCATAGGGTTGTGAAATATAAATATCGCCCGCTTTATTTTGCGAAATAGTTGCTCCTACACCTCCGTACTCGCCGGTGGTCATAAATTTGAATTCTTTTTGATTGTCTTCGGGAATATAATTAGTGTACGGATCCACATCTTCAAGCATTTTGTCAATGCTTTCTTTTATCAGGTTTCCCGGATTGATGGTGTCCACATAATACAAGTCCAACTCGCGCATAAGCGAATTGTAAATGTCCATCCCTTTGCTAATCTCAAAATTGCGATCGACAACAGGTTTCTCTTTTTCTTTTTTAGCAGAGATATTTCCAACCAAGCAACATGCAGCGAGGATAGAAAGGATTAATTTTTTATTCATTATTTTGATAAATGCTTTATGTGTTTTGTTGAGAAATCTATTGTAAATTGAGAAAATGGTATTACCTTTGTACTATAAATAATGAAGACGGCTAATAACTATTTCTTGTATGTAGAGGGTTTTTAGCCGTTTTCTATTGCTGTTATGCAATATTGAATTTTTTGTTCGCTACCTTTCAGAACTCCTACCGTCAGTTTTATTTTACCAAACTCTTTTTTATCATATTTCATTAATATCATTTCCGAAAATCTACCCTGATTTTGATTGTTTGGTTTTGGCTTCACACGCTCTTCTACAGTTGCTCGTTCTAATATCTCTGTTAAAAAAGTTACTGCCAAAGTAGATTTATATGAGAGAGCTGCAAGCAATGAAGTTTCTTGTATTGACAAGAAACGGACACTAATAAAATCCTGTAAATTAACATTGTAAATGTGTTTTGTCGGATTCTCGGCATTCCACATCGCGTAAAAATCTTTTATAAGTTTTTTACGAATTTGCATTTCCTCTTTTGTTTTACCCTGTGGAATTTCGCTCATTTTTTACAACGAAAATATATTTAAGCGCGACAAATCGTGTGCCAAATTACCCCAAACTTATCTTTTACCGTGCCAAACATCGGGCTGTAAAAAGTAGGAGCTACATCGCAAAATACAGTTCCGCCCACTTTAAGTTTGGCAAAGGTTTCCTGCACTTTTTCCGGTGTATCAAAAACTACGCTAAGCGAAACAACATCGCCGGCATTAACGCCTTCGGGCATGTCGCCCATCCAAATGGTTGAACCTTCAATCTTCATTTCGGCATGAAGTACATAGTTGTCCATTTCTTTGGGAAATGAACCATTGGGATTGACCGGCATATCCTTGAAATACGCTACATTTTTATCTTCTATCTTGAATATATTTTCGTAAAATTCAATGGCTTCGGCACATTGTCCGGCATAATTTAAAAACGGAATTATCATAATCGTTGAATTTTTGAACCTTAAATTTTTGAATTAAATAATCAACATCGCATCGCCATAAGTTCCAAAACGATACTTTTCTTTGATGGCTACCTGATAGGCATTCATTACATAGTCGTAGTTGCCAAATGCGCACACAAGCATCAACAGCGTTGAGTATGGCAAATGGAAATTGGCAACCATACTGTTGGCTACATTGAAATCGTACGGCGGGAAAATAAACTTGTTTGTCCACCCGTCAAATGGTTTCAGGTGTCCCATACTGCCTACGCTGGTTTCCATTGCGCGCATTACGGTGGTGCCTACCGCACAAATGTTTTTACGGGCATCTTTGGCTTTGTTTACAATTTCGCAGGCTTCGTCGACAATAATCAATTGTTCCGAATCCATTTTATGTTTGGTAAGGTCTTCCACATCAATCTCGCGGAAATTACCCAAACCGGCATGCAGGGTTACATGGGCAAAGTTGATCCCTTTGATTTCGGCGCGTTTCAGAAGCTCGCGGCTAAAGTGCAGTCCGGCTGTTGGAGCCACAACGGCACCTTCGTGTTTGGCAAAGATGGTTTGATAGCGCTCGGCATCTTCGGGCACTACTTCGCGGTTGATAAAGCGAGGCAGCGGCGTTTCGCCAAGTGCATAAAGGGATTCTTTAAAATCGTCGTGCGAGCCGTCGAAAAGAAAACGCAGCGTACGACCGCGCGAAGTGGTGTTATCGATCACTTCGGCAACCATCGAATCGTCTTCACCAAAATACAGTTTGTTGCCAATGCGGATTTTGCGCGCCGGATCGACCAATACATCCCACAGGCGCAATTCGTGGTTCAGCTCGCGAAGCAAAAATACTTCGATCTTAGCGCCTGTTTTTTCTTTATTCCCATACAAGCGGGCAGGAAAAACCTTTGTGTCGTTGAACACAAACACATCTTTGTCGCTAAAAAAGCTCAGAATGTCTTTAAACATTTTATGCTCAATTTCGCCCGTTTTGCGGTTAAGCACCATCAGGCGCGACTCATCACGATTCTGCGTTGGGTGCAATGCAATTTGCTCTTCGGGCAAATTGTATTTGAATTGGGATAGTTTCATATTATTTGTTTTTTTATGATTTATTCTTCACTTTCAGAAATTTGTTTTTCAATCAATGCTTTCAATTCTTCTTTGTCGGGCAAATACAATTGATATTTCGACACGAAAAGTCGCGAACTGATATTGTGCATGGCATATTTTACTACCAAATCATCTTTTTCTTTGGCTAATACAATCCCGATAGGCGGATTGTCGCCTTCTACATTTTCTTCATTCTCAAAGTAACCAAGATACATGTTCATCTGACCGACATCTTCATATCCGGCTTCTTCTTTCTTCAGGTCAATCAATACAAAGCATTTGAGAATACGATGATAAAACACCAAATCGACATAATGTGGTCGATTACCTAAAACAATACGATATTGTCTGCCGATGAATGCAAACCCTTTTCCCAGTTCTAACAAGAAATGTTGTAGTTTGGAAATGATTTTGGTTTCCAATTCGGACTCGGACAAATGATGCGGTTCCGGTATTTGCAAAAAATCTAATATATACGGCTCGCGAATAATATCTTCGGGTTTTACTACAGTTTGCCCGTCCTTTGCCAATTGAAGAATGCCGTCTTTATCTTTCGATGCTGCCAAACGGAGGTATAGAGAGCTTTTCTTTTGGCGACGAAGTTCCGGAATTGACCAACTTTCAAGCAAACATTGCTGTTCGTAAAAGCTCCGTTCTAAGTTATTATCAATTTTAAGTAACTCGACATAATGAGACCAACTCAAAAGGTGCGAAGCCTTCGCACCTTTTTGATATATCAAGTAGAATTGTCTCATTCTCTTCATATTACTTAGGCTAAAGCCTTTCCCATGGAGTAAAGTCAAATCTTTTGATAAATTCCCAAGAAGTCCTGCACCATATTCGGCTCTATTCTTCCCTTCCTGTTCAAACTCAACAATATATTTTCCCACCTGCCAATAAGTATCAACCAAATGAGCATTAACAGTAATAATTGCCTGTCGTTGCCCTTGCCGGAATGTTTCGGATATTTGCGAAACAAGTCCTTGATAATTATTATTTGGTTTTTCTATTTTATCCATTTTTGGAAAATGAAAAATATATTTTGGTCAATTAGTGCGGAGGTTCCGCACTAATTCATTTCTTCAAATTAGAGATAGCATACATCGGATAAACCTCAATATTGTCATATCTCCCAAAATTTTCTAATGAAGTACGAATTCCTTTCTCAATCTTTTTCTCGTTCATAAATACCCACAGGCTTTGCATCGAACCTTGAGTTCCTGCTTTCACTTCGATGGGGATAATTTGTTCTCCTTGTTGGATAAGATAATCAACTTGGGCATTGCCTTGTTTTTTATCCCTTTGCCAATAATAAAGAGACTCGGGATTATAACTCGAATTGGCTTTTGTAAGCTCCAATCCGACAAAAACTTCGGCTAACGCTCCTCTGTTTATTGTTTTAAAATCGTTTGAGAGAAGCAATTGGGCAACATCAAGTTTTAATATTTGTAGAAACAATCCGGTATCAAAAATAATCATCCGTTGAAACTTATGATTTGCTTCCGCCCCCAAAGGAATCCCATTGGCTGCCGTATGGGTTACAGGATACACCAAACCTGCCATTACCAACAAATCCAAAGCCTGTTTTACTTGTGCATTTGTTGCTCCTACGGCAGCATGTTCATATACAAATTTGCCTTCGGCTTGACTGGCTACCGACTCAAACACTTCATTTATCCGTAGAGCAGAAACTCTTTTTTTATATTTTGCAAAATCGTTCTTGAAAGAAATTATCAAATCATTCAAAACCTGCTGGCATCGCATCAAATCTCGTTTATTTACATATTCGGCAATTACTTCCGGCATGCCTCCAATGATTAAAAAGGTTTTCAGAAAACCGGTAATGTGCGTGTGAACAGGCTCCGACAGAGGATTTTCCGGTGTAGCCTTCGCACAGGCTTCCACAAGCATATTTTCGTTCATAGCCTCCAAAAATTCATTAAAAGCAAGTGGATACATAAAAAGCGATCGTATTCTTCCCACTCCAAAAGACGGCATTTCTTCGATAGCAAATTCCAGTAGCGAACCGGCTGCAATGAGGTGCAATTCAGGATATTTTTCGTAAAAATACCGAAGTTTACTCATCGCTTCTATGCAACTCTGTATTTCGTCAAAGAACAAAAGTGTTTCTCCGGGCACAATTGGCACACGAAAAAGAAGTGATAACTGTTCGCATATTTCCTGTGGCAATAAGGATTGCTCGAACAAGTAATGCACCTGTTTTTGATCATCAAAATTTACTTCTAAATAGTATTTGAATGATTCGCCCAAATGCCTCACCGCCGTCGATTTTCCTACCTGTCGTGCACCGCGTATCAGAAGCGTTTTTCTGTTTTCTTCCTTACTCCAAGCCAGTAATTCTGCATCAATATTTCGATGATAATACTTTTTTGCCATGCCGGTTAATTTTTTAATTTGTTGAATAATATGCAAATATAAACAAAAAAGTAAAAAATTGAATGCAAATAACGCTTTATTTTGTCAGAAATTGAATGCAAAAATTGGTTGTTTTCGTCAGAAATTGAATGCAAAAACTGTTTTTTATTCTTTTTTCAATAAATATTCATCCAAAAATTCATCCAACGATAAACATTTATCCAGCGTAACCTCACCAATGCGTGTGCGTTGCAGCCCAACCAAATGCGCTCCACTGCCAAGCGCTTCGCCAATATCGCGAGCCAGGGCGCGAATGTAAGTGCCTTTGCTGCACACTACCCGGATTTTAAGTATCGGCAACGAGAAATCCAATACTTCAATCTCATCGATAACTAATGTTTTGGGTGCAAGCTCCAGTTTTTCGGCTTCGCCTTCGCGGGCATAATCATACGCCCGCTTGCCTTTTACCCGAACTGCCGAATAAACCGGTGGAATTTGTTGTATCTCACCTAAAAACTTGGGTAGCGTTTCGGCAACCAATTCGGTAGTAATATGCTCTGTCGGGTAGCGGTTGTCAACCTCATGTTCCAAGTCGAACGAAGGTGTGGTAGCACCCAGTTCGAGTGTGGCAATATATTCTTTGGTTTGGTATTGAAATTCTTCTATTCGTTTTGTAGCCTTGCCTGTGCAAATAATCATTACGCCCGTTGCCAAGGGATCGAGCGTGCCGGCATGTCCAACTTTGAGCTTTTTTAGTCGCTCGTGTTTCAGTATGGCGTATTTCACTTTATTGACCAGCTGAAACGAAGTCCAATGTAGTGGCTTGTCAAAAAAAAGTACTTCTCCTTCGGTAAAATTCATTTAAAAAAGCTATATATCTTATTTCAATTGTTTTATAACTTGATTTTTCAATAATGATTGCATTTGTGTAATTGCTACATTATTTAGTTGTAATAAGCGTTCGCTTTGAGACAGTTCTTGACGAATAAGCAAAGCATTGATACTTTCCATGTTCGATAAAACAACCAATTCTTCCAATGTTGCATAATCTCGAATATTACCAACAAGATTCGGATTTTCATTTCTCCATTGGACGGCTGTTTTTCCGAATAATGCAACATTTAGTAAATCGGCTTCATTGGCATAGGTATAAGTGATTTGTTCTTTTGTTACAAAGGAAGGGATAATCACTTCTTTAATGGCATCTGTATGAATACGATAATTAATTTTTGAAAGTGTTCGTTGCAAGTTCCATTCTAATGATTTATTATTTTGCTCCTCGTCTTTTAGTCGTTGAAATTCTTTAATGAGAAAAAGCCTGAAAATGGGACTGATTGCCGAACCGAATTCGAAAGCAATATCTTTGTGAGCATAAGTGCCGCCATATTTCCCTTGTTTTACATAAATGCCGATTGCATTTGTTTTTTCTGCCCATTGTCCCGGACTTAATACGAAACTTGGCAATCCGGCTTGCATTCTAAAGTGGTCAAATTCGACCACTTTAAAATCCGGATTGTATAACTGTTCCCAAGTACCAAGAAATTCGAGTGTTGTGCGTGTGCGAATCCAGTTTTTGATAATATCGGCAGCTCTCGCTTCACTTTCTTTGGCATTTGCTATATCTGTTAAAGAAATATAATCGTCATTATTAGATGAAATTATAGTTATTTCAACTCCTTGTACATTTATTTTCTCTTTTTTTCTCATAATTTTTCACCAAAACACTCTTCGGTAAAATTCATTTAATATGTATTATTTCGAGCAATCTTTTTAAACGGTATTATTTTCCTGATAGTTGAATAAACGGTACAATTACAAACCAAATGACTAAAACGACCCCAATACCAATACGATACCAGCCAAAAGCTTTAAAACCATATTTGGTCAAGAAACTGATAAAACCTTTGATTGCCAGCATGGCTACAATAAAAGCCACGATATTTCCTACGATGAGAACACCAATATTTGCTTTTAAAAGTTCGATGCCTGTTGGTTCCATGACTAATTTGAGCAACTTGTAGCCCGAAGCAGCCAACATGGTAGGCACTGCCAAAAAGAACGAAAACTCGGCAGCGGTTTTGCGGTTCAGCTTTTGAGCCATACCGCCGACAATACTCGCCATGGATCGCGAAACGCCCGGAATCATCGCCACACACTGTGCCAAACCGATAATGAATCCTTTTTTGTAGGTTACGGTTTGGTCTTCGTCCGTTTTGGCAAACCATTTATCTACAAAAAGCATTAAAAATCCGCCCAATAAAAGAGCGACAGCAACTACTTCTACGCTTTCGAGCAATGAATCGATATAATCATTTAATAAAAACCCGATTGCCAATGCAGGAATAACAGATACCAAAAGCTTCCAATAAAACTCATATTTATACAAAATACGCTTCCCATATACTTTTGTCTTTTCGGCAAACGGGGCATTTTCAATTCCGTCTTTGTCAAAGATTTTGCATGGGTTTAGTTTTAAAAAGCGTTTCCAATACAAAACAAGTACCGATAAAATGGCTCCAAATTGGATTACTATCTCAAATGTTTTTACGAAATCGTTGCTTTCCATGCCAAGCAATTCGCCGGTGATAATCATGTGCCCTGTCGATGAAATGGGCAAAAATTCAGTAATTCCTTCTACAATGGCAAGGATAATAGCTTCAAAATAGGTCATGTGTATTGACTATTTGACCATTTTACTATTTACTATTTTTCAGAATCAACCGCTTAAATCGTAAATTGTAAATTGTCTAATTGTAAATTCGGGTTATTTTTCTTCTTTCTCTTCTGTTTTCGGTTTCCAAAGGATAGCGCCAATCATAGCAATAAACCCGAACAGAGAGATCATTGGTCCTATGGTAATGCGGCGCAGGCTGAAAATGTCTTCGTTAAAAGTATGCTCGCCCGAACTGCCTCCAATCATCAGCAGAAACCCGATTAATATAATGGCAAATGAAACAGCCATCAGCATTAAGTTTTGTTTGGTCAGAGCCAAACCTTTTTCGTCTTTCTTCATATAATTTAAATATAATATAAATCATTTGTTTTGATACGCAAATACTTATCTACAGCAAAAATGGTTGAAACCACCGAGATAATCAGACCTAAAATAAGCATCGCACCAAAAATAAGCGACATGGTTGGGAAATTCCATAAACTTACCGTTGGAAGCGCGAAAAACTGCACATAATACAAAATCGGGGTCAATATTAATCCGGCAATGATTGCCGCAATAATTCCCGAAATGAACCCTTGCCTAATAAAGGGGCTGCGGATAAACCATGATCTCGCCCCGACTAATTTCATGGTATTAATTAAAAAGCGTTTGGAATAAACTTGCAGGCGAATGGTTGTGTTTATCATTCCTATAGACAAAAACAACATAATGCATGCAATTACACCCAAGCCAATCGATATGTTGTGAATATTTTCGTTAGCGGCGTCGATCGTTTCTTTTTGATAGAAAAAGTCTTTTACGCCCTGTTTTTGAGTGATCCCTTTTTTAATATTGTCGATACTTGCCGGATTGGCAAATTCCGATTTTGTTTTTACTTCAAATGAAGCTGCCAAAGGATTGTAGCCTAAAAATTTGTCGGGATTTTCGCCCATTTGGCTGGTCATCTTTTTCAATGCCTGCTCTTTGCTCACATATTCAAAAGATTTTATGTAGGGCGCTTTTTGAATATAGTTCTGCAAATCGGCTAATTCTTCGGTAGTAATCGAATCGGTGAGCGCAACCGAAAATCCTATTTCTTCCTTAATCTGATTACTTACCTGGCTTGTAATCAGCAATAAAGAAACAATCATCCCCACCAGAAACAATACTAATGAAATGCTGATGATGGCAGTAACACCCGAATTGAAAAATTTAGTAGTTTTTACTTTTTTAGTCATTGTATATGATATTTTTATTTCTTCTTCAAAATATAAATAATCGAGCTGCTTTTGTCGGTCTTCTTACGCGATTTGAGATAACATCGCAATCCTACCCAAAAGCCTCGAATAAATGAGAAAGAATGTTTGCGATATTTTTCGCTCAACATTGAAATGTAAAACGCATCGAAAGGCATCGGTAGCATTTTTTCCACTTTGAAGCCGGCGTTTTTCGCCAATATTCTGACGGTTGGCGGCGTAAAATGCCACAAATGGCGTGGCACATCGTAAGCAGCCCAAGTTTCTTTGTAGTATGCAGCGTCTTCCGATTTTGCATTGGGTACCGCTACAAAAAGCGTTCCATTATCGGCGAGCACACGACGAAACTGTTTTAGTATTTCGTTTAGTGCCTCCACATGTTCCAACGAATGCCACGAAGTGATAATGTCAAAAGAACCATCGATGAAATCGGATAGTTTCTCGGGCGCAAAGGTTTCAATATCAAAATGCGTGGTGGCATATTTGCGCGCCGTTTCGCTTACATCTATGCCTTTTATCTCAAAACCGTTTTTCTTCATTTTATTGAGGAAAAAACCAATTCCGCAACCAAAGTCAAGAATAGTTTTTGCTCCTTCTGCCGAATTATTTTTTACCAAAACAGCTTTTTTGTTCATCATGTACGAACGCACGGCATGGTATATTTTATTCACCAATCCCTTGTTGGTATTTGAATGCGAAATGTAATCGTCTGTTTCGTAATAACGAGCCATATCCACTCCATCGGGAAAATTTTGTGTAAACAAAAATCCACAGCTTTTGCACTGCCACACTTCAAATTCTTCGTGGGTGGCATAGTAATCTTTTGTGGTGAACGATGGCACCAATTCGGGACTACCGCATACGGGACAGATTTCAATCTTCATGATATTGATTGCAAAGTTATTTTACGGTTTCTTTCTTTTTATTTTTGAAATAAAAGAAAATCACACCTCCCATGGCTAACACTAATAGGATCGATGAAATGAGCGAAATCAGATTGCCTGTACTATAAGAAGCTGGTTCGAACCGGAACTCTATTTCATGGTTTCCTGCCGGAATTGGCATGGCGCGCAGCACATAATCGGCTCGGAAATAATCTGCCTTTTGTCCGTCGACATATGCATTCCAGCCTTTATCATAATATATTTCCGAGAAAACAGCTATTTGTGGAGTTACGGCTTTCGATTCATATTTTACCACATTGGGCGAATAGGAGGTCAATGTGATTTTTGCCGTTGTATCCGGTTGAATTTGTGTTGGAATTATTTTAGCGAACTCTTTATCTGCCACCAATGCTTTTTTAGTATTGATTGCACCCAATCGAAGCATTTCCTCATCGGCATTTTGCGCAATATACACAGAATCGACAAACCATACATTACCATTTGCAAAGCGGTTTCCGACAGGTGGTGCTTCCGGATTGTAAATCAAATACTTCATATTGAGCATGTTCAATACGCCACATTTTGCCAAATTTTGTTCGATCGGTTCAAGGCTTTGCATCTTTTGCGCTTCGTTGAAAGAAGCTCCAATACCTGCAATTTCACCGGATATTTGGTTATTAATCAATTCCTGGTAGCGGCGCAGCTTGGCAGCATGGTATCCACCAATATTTTTGTGGAAATAAGATGGTTCGGAACTGTTGAAAATATCTTTGGTCATATCCAGCACACGCGCATTATCGCCTTTTTCCAAAATATATTTATCAGCATTGGTTGCCTCGAAATATGCTCCAACATGTTTTGGTTGATATTTATCATTGCTCAAATATCGTTTGGCAATTGGCATCATATCAATTAAAAACAATATGGCAAGTGTGGCTATAACAATGTTCCGGCTAATCTTTTTATTATTGTACAACCATAAGGCGGCAAAACTCAACGCAATGAAAATAAACGAGCGGAAAGCATCGGCTTTAAGCATTGCCATGCGGTCGAGCGGGAGAGTTTGTTGTAAAAAGCTGTAGTCGCCGGTTAGCATTTTATCGCCATCGGCAACAAATGATTTCGCTCCAAGACCCGGCGCAATGGCAAGTAGCAAGCAAATTCCACCCATAATTCCGGCAGAAATGTACAAAGCCATATTGTTTTTCTTTTTATCGGCATCTTCTTTCAGGAATGCTGCCACCGCAAGCGTTGCCATTAACACCATTACAAAGGTGGTGATAACCAATGTCATCGACACGGCACGGAATTTTCCGTAGAAAGGTACATGATCGATAAAGAAATCAGTAAACGGCATAAAGTTTCGTCCCCATGCCAACAGTATCGATAAAACGAATGCACCTAAAATCCACCATTTATTTTTGCCCTCTACTAATATCAATCCCAACACAAACAAGAAACAAATGATTGCTCCTGCATATACGGGACCCGACACACCGGGCTGCGTACCAAAATAAGTCGGCAACGGGTTTTGCTTGATAAATTCGTCCGGCGCGCCCAATTCGCGCAACTTGGCGGCTGTGTTCGATGAAGTCGAAAGTTTTTCGGCGCTTGCACCACCTCTGAAGTTTGGTATCAGCAAAGTCATTGTTTCATCAATGCCGTAGCTCCAACCGGTAATATAATCTTTGCTCAAATTTTCTTGTTTGCTTGTTTCGTCAATCGTTAAGCCGTTTGTTTTCCCGCGCATGGTGTATTCGCCATACTCATAGGTTGTCCACAAAAGCGTGGCATTAATGCCGATAGCAATTACAGCCGCGCCGAGCAATAAACCAAATGTAGTAAAGAACTGCGCAATTCTTTTTTCGATAATAGAATAAACCAATTCGACAACACCAAAGAAAATAAGAATAATCAATGTGTAATAAAGAATTTGCAAGTGATTTGCCTGAATTGCCAGTGCCAAGAAAAGCGCGGTCAGGACAGCACCCCACCATTTGTTGCGCCTGAAAGCAAGGAAAACACTTCCAATAAGGGGCGCCATATAGGCAATGACCATAGCTTTGGTGTTATGCCCCGCGACAAGAATAATCAGGTTGTACGACCCGAAAGCAAACGCCACGGCAAACGCCATGCTCAGCCATGGATTGACACGGAAAGCAAGCAGCAAAATGTAAAAGCCGATTAAATATAAAAATATGGTGAAAATGACACGCGGGAAAACATTCAATATTTTATTGACAGGAGTAAGGATATTGGGTGGATATTTCAACGAAATCTGGTAGGCAGGCATCCCTCCAAACATCGAATTAGTCCAAAGGGCAGCATCCGGATTATTTTCGTTGTAATCTTTGATTTCTTTGCTCATACCGATCCAACTCTCGGTATCGTGCCCCATCAATTCTTTATTCTCAAGTACAGGCGAACAGAAAAAAAATGCGATTGCCAAAAAAGCAACCACTGCAACAATGTGTGGCAAAAATTTTTTATCCATAAAATAATATAAATTACGAGTAACGAGTATCTTCTCATTCCTCATTTCTGTTGGGCACTATTACCCGAAAATTTATGCAAAAATATAAAAATAATGGTAGTATCACTTTTTATTCGCAATTAATAATCGAAAAAATTCTTTTTCTTTGGTATATCTTTTTACTTTTTGAGATAAAAGCGTGTTGATGCACGGAAAATTTTAAAGAATGCTATTTATTCCAAAATTAAATTCTTTCCGTAAGGCAAATGACTTGTTTTAAGCTATTTGAGGGACTTTCATTAACATAAATATACATTTTTGATATTTTTTTTTCAAAACATACTTGTTATACCAAAATTTATTATTTCCTTTGCACCGATAAGTTTTTTGTAACAATCATTTTTTTGTTTCAATGGCTTATAAATTATTTATTCTCAATATTTTATTTTTATGAACATTTACATTGGTAACTTAAGTTACAGACTTAAAGAAAAAGATCTTATGAATGTAATGGCAGAATACGGAGCGGTAAGCTCTGTAAAAATCATTACAGACAGAGAAAGTGGTCGCTCAAAAGGATTTGGTTTTGTTGAAATGGAAAACGAAGCTGATGGCGAAAAAGCGATTAAAGAATTGAATGGCGCCGAACTTGACGGTCGCGCATTAGTATTGAAAGTAGCTATTCCTAAGAATTGATTGATTTTCAATAAAAACACAGAAGCTGATTTTTATCTACAGTAAGGATTGGCTTCTTTTTATAATAATTATTTTGTTTCACATAAAAATTTTAGAAAAATGAAAAAAGGTATTTTTAGAACAGCAGTAGTTCTTACATTAGCAAGCAGCTTGTTTTTATCGTCATGCATTGGTTCTTTTGGACTTACAGGTAAAGTGTATGAATTCAACAAAGGGGTAGGAAACAAATTTGTAAACGAATTGGTATTCCTTGCCATGTGTATCATTCCGGTATATGAAGTTACCTTGTTTATCGATGCAATTGTGCTCAATTCGATTGAATTCTGGACAGGCAACAATCCAATAGCTGCCGGACAAGTAAAACAAGTAAAAGGTGAAAACGGAGAAGAGTACACTATCACAACTCTTGAAAACGGATACGAAATCAAAAACGAAGAAGGTAAAGAAATGAGCCTTATTTATGACAAAAAAAGTAATGTTTGGAGTTCTGTTGTTGGCGACAAAACAAATAAATTGATCCAAATCCAAGACAACGGTACAGCTATCGTTTACTTGCCAAATGGAACTCAAACAGAAGTACAATTAGACCAAAGAGGTGTTGCTTCTTTGAAACAAGTAATTGATAACCAAACGGTATTGTTTGCAGCAAAATAAAAAATCACTTACTCTTGTTAAATATTTATCCAAGAAAAGTTTACCGCAAGTTGAAACAAACTTCGGTAAACTTTTTTTATTTTTGTAGAATGAAAAAAATATCAGAACAAAAAATAGCAATTTCTTCAGATCATGCAGGATTTGAACTGAAAGAAAAAATAATGTCACACTTTGGTGAGATGGGAACACAGTTTGTTGATTTTGGAACGCACTCAACTGCCAGTTGCGATTACCCCGATGTGGCTCATCCTATGGCAAACGCTGTCGAAAAAGGCGAGTGCGAATATGGAATCGCTATTTGCGGAAGCGGCAATGGTATTAACATGACGGTGAATAAACACCAGGGAATTCGTGCAGCACTTTGCTGGATGCCCGAAATTGCAACCCTTGCCCGTATGCACAACAATGCGAATGTGCTTTCGCTTCCGGCTCGATTTATTTCGACTGACGAAGCCTTTGCCATCGTTGAAGCATTCTTTTCGACCGATTTTGAAGGTGGACGACATGAAAACCGGGTAAAAAAAATAGCCCTGTAAAAAATACTTCCCTCAAAAAAAGTGGATGAGGCAAACATGTCTTAACTTTACAATAAACACATGTAATGCCCCTTACAAAAGGTAACCGAAGCCTGCCCTTTACTTGGCCGACAAGACAGGTGGGTTTTTGGGTTATCTATCTATTTACAATAAACTTTTCTATTTGCTTTTGTTTACCTTTTGTAAAATAAATAAGATATACTCCATTGGTTAAATTGCTCACCGAGATTGTCCCATTCGGGATAATAGTTCCATTTTTTAATTTTTTGCCCAAAATAGAATAAATAGAATAATCAACATTTTCGTCGTTACTTACTTTTATTATATCTTTTACCGGATTGGGCGAAAGGGCAAAAACAATGGTTGCATCATTAATTCCCGAATTATTTTCATGCCAAAATTCACTCATTTTATTTCCCCAAATGTATTCTGCCAGTTCGGAGTGGTCGATAAACGGATTGCGGTTTTGTTGGTAATTTTGGTAAATGGCATTGTTGCGATCGATCTCTTTTTGGCTTACAGGATCTTGGCGTGTCCATTTAAGTAATAAATTAATACTCCAATCGGAAAGCGAAGGATATGTGTTCAGGACCAATTGTGGTGAACCTGGCCAATAAGGGAGTTTATCTTCATAGCAAGTTACCATATAAAAATATGAGCGGGCTAAATCGCCTTTAGACTCATCGTTGGGTTCAAACACCGTTCCGGTATATCCGGAAAAAGTAGAAGCTCCTTTTTTTGCAGTCGTTTCAGGTCCTTCCGATACCCCATTAGCACACTCGCCAAATGGAAGATTGGAATGCTGGTTGTTTACCCTGCTATCGGCAGGATAAATATGAAACAAGTCGGTGTACATCGGTGACACTTCACCTCCAAACCAGCTTTTAGGAAAAGAGTGTTCGCGATTAATACAAACGCACATGTTTTGCGAAATGGAACAATGTCCTTCGCCCGGCGCAAAGGAACAAGTGGTATATATATCCCACAAGTAGCCATCCGGACGCAAATCGGTAACTGTGAAAGCATTCCATATCGCACTATATGAAATACTGGCATGAGTTTTCACAATGTTGGATAACGCTGTTTTCAATGCAGCTGTATTCTTTCCTTCGGCCGAATTATAGTAACCGGCGGGTATCTGTCCGAAAATGGGTAGAAAGACTAACCATAAACCGACTACCAAGGTTGGCTTTGGTAACCGTTTCATAACTTTCCCTTTCTTTATATTAAGGTTGGTAAGTACAAATTTACGAAATATTTATATCCATAGTCTGTTAATATTTAAACATGAAGGTTAATGCTTATTATCCGGATCGTTCTTCAATAAAAATGAACACTTTTTATAATTCCAAACTTTCCCTACCTTTGCAATCCATTAAAACACTAATCACTAACAACTAATTAATTATAGCGAAGTGGAATACAATTTTAAAGAAATCGAGAAAAAGTGGCAACAATATTGGAAGGAAAATAAGACTTACAAAGTAGAAATTGATCCGAATAAACCGAAGTTTTATGTGTTGGATATGTTTCCGTATCCATCGGGCGCGGGTCTGCATGTCGGGCATCCGCTGGGGTATATTGCTTCGGATATTTACAGCCGCTACAAACGCCTAAAAGGCTTCAATGTACTTCATCCAATGGGTTATGATGCATACGGGCTTCCGGCCGAGCAATATGCTATCCAAACCGGCCAGCATCCCAAAATTACCACTGAACAAAATATAGCCCGCTATCGTGAACAATTAGATAAAATAGGATTTTCGTATGATTGGAGTCGTGAAGTGCGCACTTGCGAGCCCGATTATTATCATTGGACACAATGGGCTTTTATTCAAATGTTCAATTCTTTTTATCTGATAAAAGATAATAGACAAAAGACAAAAGACGGTGGAACTGCGCGTCCTATTTCTGAATTGATTGAGCATTTTGAGAAATTTGGAACAGAAGGATTACATGTGGCTTGCAACGAAGAAATCTCGTTTTCATCGGAAGAATGGAATTCAAAATCAGAGATTGAAAAGCAACAAACACTGATGAATTACCGCATTGCTTACAAAGCCGACACAATGGTAAACTGGTGCCCGGCACTCGGCACTGTGCTTGCCAATGACGAAGTGAGCGAAGGCCTTTCTGTGCGTGGTGGACATCCTGTGGAACAAAAACTAATGAGCCAATGGTGTTTGCGTGTATCTGCTTACGCACAACGATTGCTCGATGGACTGGAGGTAATTGACTGGACCGACTCCATGAAAGAAGCGCAACGAAATTGGATTGGGCGATCAGAAGGTGCGGAGTTGAAATTCAACCTCCCCCTAGCCCTCTCCCAAGGAGGGGGAATCGAAAACGAAAAACAGTCTGATTCTAATTCAAATCTTCCTAAATATTTTACTTGTAAAACCGGAACCTGGTCACAACTAAAAGAAAATGCGCTTAAAATGCGCAAAGAACCAACCGAAGCCGAAAGTCTTTTGTGGAATGAATTAAAAGCAAATAAATTAGGTGTACATTTCCACCGTCAACATCCGATTGATTGTTTTATCCCTGACTTTGTTTGTTTGCAAAAACAATTAATTATAGAAGTTGATGGAGGTTATCATCTTTCAGAAGAACAAAAACAATTAGACGAAGAACGGACAACTATTTTAAATGAATCTGGATACAAAATAATTCGTTTCACTAATGAACAAATTTTATTTGATATTGAAAATGTTCTAAATAAAGTATCAAATACATTAAAGGAGTGCCAATCCGTTTGCGCCTCCCCCTCCTTAGGAGGGGGTCGGGGGGAGGTCATTGTCTTTACAACCCGCCCCGACACTATTTTTGGTGTAACCTTTATGGTACTTGCGCCTGAAAGTGAATATGTGGATGCTCTGACAACTGCGGAACAAAAAAATGCTGTTCAAGAATATTTATTGCAAACAAAAAAGCGTACCGAACGCGAACGCTTGTCAGATAAGCGTGTGAGTGGTGTATTTAGCGGTTCGTATGCCATTAACCCGATAAGTGGCGCAGAAATTCCGATTTGGATTTCCGATTATGTACTGGCCGGTTATGGAACGGGAGCCATTATGGCAGTTCCGGCGCACGATAGTCGCGACTATGCTTTTGCCAAACATTTCAACCTGCCGATTATTCCATTGATTGAAGGTTGCGATGTAAGCGAAGAAAGCTTTGATGCCAAAGAAGGAATTATGATGAATTCAGGTTTTTTGAATGGATTGACTGTGAAAGAAGCTATTGAAAAAGCCAAAGAATATATTAAGGAAAATAATTTAGGTAAAGTAAAAATAAACTATCGTTTGCGCGATGCTATCTTTAGCCGTCAGCGTTATTGGGGCGAACCATTTCCGGTTTATTACAAAGAAGGTATGCCTCAAATGATGGATGAAAAAGATCTTCCGTTACTTTTACCGGAAATTGACAAATACTTACCAACCGAAACAGGAGAACCACCATTGGGAAGGGCAAAGGATTGGTTTTATGAGGAGAAATAAAATATCTTAAAAGAAAATAGCCAATGAACAACTGGATAAGTGGGATTCCATACGAAATTTCTTTTTGGAATGGGGTTTATTCTAACAAAAAAGGTAGAGAAAGTTTATTTCGTTGGTCGAAATATGATAAAGAAATTGACCTTGCGAATTTTGATGTAAAACAATTTCTTTCTCAAAAAGAAAATCCGATTATAGTAGATGCCGGCTGCGGAATGAGTTTCTGCAATGGAAATAAGCTGAACGGCAAACAATTAAATATATCTTATATTGATCCTCTTGCCCCATTCTTTAATAAAATAATTGAAGACAAGAAACTCAATTTACCCAAAATTTCTCTTGGCTTTATCGAACATCTTTCGGCATTTTTCCCTAACAAGGCGTCATTAATAATTGTTCAAAATGCCCTCGATCATAGTAATAATCCAATTAAAGGCATATTAGAATGTATCGAAAGTCTTGAAATTGGGGGTGTATTATATTTGCGACACCATTCGAATGAAGCCGAAACTGAAAACTATCGAGGTTTTCACCAATATAATATTTCACTCGAAAACAAAGAAATGATTATTTGGAACAAGCAAACGAAAACAAATATCAATTCTTTTGTGAAAGATTTTGCTGAAATAGAAACAAGTGTTTTCAATAATGAAGTTATAGCAGTCATTGTCAAAAAACAAGAACTGCCGAAAGACCTTATTGATTATAAAAAGGATATTTTAAATTTGTGCAATCAATACATTAGTGTGGTACAAGATTTTAGCAAAGTATCATATTCGTTTTCATATCATTGGAGTTTTTTTAAATTTCGAATAGTGCAATCGTTTATACAACGATTGAGTTGGAAAACGAGAATGCGAGTAAAAAATACAATAAAAAGTTTGACTCCTATTAGAAAGAATTGAAATATCATGAAATTTGTAATTATTCGGAAATTTAAAACAATTCTGTAGTTTTATTTTGAGACAAAATACAATCATAAATAAGTCTTTTAAAATGGAACACCAAAAATAATTATCAAATATTTGGGTTCTGATGGCGTTTTGGTAACTGAAATTTTAATAACTCGCCAAACATAAGCAAATGACAAAAAAGCAAAAATAGACATTCATTTTTCAAAAGCTCAAGGCAACTATTAAGAAATTCCTAATAGTTCAACGAACTAAAATTAAGAATAGAACAATCATAAACATGGAAAATAAAAAATACCCACTCGAACTCAACACTATGCCCGGATTTGCCGGTTCATCCGCTTATTTTTTGCGGTATATGGACCCAAAAAACGACAAGGAACTCGTATCCAAAGAAGCAAATGATTACTGGCAAAATGTAGATTTATACCTTGGAGGGACAGAACATGCAACCGGACACCTTATTTACAGCCGCGTTTGGAATAAATTCCTTTTCGATTTGGGATTAATCTGCAAAGACGAGCCTTTCCAAAAATTAATTAATCAGGGAATGATCCAGGGGCGAAGCAATTTTGTATATCGTATCAAGGATACCAATACCTTTGTTTCATACAATTTAAAAAATGATTATGATGTTACCCAACTTCATGTAGATGTAAATATCGTTGAAAATGATATTTTAGATACTGAAAAATTCAGAAAATGGATGCCCGATTTTGCCAATGCCGAATTTATTTTGGAAGATGGCAAGTATATTTGTGGGTATGCCGTAGAGAAAATGTCTAAGTCAATGTTCAATGTGGTAAATCCGGATGATATTGTCGATAAATTCGGAGCTGACACGCTTCGTTTGTACGAAATGTTTTTAGGTCCGCTTGAACAATCCAAACCTTGGGACACAAAAGGGATTGATGGTGTGCACCGTTTCTTGAAAAAACTGTGGGCATTATTCTATAAAGAAGATAATTTGTTGGTAAACGATGAAACACCAACTGCCGAAGAACTGAAATCATTACACAAATTAATCAAAAAAATAGAATGGGACATCGAAAACTTCTCGTTCAATACATCCGTTTCAGCATTTATGATTTGTGTCAATGAGCTTTCAACTATGAAATGCAACAAACGGGCAATCTTGTCCGACTTGGTTATCCTTTTGTCGCCATACGCACCGCATATTGCAGAAGAACTGTGGCATGCGCTTGGCAATAATACAACTGTTTGTGATGCCAAATTTCCCGTTTTCAACGAAGAATATTTGAAAGAAAGTTCGGTAAAATATCCTGTTTCATTCAACGGAAAAGTACGCTTTACCCTCGAACTTCCTGCCGATATGAGCAAAGAAGAGGTAGGGAGAACAGCTCTTGCCAATGAACAAACCGCTAAATTTTTGGAAGGAAAATCTCCTAAGAAGATTATTGTTGTGCCGGGTAAGATTGTGAATATTGTATTGTAAAAAAACAACTTAAAATTATTCTTATATAAATTCAGAAATTTTTTAGATAAATCTCAAAAAGATTATAACGCCAAATTGGAAGAAGCCGGTTTTATTGTAACTGTCGAAGATTTTATGCAGACATTTACACAAGAAGAATTGGTAAAATATGGATTGTTAACACAGACTGAGAAAATATATTTTTGTAGAAAACCATAATCACTTTCATTAAAATCAAGATATTAAATAAATACTATGAATACTCCAAAAATTATCGCCGAAATAGGTGGAAATCACAAAGGAAGTATGCAAATTGCAAAAGAAATGATACAAACTGCAGCTTTATTTTGCAAAGTTGATGTGGTAAAATTTCAAAAGCGTTGCAACAAGGAATTGCTTAG
This sequence comes from Paludibacteraceae bacterium, assembly GCA_031553685.1. Classification (GTDB taxonomy): domain Bacteria; phylum Bacteroidota; class Bacteroidia; order Bacteroidales; family Paludibacteraceae; genus JAFGVL01. The sequence goes on along the minus strand of JAVBLE010000037.1, from coordinate 18,031 downwards.
TGAAGAAGAATATACTGCGCCGCACCCAAACCCTACAAATTCGTATGGCGACACTTATGGTGCACATCGTGAGTTTTTGGAGTTCGATTTGGAACAGCATAAACAATTAAAACTTTGGTGTGAAGAGTTTGGGGTAGAATACTCTACTTCCGTTTGGGATTTGACCTCAGCAAAAGAAATAGCTTCTCTTAATCCAAAACTGATAAAAATTCCTTCGGCTTGTAATTTGAATAAAGAGTTGTTGGAATATTTGTGCGACAATTATTCAGGGGAAATTCACCTTTCACTTGGAATGACCACACATACAGAGGAAGACCAAATCGTTTCGTTTTTTGAGTCGAAAGGTAGAAGTAAAGATTTGGTTTTATATAGTTGCACAAGTGGTTATCCTGTACCTTTTGAGGACATTTGTTTGTTAGAGATAAATCGTATCAAACAAACATTTGGTGAAAGAGTGAAAGCGATTGGATTTTCGGGACATCATTTAGGGATTGCCATAGATTCGGCAGCAGTTTCCCTTGGAGCAGAATGGATCGAACGACATTTCACACTTGATCGTACATGGAAAGGGACCGACCATGCCGCATCATTAGAACCGGATGGAATGCGGAAACTCGCCCGTGACTGTCGCGCTGTAGCAAAGGCATTGAACTATAAAAAACAGGAAATCTTGGAAATAGAATCTGTTCAAAGAAATAAATTGAAAAAGAATCAAGTGAAATGGTAAAACCATGAGTTTACTACATCTAACAAAAAATGCAAATCGCATTTTCAATAAATTTGGTTACAATCTGAGTAAAAGTTCTGTTTATTCGAAAAAAAACCTCTCCAATACCAATAAAGTAATGTTGAATATTGGCAGTGGCGACTGGACATGTGAGGGTTGGACAAATCTGGATTACCCTTCGGAATGGTATGCCAAAGTACAGAAAAAACACAAAATCATCCCTTATGACATACGAAACGACAAATTACCGTTTGAAGATGGCTGCATTGATGTTATATATTGCAGCCATGTGATTGAACATATTGAGGATAAATATATCCAGGAACTGTTTAAGGAAATATTTCGTGTATTAAAAAAGAACGGAGTTGCCCGCTTTTGTTGCCCCGACGCTGAATTTCTCTATCAAGTATCAAAAACAAATTCCGATTACTGGGAATGGCGCAATGAATGGTTTTCTTCCGAGTTTTATACAAAAGATGAGCAACCACGAGTTATCGATTTTTTTGTGCGCGAAGTTGCTACGCCCAAATTATTAGGGTATAAAAACGGGATCAATGAAAAAGATTATATTTCAGAATTCAATTCAATGCCAATGAATGATTTTTTAGAATATCTGACTCAAGATTTATCATTCAGAAATACCTGCGTAGGCGACCATATCAACTATTGGACTTTCGACAAAGCTGCTAAAATGTTAACCCAATCAGGATTCAATATAGTTATTCGCTCCAAACACAATTCTTCTGTTTGTAGAGAAATGCAAGATCCCCAACATTTTGATTTGGTTTATCCAAATATGAGTTTGTATGTAGAAGTAATAAAAAATTAAGAAATGAAAACCATTGCTTTTATCCCTGTTCGCGGCGGGAGTAAATCCATTCCATTAAAAAATATCAAAGATTTTTGCGGTAAACCTTTGGTATATTGGAACATTGCCGCATTGCAAAACGCAAGCAAAGTGGATGAAATTATTGTTGCTACCGATTCCGAAGAAATAAAAAAGGTGGTCATTGATTTTAATTTCGATAAAGTAAAAATATATAATCGCTCTGCCGAAAATGCTACTGATACTGCAAGTACAGAAAGTGTGCTGTTAGAATATATTAATCGGGTAAATTTGGCAAGCGATAATCTATTCATACTTGTACAAGCAACCTCACCATTAACCGAAAGTAAACATTTTGAAGAAGCATTAAACATCTTTTCTAAAGAAAAATATGATTCAATGCTTACCTGTGTACGAAGTTTCCGTTTCTTTTGGAACGAAGACGGGACAAGTAGAAATTATGATTATCGAAATCGTCCTCGTCGCCAAAATTTTAAAGGTGAGTTGATGGAAAATGGTGCATTTTATATCAATACAGTAGAAAATATCATAAAAGATAAAAACCGCTTATCTGGCAAAATCGGGATTTATGAAATGCCCGAGTATACCGCTACCGAAATTGATGAGCCTGATGATTGGGCTATTTTAGAAAATCTGATGCAAAAATATGTGTTGTCAAAAAAACCTAAAAAGCAAATAAAACTTTTTCTGACCGATGTTGATGGCGTTTTGACCGATGCCGGTATGTATTATTCCGAAAACGGCGATGAACTCAAAAAATTCAATACACATGATGGCATGGGAATACAACTATTAAAGCAAGCAGGCATTAAAACCGGGATAATTACTTCGGAAAATACAAAAATTGTCGAAAATCGTGCCCGCAAATTACAAGTAGATTATCTGTACCAAGGCAAACGAGAAGGCGGAAAGCTTGCGGCAGCAAAAGAAATTTGTAAAAAAGAAGGCATTACATTGAATGATGTTGCCTATATTGGCGATGATATTAATTGTTTAGAATTGCTTTCGGCAGTCGGAAATGCTTTTTGCCCGGCTGATGCTGTCGCAAAAGTAAAGAATATTGCAAACATACATGTTTTAAAATTAAAAGGTGGTGAAGGCGCTGTACGAGAAGCTGTAGAATTATTACTAACGGAAGTGTCATGAAATCAAGAAAAATCATATTTATCGCCCATCAATTCATAACCATAAAAGTTCAAGAGTTGTATTTTTTAAAAACTTTTGAAGAAAATGGATTTGAACTGGAATATTGGGAGTATTTACCTTTTTGCAAGAGTAATTTGAATGTTCCGGACAGACTAACAGCTCCCAATTTGTATTCAATCGCCTCTTTGGCTGAATTAAAAAAAAAGTTGACATTGAATGACCCTAAAAAGACTATTATTATATCCTCACTTCATGACGCGTTCTATTGCCGAAAAATATTCAAGCTGCTTTCCAAAAACAATTATACAATTACAACCATTTATCCGTACGCAGGCGTAGCTGTATTGCATTTATCGCTGAAAGACAAAATATTACGCATGCTTTCATCGGCAGACTTTATAAAAAAAATCAATGGCTTTTTACAAACAAAATATTACAACCTGTACAAAAAAATACACCATATTGACCTTTCTACTTATTGGTTTTCATCTGCCTGTCCATACTCAAAAGTTATTAACCATCCTGATTATGAGATTTTCAAGAAATTACAAAAAAGCGCATCACCTACACAGATAAATCCTTATATTGTTTTTTTGGACACCTACATCCCCTTGCACCACGATCTTATTACTTACAATATGCAAAAATATGTGAGTGTAGAAAATTATCAGGCAACGCTTCGAAAGTTTTTTGATCAAATAGAAAATAAGTTTCAAGCCGAAGTAATTATAGCCGCTCATCCAAAAGCAATATATAACAATAACGAGTTTGGAAGCAGGCAAATCATAAAATACAAAACCGGCGAATTAATTAAAGATGCAAAATTAGTAATTACCCACATGAGTAACAGCACAGCTTTTGCGATGCTTTTTAATAAACCTGTAGTATTTATTTCAACTTCCGAAATGGACAAAACGCCTAAATTTGCATTTCGATTGCATACTTTCGCTCAACATTTAAATAAAAATGTTTATGCAGTAGATAAGTATAATATTGAACAAATGGATTTTTCGCCAATAGATAAAGAGTATAGTGAAAAATATATCTATTCCTATCTTACTACCCCGGAAACCGAAAATATGACTAACGAAGAAATTCTTGTTAAAGAATATAATGCTATCTTTGATAAATTAGGATGAAAAAAAACTACCTCATACAAGCTCATAAAAGCCCGGATCAACTACTCCGTCTGATAAATCGGTTGGACGACGGAGAATCATTCTTTTATATTCATATTGACAAAAAATCAGATTTCAATACCTTTTCTACTATCTTAACCCAGCCGAATGTAAACTTGATTGAAAAAAGAGTAGACTGCATTTGGGGAGATTTCAGCCAAGTGGAAGCAACATTAAATTTAATCAAAGAGGTAATAAAAGACAACCGTGAAGCTTATACCATTTTTATCAGTGGACAAGATTATCCTGTAAAAAGTAATTCGTACATCAACAGTTATTTAAAAGAAAACCGGGAGTTCGAACATATTGAATTCAAATTAGACCCTATTCCACAGAATAATAACGAATATTACACATATCGCATCCGAAACAAAAAGGTAAATTTTTCTTCCCAAAAAGAAGATTTCATATTATTTCCACCACTTAATGCCATACTTGCATGCTATAAAATCCCAATACGATTTGGACAATTACTTTTTAAGAGAAGATTTGACCTTATCCAAGAACTTTTTAAGAAAAAAAAATCTTCCCCATTTGATTTACATTACTATGGTTCACAATGGTGGGCATTTCGTTACGAAACATTATTGAAAATATATAATTACATAATTTCTAACGAAAAAATATTGTATGATTTCTATAAATATACACTTTGTGCAGATGAATTATTTTTTCAAACTATATTAAAACACTTGATGAAATCGGACAAAAGGATCAAAATAAAGGATAATCTGACATTTGCTGATTTTGTGCGCGGTGATGGCAATTCGCCAATTACTTTTACAAAAACCGATTTTCCATCGTTACTATCACAACCTGAAAACAAATTGTTTGCACGAAAATTTGATGTGGATATAGATAATAAAATATTTGACTTGTTGGATGAATATTTGTCAAAAGGTGTATAAACCGTATTTTAATTACGCGCAAAAATTATGAATTCTTTTCCCCTCATTTCCGTTTTAATGCCTGCCTACAATGCCGAAAAATATATTGGTGAGGCAATTGAAAGTATTTTGAACCAGTCGTTTGCGGACTTTGAATTATTGGTCATCAACGATGGTTCTACCGACAAAACGGAAGAAATTATCCTTTCCTTCGAAGATAAACGCATTCATTATATAAAAAACGACACAAATCTAAAATTAATTGCTACACTAAATAAAGGAATTGATTTAGCAACAGGAAAATACATTGCTCGAATGGATGCAGACGATGTTTGCCAGCCGAAGCGTTTTGCAAAGCAAATCGATTTTTTAGAAAAGCATCCCGATTACGCTTTGTGCGGTTCGTGGGCATATTTGATTAACAATAAAGGAGAAAAAACAAAACGAATAAAATATATCAATGAAGATGAACTCCTAAGAATATCTCTTTTGTTTTCGTGTCCTATTATCCATCCGACAGTAATGATTAGAACGGATATTTTAAAACAATTTAAATACAATCCGTCAGCATTACATACCGAAGATTTGGATTTGTGGCTACGCATTACTAATTCAGGATTAAAAATTGCCAATTTACCGGAGTTTTTATTCAAATACCGTTGGCACGACAGCAATATTTCGATTGCTAACGAAGATTTTCAAACTGCAAAAAAATTTGAGTTACTAAAACCATCTATAGAAGATTTTTTAGGAAGGAAAATGTCTGATGAAGAACTTGAATTACATAAGTTTTCGTTTCAATTGTATCACTTAGGAAACAAGAGAAATTTTAGTATCAATTTGATAGAAGAAAAAAAATGGTTTGAATTTCTATCCCAGAATAACCGGAAAGTAAAAAAATACCGGCAATCTGACCTCGATGCTTTTCTTTGGAGCAGATGGATTGTTTGTTGTATATCAACAAAAAGGTGGATTTCGGCATTTTCCATTCATTTACCATGGTACAAAATAAATGTTATGTTCAAAACCATGAAATTATTGTGGTATAAATAGAAAAGAACTATGATAAGCCTCATCATTTGCACTTATAATCGCGATAAATACATTTATGATGTATTGAAAAGTCTTGCCGAAAATGATTTTCCGACGGAAAAGTATGAAATTGTTTTGATAAATAACAATAGTACAGATAAAACCGAATTGGAATGCACTCGTTTCAAAACTGATTTTTCGAAAATAAATTTTCGCTATTTCATCGAAACAAATCAAGGTATTTCTTATGCTCGAAATAGGGGTGTAGCAGAATCATCCGGTGAAATTATTTGTTTTATTGATGATGATGAAACGGTAAAACCTGATTATTTACAAGTTATATATGACTTCTTTAATAATTATCCGGATGCTGCCCTTTGCGGAGGACCTGTAGAGCCAGTTTATGAAGCTGAGAAACCTTCCTGGTTATCCTATTTTACATTACGATTGATAACAGGTTATTACAACAAAGGAAATCGTATCAAAATAGTTTCGGGAAAAGATTATCCCGGAACGGGGCACGCCTCATTGCGAAAAGACCTTTTTAATAAATATGGATTGTTCAACACAGACTTAGGGCGAAAAGGCTCAGACTTACTGGGTGCTGAAGACAAAGACTTCTTTTTACGGGTTATTGAAGCCGGAGAAAAGTGTTATTATTTACCGGAGGCCATTATTTACCATCATATTCCAGCAGAAAAGCTGACTGAAGAATTTTTCAACCGTCTTACTTATTCGATTGGAGTAAGCGAACGAAAACGAACACTTGGAATATCAACCGGGAAATTTGTGAAACGCTTAATTGCAGAAAGTATTAAATGGGCAGCAAGTCTGGCATTATATCCGTTTTATTTGCTGAAACTTCAACCACAAAAGGGAAATAAATTGATTGCTTTCCGATGGAATGTAACTAAAGGATTGTTAGGGTTTTAAAAATTATTTTTTCCGTTGAATTAAACTCAACACTTCCTCAAAAATTTTCGACCCTAATATTTTTAAACAACCAAAATAAAACAATATGCCTGCTATAAGTTGCAATGCAGTAAGAGAATAAAGTCCTAAAGGCAACAATCCAACAAGCATTACTACGGCATACATCCCTATCGAAACTCCCAGATAGGGTACAATATCTTTTGCATGCTCAAAGAAACTATATTTTATTTCTTTTTGCATCAAAAAAGCATCTATAAGGTATGATAGTAATGATGAAACGGCAAAACCGACTAGCATCAACACAATACTATGATAAGCAAATGCAAGAGAAATTATCATCATTGCATTGCGAATAATTTCGAGCATCAAATAATTTTTAGAATTCCCTTTAGCCATAAAATATTGTAAAAATAAACTGTGAAAAGGGAAAACAAGCGAAGCCAACACCAAAATTTTAAAATATTCGACCGATTGAAGCCATTTTTCCGTAAGCAAAATAGTAATCAGAGGTTCTGCCAAAGCATGCATCCCAAGCATCACCGGAAAAATTAGAAATGCAGCCATACGAATTATTTTCCGGAAAACAGCAAGGTGTCGTTTTTGATCTTCATGAATTTCGGACATAACAGGTAATGCAACTCCTTGTAAAGTAGCTGTTATAACAGTACTTGGAATTGATTGATACTTCTGCGCCTGTGTATAATATCCCAAATCGTCGATTTTGTAAAATTTTCCAATAATTATATTATAAACATTTTTTCCAATAACATTGATAATTCCCGTCATCAATAACAATGAACTAAATCGAAACATTTCACGAATAATGGTGAAATCTCCCGTTTTAACCGGACGAAAATCACTGCAAAACCAAAGTAATACTACCCGCAAAGTTACCATCAACACTTGCTGCCACGCAATTGCCCAATATGAATAGCCGCTCATTGCCATCCAAACAGTTACAACTCCGGTAATAATAAGAGAAACAAGATTGGTTGTTGTTAGAATTTTGAATTTAAATTCTTTAGTGAAGATAACCGTTTGGACAATCCCCAAAGAATTAAAAATGATGGCTAAAAACAAGAAACGAGAAAGCGTTGTCAATTCAGGCATTTCAAAAAATGCAGCAATCAGTGGAGCGCAAAAAAATAAAATGGCATACAACAAAATGCTTACACCCAAATTAAAATAAAGGACTGCCGAATACTGTCCACGAGTCACATTTTTCCGACGAATAAGTGCTGCTGAGAATCCACTTTCAATAAGCAAATTGCTTAACATGGTAAATATTGCTAAAGCACCTATTAAACCAAAATCGCGCGGCAAAAGCAACCGGGCTGTTATTACCCCAACGGCAAATTGTACAACTTGTACTCCTACCTTATCCAAGGCATTCCATACAAGGGCAGTGGTTGTTTTCTTTTTGAGGTCTGAATGTGGCATAATCTAAAAATCAGATACAAAATTAAATCTTTTTTATTGAAAAGATAATTGTGCCGTCTTTATAAAAGAAAAAGTCCCAATTAATCGGGACTTTTTCTTTCGTCATCTTGTATTAAGATTACTCTTTTGTTTCTCCTTCAGGGGTAATCAATTTGTATCCTTTTCCGTGGATATTGATAATACCTACTTCAGAATCAGCTTTAAGATGTTTACGAAGTTTTGTAATGTACACATCCATACTGCGGGCATTGAAATAATTGTCATCTACCCAAATCGTTTTTAATGCATAATTACGCTCAAGCACATTGTTTTTATTGGCAGCCAGTAATGACAACAACTCAGATTCTTTAGTGGTAAGTTTAGTTTCTTTTCCTTCAAAAATCAAAGTTTGTTTTTGGCTGTCAAAAACAAATTTACCTAATGAATAAACTGAAACATCTTTCAGTTTTTTACCCCTTGTACGGCGAAGTATCGCTTCTATACGAAGGATAAGTTCTTCCATACTGAAAGGTTTGGAAATGTAGTCATCAGCACCGAGTTTGAAGCCTTCGAGCACATCTTCCTTCATTGTTTTAGCAGTGAGGAAGATGACCGGCATCTCGGGATTGATGTTGCGGATGTCTTGTGCTAAAGTAAATCCGTCTTTTTTAGGCATCATTACATCTAACACACATAAATCGAATTTCTCAGCGATGAAAGCTTCTAAGCCATACTCACCATCTGGAACCAATTTTACTGAGAACCCCTTTGCTTGGAGATACTCGCGAAGAAGCATGCCTAAATTTTCATCGTCTTCGCATAACAAAATTCTAGTCTGTTGCATTTTTTTACATTTTTAAGGTTGGTATTGAGATAATAAATTTTGTTCCTACATTGGGCTCGCTTTCCGCTCGGATAGTTCCTTTGTGTAATTCGACAATTCGTTTTACATACGAAAGTCCTAAGCCAAAGCCCTTTACATTATGTACATTACCGGTTGGTACCCGATAAAATTTTTCAAATATTTGTTTCAAATGTTCCCGCTTTATTCCGATGCCATTATCTTCAATCGAAATCAGGAGATTATTTTTATCATTCCAGGTCGTTATTTTCAAGAGTAATTCACGGTCTTCACTGCGATATTTCAATGCATTTTCCATCAAATTGTAAATTACATTGGTAAAGTGCACTTCGTCTATCATTACCCAAGGATCGGGAGCCGAAAGATCGGAAATAATTTGACCATTTTTACTTTCCACTTTAATGGAAAAATTGGCAATACTATTTTCTATCAAACCATGTACATCGCTTTCAATATAACGCATCAACTGCTTTTCGCGGTCTAAAATTGTCATTTGAAGAACCTTGTCGACCAAGAAACGAAGCCGTTTTGATTCTTCTACAATAATTCCCGACACATGTTTTGTCTGCTCCGGCGTTCGGGTAATTGCTTCATCTTGCAGCATTTGCGAAGCCAAAGATATCGTTGAAATCGGCGTTTTTAATTCATGTGTCATATTATTCATGAAATCATTCTTGATAATTGACAAATTCGTCTGCCTAAAAATTACAATGATCGTATAAATAAAAATTGCAAGTAAAATTACAATCATCACAAACGATGGAATAAGGAGCGAAAGTGAACTTATGATAAAGCTCCGTTTTGTGGGAAAAACTATTTCTAAAGTATACCCACTATTTTCTCCTTCACTCGAAAATAATCGTTGTGTTATAACATCTGATTTTAATTCTTTATTTTCAAAACACAAGGCACTATCTTCTGGATGACATATATATACAAACCGCCCTGTTCGATCTGTTACTCCAAAATGATATGGAATTAATATCTCATTATTTTGTAGCTCAGTTTTTATTAAACTTTCTAAATCCGAATAGCTAATCCGCTGGCTTAAATCCAAATTCGATGATTCTCTCATCCACCGCAATGCTACTTGGTCTAACAATACCTTTGATTGGTAAAACTTCGTTTTATATTGTTCAAACATTACTTCTGAAGCTTTCTGTAAAGCCCCACCTCCTCTTTCCGAAAGGGATAAAGTTGGGCGTAATGTTCTTGTTTGAGAAACTAAATGATTTACATTTGAAGTATCTACACCTAATTGTTGAAAAGCTCTTTTTATCTTTTGCGGTGTATTTTCATTTATAGTCTCGTTCAAATAGCGCTCTATTTCCTTTTCATCAATTTTTTTGGATACCTGATATAAACTTCTTTTTACATTATTATCAAAATCGTTTTCAATATTGGTTGATGTTTGCAACAAATAACTTACTTGCAACAACGCCAATCCGATAAATGCCAAACTCATCAGTATCGCTAAAACCCAAATCCGCCTCTTCCTCATTGGCAATATTTATAATGAAATTTTTATTCTCAAAAAAATATTCTTAAAAAGAATTATGTTGTTCTTAAATACAAAATTAATATAAAAAGCACAACATTAACATTGATTTAACATATATTAATAAAACAAATTGTTGAGTATCTTGTTCTTATATATTTTACAATAAATAAAGTTTATGAAAAATTATAGTAAATCATGCCGTATTTACTGATTAAATGGGCATAAAATGCACATGAAATATTCTATCAATCTTTAAATCAACTTTATTTTGCTTTAAGTAAATTTAGCCTTAGAATACTTTATTTTCAAATTCTGCAGCCAAAAATTTCCAAGTAAATCCTTTTTTGCTCTTAATCAAATCTTTGGGTGCGCCTTCGAACAAAACTTTGCCCCCCCTGCGCCCGCCCTCAGGACCCATATCGATAATATGGTCGGCAGTTTTGATTACATCCATATTGTGCTCAATTACAATCACGGTATTCCCTTTGTTCACCAACCTGTTCAATACACCAAGTAACACCCGGATATCTTCAAAATGCAGTCCGGTAGTTGGTTCATCAAGGATATAAAGTGTTTTTCCGGTATCACGCTTTGCCAGTTCGGTTGCCAATTTTACGCGCTGGCTTTCTCCTCCCGAAAGCGTTGTCGAAGGCTGTCCGACCTTGATATAACCCAACCCGACATCTTGCATCGTTTTCAATTTGTTGAGAATAGGCGGTACATTTTCGAAAAACTCAACGGCTTGATTGATCGTCATATCCAGCACATCCGCAATCGATTTACCCTTATAGCGCACTTCGAGCGTTTCGCGGTTGTAGCGCTTGCCATGACAGTCTTCGCAAGGGACATACACATCGGGCAAAAAGTTCATCTCGATGGTTTTGTAGCCATTCCCCAAACAGGTTTCGCAACGCCCACCGGAAATATTGAACGAAAACCGTCCGGGCTTGTATCCTCGAATTTTTGACTCGGGCAAAGTTACGAATACATTTCGAATATCTGCAAAAACTCCTGTATAAGTTGCAGGGTTGGAACGGGGCGTGCGACCGATTGGCGATTGATCTACTTCAATCACTTTGTCGATATTTCCCAATCCATCGACGGTTTTGTATGCCAATGGATCTTTGAGCGACTTGTAAAAATGTTGGCTCAAAATGGGTTGAAGAGTTTCATTTATCAAAGTAGATTTCCCACTGCCCGAAACACCTGTTACGCAAATCAGTTTTCCCAATGGAATGGTCAAATCGACATTCTTCAAGTTGTTGCCTTTAGCTCCTTTCAGGGTGATAAATTTTCCGTTCCCATCGCGGATTTTGGCAGGAACTTCTATTTCTTCTTTTCCATTGAGAAATAATGCGGTCAATGTATTGGATTTCAACATTTCGTCGGGTGTACCTGCAAAAATCACTTCGCCGCCGTGTCGTCCCGCGCGAGGTCCCAAATCGAGTACATAATCGGCATGAAGCATCATATCTTTATCATGCTCTACTACTACGACAGAGTTTCCGGTGTCGCGCAATTGCTGTAACGAATTGATCAACCGTTCATTGTCGCGCTGATGTAGCCCAATGCTTGGCTCATCCAAAATATACAATACATTGACCAATTGCGAACCGATTTGTGTTGCCAAACGAATGCGTTGACTCTCTCCTCCAGAAAGCGTCATCGAAGCACGATTGAGCGACAGATAATCTAATCCCACATCTAACAAAAACTGCAAACGGGTACGAATCTCTTTCAAGATTTCGGTTGCAATTTTTGCCTGTTTATCGGTCATTTTATCTTCAATGTTGGATAAAAATTCGGCTAATTCCGAAATGTCCATCTCGGATAATTCGGCAATATTTTTATCGGCAATGCGATAATGTAATGCTTCGCGATTCAATCGTTGTCCATTGCAAACGGGGCATTTCATCTCTTTCACAAACTGGTTTGCCCATTTTTGCTCGGTTGCCGACGCCGCACTTTCCTGTTGCATGTTGATGTATTTGATTACACCATCATAGGTAGAAAAATAATTGGAACTGCCGAGCGACGCGTTTTTAATGTTCAAGCGTTCGTCTGTTCCGTTCAGGATTTCGTCCAAAGCCTCGTCAGGGATACCGGACAAAGGTGTTTTGAGCGTAACGCCATATTTTTCGCAAATAGCTTCTATCTGCCAGAAAATGAGTGAGCTGCGATGTTTTCCCAGCGGCGTAATCCCGCCATTATAGATTGTTTGTTTTTTGTCGGGAATAATTTTGTCCATGTCAATTTCGTTCACAATACCCAAACCTTTACATTTAGGGCAAGCACCTTGTGGTGAGTTGAACGAAAAATTATGCGGCGCGGGATCGGCGTATGACAGTCCTGTGGTAGGGCACATCAACTGCCGACTAAAATACCTGATTTCATCGGTATCTTTATCCATTATCATGATAACGCCACCGCCTTGCTTCATAGCCGTTTGGATGGACTTTTTCAGGCGCTTGTCGTCTTCGTTGCGCGAAACAGGCAATTTATCGATAACTACTTCTACATCGTGTATTTTGTAGCGGTCGAGCTTCATGCCCGGACGAATTTCCTGCACAACGCCATCTACCCGAACAGTCAGATATCCACGCTTTACAATTTGCTCGAAAAGTTCCTTGTAATGCCCCTTGCGTGCTTTGACAACCGGAGCGAGAATATTTACGCGCTTGCCGTTGTAATATTTGTAAATCAGTTCGAGGATTTCTTCTTCGGTGTATTTTACCATTTTTTCGCCTGTATTGTACGAATACGCTGTACCGGCACGGGCATACAAGAGGCGTAGAAAGTCATAAATTTCGGTAGTTGTACCAACGGTTGAGCGGGGATTTTTGTTGGTTGTTTTTTGTTCGATGGAAATAACGGGACTGAGACCGGTGATCTTATCCACATCAGGGCGCTCCAAATTTCCCAAGAAATTACGGGCATAAGCTGAGAATGTTTCGATATAACGGCGTTGCCCCTCGGCAAAAATGGTATCAAATGCTAATGACGATTTTCCGCTACCGCTCAGTCCGGTAATAACAGTCAGTTTGTTGCGCGGAATTTTGACATCAATATTTTTCAGATTGTGTACCCGCGCACCGTACACTTCTATTTGTTCGTTGTCGGTTATTTCGGAAGTTTCAATTATTTTTTTTGACATAAAAAGATTTTTCCTCTTATTATTTTTTCTCTTCAGATTTATATTCTCTTATCACCAAATATTTTAAAACGGTTTTACCGGTGTTTTTAATCCCATGCCGAACATTTGATGGCGCATACAAAGTTGTATTTGTGGAGACAGTTATCGAATCATTACCAAGATAAAAAGTAGCGTTTCCTTCGAGAATATACCAAAATTCATCATCGACATGTGTATGTGGCGCATGGGTTGCTTTCCCGGGTTCGACTACACTTAATTTGATAGTTTTTCCATCGGCAAAATTTTTGTTGGCAAACCAATATTGCGCACCGACTTTTGTTTTTTCGAGTTTGGTTGTGTCTAATGTATTTACACAATTATTTATTGTATAATTTTTCGATGAAACCGCCTGTTTTTGCTGTACAAAGATTAATATCGAACCGGCAAATGCGATTGTTAAAATCAAAATAGTTTTATTCATAATAATGAATGGTCGGGAATTACCAATGCTTTTTTGGAATTGAAAACATGCATTTGTGATTTTTCAAAATACAAATCAGGTTTAAAATACCGGATAATAAAGTCCATATCATCCCAAACAAAAAGATAATCTTCTAACACAAAGGTGTCTTTATCCATCAGATTGTTTTCTATCACATATTTTGTAAAACCAACACTGATGGAATCTTCGCACAATAACGACATTAAATCAACATCGTCAGCCAGTTTAATGGTTTTATCGGAATATTTCCCCATTTCAGGATAAATTTCAATTCCTGTTTTGGGATTAAAAAACACTAAAATATTTCTCAAATTATCTTGTTCTGATGATTTGAAATTGGCTTCTCTTTTCAAGAATTTGTCCAAATCGTTGCCATTTTCAAAATATACAAGATGTTTCCCTTTTGTCGATTTCAAAAAATCGGCTTCTTGTTTTTGCAAAAATTTTTGTTGGTCCTTTTCCTCTGCAAAGATGTCATATTCGCTCATTGGTGGAGGATTTTTTTTGAAATCCTCCGGATCATAATCAGATAAGACCATTATTCCTGTCTGCCAATATTCATTTCCCCATTTCACGAAAGCAAAAAGAGCTTGCGTTTTATTAGGCATGAATTTTTTATTTGCCCCAAATTCAATGCTTTCTTTAAGGATGTCTATTTCGGAACCTGATAGAATATGCACAAATTTCAAATGAGTTTCATTTTCGCTTTTAAACAAAAATGTTCCCCGTTTTTTCTCCGAAATGGAACGAATTATTTCATATTCAGGATGATCTTCGCCAATGATTTTTGCTAACAATTCGTTGCTGCGCATTGCCAACAGAGGGCTTCGGAGATTAAACGAATAATCAAGCATAAAATCGTATAGAAATATACTTAATTCCTTATGATGAACATTATTTTGCGAAAGCATTTTGTCTTTTATCTTGCTCAAATAGATATCATAATAAGTTTTGTGTAAATAACAATTTCCTCTCAAAAACTCAATGATCGAACGCTTATCGTACATATCCAGATATTCGTCTATATAAAGAAAATCGAGCAAATCGTCATTTATTGGCGCATTATCAAATCCGTCTTCAAAAATATCATATACGCAGGCTGATATTTCAAAAATATCTCTTGCGAACGGATGAAAAAGGTTTTTGTACTCCGTTTTTTCTTCCATAAAATGCCATATAAGAAAACGGACATCCTCAATATTAAACGAACTTGGATCATATTCATTTTGAGGCGTTGTATCGTAAAATGGTAAATACTTGCCATATAAACGAAAATGCTCTTCGGTAAAAGATTGCCAAATACGAGCTTCACTCACAATATCCTCAAAATAAGCAACAAGCATACAAACCAATTCTTTTTTGTTGGTTGAATTTGCCAACATACTTTCTTCGGGAATCAAAGGATACTGGTTCAATATTTTATTGCATAACTTGATGTAATATGAATCAGTTTGCGAAGAATCGTTGTCAGGATGAAATTCTTTCCAGTCTTTCGCAAACACTTGATTTTTAAATACAAATTTTTGTTTCATGATAAGTATTATTTATTACATCGCCCAATTTTCCTGATACATCCTCACTTTTTTCACATCAAACTCCAAATCATCTTTATTTGGAATCAGAATTTTGTATGTTTTCCCGGTTTTATTCTCAAGCTTTGAGCCGCGCAACCACAAATTAAATGACTTGAATTGCACATAAGGCACACCATGTTGTTGTGCAAAAGTACCTAAATCGGGAATAGATTCGGATACTGTAATTTCGGTGGTACGGATTTCGGGATAAAACTGATCTTTGCGAATATAGTACCCGTATGCTTTGGGCTCTTTCAAAAAGGCTTTCATGGCTAACAGGCGAAATACATACCGGCTGGTTTCCTCATTGAGCCAAAGGTCTTCAAAACTGCTTGTTTTTTGTGCCGACACTGCATTTTGAATCCTTCCCATGCCTGCATTATACGAGGCTGCAACCAAAACCCAATCGCCAAAAACGGCATACGCTTTTTTTAGATATTTGCAGGCAGTACGGGTTGATTTTTCAATATCATAACGCTCGTCGACCGAGTCGGTTACCTCTAAGCCTAACTCTTTGGCTGTTTCGGGCATGAGTTGCCAAAATCCGGCGGCTTTTACGCCCGATAGTGCCCGGATATTGAAATTACTTTCGATTAATGCGAGGTATTTGAAATCGTTTGGGATAGCGTTTTCTTCCAAAATAGGTTCGATAATCGGGAAATAGCGATTGGCGTTTTTCAAGGTTTGCAAAGTAAACGAATGCTGATAGGTGATAACCGAAATCTCGCGGTCGAATCGTTCACGCACATCGTAGCGTGTAAGAGGCAGTTCTTGATCGGCAAAGGTCATTGACTTGGGAAGTTCGGACGATTCAACAGTTTGGCGTAATTGGCAACTTTGCACTTGGCTTGTACTATCGGCAGCCGAGAAACCGAATATGCAACAAAAGAGCAGAACGATTGCCCCACCGGCAGCTCCGCTCAAAATATATTTCAAACTTGAATGTTGAGATGTCTTATTTTCCATAATTTTTTATTTTTCTATCAAAAATACACTTCCGCGTTCAAGAAATCGCACAGGATTATATGACAATTTAGCTTTGCGCAAACTTTCCAAACCTAAATCTTCTTCACGATTAATGTAAACAAATTCGGTAGCTTCGTGCGCCACAAATTGCTGGTTCATCATCTGGAAAACGCCGGGAATGTTGTGCATGGCTTTTTCGGCATGAACCACAAAAGTATCGTCGCAAACAGGCGCTCCATAAGAGAATGCTACGATTTGGTCATCGACCCAAAGGCTACCACCACGAAATTTTAATCGCTCAAAATATTCGAATGCCACCAATACAGATTGCTCTTCTCCATCCAAATCCTCTCCGGGATTGCGTTGCCGATGATCTGTAGCCCAACGGTAATATAAATCCAGGCAAGCAGGGTATAATTCGGGCGTAATCGTTTTATATTCGAAATTGGGATATTCGCGGCGAAAACGGTTTATGTGGTTTCGTTTGTCTTGAAAGCGTTTTCCGCTTAGGTTAATTAAATCGGACGAAAGGTAAATATACTCGTAATAATCGCGGTTTTCGACAAAACGGAATGTGTTTGGGACAGCTTTTTCAATGTCTTGAAACATTTCCAAGGTAATAGCATGTATTCGAAAACGATAATTATTCTCTCGAGCATCATTCAAAATTACATTCAATGCGAGGCTCAAATCTCCTTCGCCAAGTGGCATCATATAGCAGGGAAGCCCATCATCACAAATGTAACGGATAAAGAAAAAATCGTCAGCCATGGCAAACGAAGTATGATATTGGTGCTGCCAGCAAAAAATAGTGGCAAAAGAGAAATCGCAATTCCGATAATTATTTATAGCTAAAAAACGACTTACCAATGGTTCGTCGTCAATTGAAAAAGGTCTAAACTGTAACATGGAGAATTTTAATCCTTGCTTTTTTGAAAAATAAACAGGTACAAAGATACTAAAAAATAAAGGCAGTAACTTCAAAAAAATTAAGTTACTAGGGCAAACGCACGAAATTATATCCTAACCATATACCTATACTTGCGATGTCTCGACTACACTGCGTTTACTCCCTTTGGTCGTGACCTCTGGTTCGCTCGACATGACGAATATAAATTATGTATGGGGTAGGAAAAGAAACTCCGTCATGTCGACCAAAACGACGAGGGACGAGGAGTAGAGTGGAGGTACTGTGTTAGTTTCCAAATTATTTTTGACGAAAAATTAAAATATTTATCTTTGTATCAGCCAAAGGAAGTCATTGTGCGATTCTTTGTACTGAAGACTATCCTGTGTAGTGGGAACTTCTTTTGAAGTTTCCACT